>JAOULO010000038.1 GCA_029881995.1 Gammaproteobacteria bacterium
TGGATAAAATACTATCTCCAAGTTAATAATGTGACTGACGAAATCCTTTCAACAGAGCAGTATGACAAGTTTCGCCACTTTCTGGAGGAAGCCTGTGGTATTGTTTTGGGGGAAAACAAGCACTATCTGGTGACCAGTCGGTTAAACCGTTTAATTAAGGAATTCTCATTTCCAAGCATTAGTGCAATGCTGGATACCCTGTCCCTGGGGACGAATGCGCAATTAAAAGAACGAATTATTGATGCCATGACAACCAATGAGACCAGTTGGTTTCGAGATGGTTATCCTTATGAAATTCTGCGCCATGAAATTCTGCCTGAAGTAGCAAAGAAAAAACCAGGGGCATTTCGAATCTGGTCTGCAGCCTGTTCGACTGGGCAGGAGGCTTACTCTATCAGTATGACCATTGCCGAGTACCAGATGGCCAACCCTGGGGCATTATCTACCTTCGTTGAAATTGTGGGTACAGATATATCGCCAACGGTATTAAAGATGGCTCGAGATGGTATTTATGATGAAATCAGTGTGATACGAGGTTTATCAGAAGAACGCCGTAATAAATATATGGAACAAAAGGAAGATAAATGGCAGGTGCGGGAGGCCATTCGAGCTCCGGCACGGTTTGCCGATTTGAATCTGTTGGGCAGTTATTCACTATTAGGTAAATTTGACATTATTTTTTGTCGAAATGTCCTTATCTATTTTTCATCAGAAAGTAAGACCGATATCCTGACAAGAATGGCTGAAATTCTGAATCCAGGTGGTTACATTATTCTGGGTGGATCTGAATCGCCTACAGGCTATACCCCGGCTTTTGAAATGGTACGTTATGATGCTGGGGTAATATACCGGTTGAAGGATGGCTGGAAGCCCTGACTTAGAGGTAAAGGGGCAATACAGGCCTGAAATTGCCGCTACATAAGCCTTATTGCCGCCTGTAATTAAATCAAAATACTAATAAATCAATAACTTGCCTACTGGCATGGCTGTTGCAATATCACTGGTCAGATACTGACACAGGATGGCGACATGCAATTTAACTTTGAAAAATATCTCGGTCTTCACGAACCCGCTCTGCATTTACAAAGTCGTCGTGCCCAGTTGCTGGCGGCCAATGTTGCTAATGCGGATACCCCTAAGTTTAAAGCCAGGGATATCAATTTCAGGGAAGTGATGAAACAGGCTGAAGAAAATCCAAAGGGCCAGGGTCCATTGCGGATCACTTCTACTCAGCATTTTCAACCACCGGGATTTACTGATGGTTATGAAATGCTGTATCGCCATCCTCGTCAGGCCTCAATTGATGGTAATACCGTTGAGCCCGAAGCGGAACATTCTGCATTCATGGAAAATACCATGCGTTATATGTCCAGCCTTCGTTTTTTAAGCGGTAAATTCAACACACTTACAACGGCGATTAAGGGGCAATAATGTCTTTATTTAATGTATTTGATGTTTCCGGGTCTGCCTTACACGCACAGAGCCTTCGTCTGAACACCACGGCGAGTAATATGGCCAATGCCAATACGGTTAGCAGCAGCATAGAAAAAACCTATCGGGCAAGACATCCTGTATTTGCCCCCATGCTTGGTGATTTGTTTGAAAAGACAAAGGGAGTTGGAGTACAGGTGTTGGGCATTGTAGAAAGTAATGCACCACTTAAACAGGAGTATAGCCCGGGTCACCCTCTGGCAAATGAAAATGGTTTTATTTCATTACCCAATGTCAATGTCGCAGAGGAAATGGCCAACATGATTTCGGCTTCACGATCTTATCAATCGAATATTGAATTAATGAACAGTGCTAAGCAAATGATGCTTCGCACCATATCCCTTGGGCAATAGCTGAGGAGTAAATATAAATGAATGGGATAGATAAAAACATTGACCCAACATCGGGCCCTCCAAGTTTCGATGAATTGGGATTAACAAGAAAGGAGGAGAAGAAAGATAAGAATCTTGGTCAGGATGAGTTTCTTTCTTTAATGATTGCTCAAATGGGTAATCAGGATCCGATGAAACCTATGGAAAATGGTGAGTTCATCAGCCAGATGGCGCAGTTCAGTGCCGCCAAAGGGATGAAGGAGATCAAGGATTCATTTACCAGTCTGGCAGAAGCACTCCAGTCCAGTCAGGCACTGCAAGCTTCGAGTATGGTCGGCAGAACAGTCACGGTACCGGGTGATACAGCTGTGCTTCCAGAAGATGGTCAACTAGAAGGCACAGTGGATTTGAAAAGTACAGCTCAAGAACTGGTTGTCAGCATTACTGATGAGGCAGGGCAACTGCTGAAGAAAATTCATCTGGGTAGACAACCGGCAGGACAAATTGATTTTAGCTGGGATGGAACAATCGATCGAGGAGTAAATAATCCGGATGCCTCAACAGAACAGGCAGATCCCGGTAAATATAAAATACGTGCAGAAGTATTTTTTGAAGGTAAACCAGAGGCTGTAGATACTCTGGTTAAAGATAAGGTGGAAAGTGTATCAATTGGCAAAGGTGTTAAATCAATAATGCTGAATTTATCAAACTCAGGCTCATCCACACTTTCCAATGTCAAAGAAGTAATGTGAATAATATAATATAAGGAGTAACTATCATGCCTTTTCGTTCAGCTCTAAGTGGTATTAATGTCGCAGGTAATGACCTCAAGGTCATTGGTCATAACGTAGCTAACGCCAGCACCACCGGATTTAAAGGTTCTCGTGCTGAGTTCGTGGATGTGTATGCGAATGCAGCAGAGGGTGCCTCAGCCAATTCGATCGGTTCTGGTGTTCGTCTGGCAGCTGTGAGCCAGCAGTTTGGCCAGGGTAATATCGGGTTTACAGATAATAAACTCGATCTTGCAATTAATGGCCGTGGATTTTTTATTCTTGATGATAATGGTGGTCGCGCATATAGTCGTAATGGTATTTTTTCTGTAGACCGTGAAGGCTGGGTTGTAAATTCCAGCGATCAGAAATTGGTCATTAGTGAAACCGATGAAAAAGGAAACCTGACCGGTGGTGTAGGTCCTCTACGTATTGATAAATCAAATATCAGTCCACGTCCGACAAGTGTAATTGAAGTAGGAGTCAATGTAGACAGTGGCCAGGACCGACCTTTGTCAGTTCCATTTGATCCAGACACTCCATCATCATTTAACCACTCTACATCATTAACACTTTATGATTCATTAGGTGTTGAGCATTTATCGACAATTTACTTTGTAAAAGGTGAGGCACCAAACTCATGGGAAGTATACACAACGGTAGATGGTAAGGATGTAAAAGGTGGCCTTCAACCACCATATGTACCCGATATGATCCAGTTTGATGGGGCAGGACGCCTGGAGGCCATTAATGGTCTTCCTATACCTCCAGGTAAAATCAATTACCCCGATTACATAACCGACACAGGTGCTGCACCCATGAAGATGGCGCTGGACTTGATAGGGGCAACACCAACAACTCAATATGGTGGTAAGTTTGATGTTAACGCCTTAACTCAGGATGGCTATACCACAGGTCGTGTTATTAGCGTGGATGTGGATGAAACCGGATATATCACCACCCGATACAGTAATGGACAGTCTAGACAGCTTGGTATGGTTAGCCTGGCAGATTTTGCTAACCCGCAGGGCTTACGGCAGCTAGGTGATACAGCATGGTCTGAGAGTTTTGCCTCAGGCGTACCTCTGGTAGGTAATCCTGGCTCAGGTACTGTTGGACTCATTCAACCTGGCTCTCTGGAAGATTCAAATGTCGACCTCACTGGAGAACTGGTAAAAATGATCATTGCACAGCGAAATTTCCAGGCCAGTGCACAGATCGTTCGAACAGCAGATACCGTAACACAGACTGTTATCAATATTCGATAACAGCTTGTTTAATAAACTGAGGATATAGTATGGATCGTATGTTGTATGTTGCCATGAATGGGGCCAAGCAGAATATGATGGCTCAGGTGGCAAACAGTAATAACCTTGCCAACGTCAGCACGCCGGGTTTCCGGGAAGATGTTGTCAGTTTCCGTAGTATGCCAATCTTTGGCTTAGGACATCCTACGCGCGCTTATGGTATGGCAGAGAGACCCGGCGTTAATTTGGAACCGGGTATCCTAAATACAACAGACAATCCCATGGATATCGCAGTTGATGGAAAAGGTTATATAGCGGTGCAGAGTGCTGATGGCACAGAAGCTTATACTCGGGCCGGTAACCTTCGTGTAACTGCAGCAGGTATATTGCTTAGTGGTAAGGGTGATCCTGTTATAGGTAATGCAGGCCCAATTAGCCTACCACCCGCATCACGAGTTGAAATTGCAACAAATGGAACAATTTCTATCATTCCACTGGGAGCAGAAAATGAAGAGTTCCAGGAAATTAACAGGATAAAACTGGTCAATCCGCCAGAAGATAATCTGTATAAATCTAATGATGGATTGATAAGGTTAAAAGAAGGTGATTTCAGTCCGGCCAATGCCAATGTCAGGGTGGTTTCACGTACCGTGGAAAACAGTAACGTCAATATCACGGATGCATTGGTGAATATGATTCAGTTATCAAGAGAGTTTGAGTTTCATGTCAAGATGATGCGAGAAGCCGATAAACAGGCGGAAAAAATTTCGCAACTAATGCGTATAAGTTAATACCTGGAGTAAAGTAAATGACACAGTCGTTATGGGTAGGTAAAACCGGTCTGGATGCACAGCAAACCAGATTGTCGATTATTAGTAATAATCTGGCTAATGCCAGTACCACAGGTTATAAGAGAGACAGAGCTCTGTTTGAAGATCTTTTATACCAAAATGTCCGTCAGGCAGGTAGCAAGACAAGTGAAGACACTGAATTACCCTCAGGACTTTCACTAGGTACCGGGGTCAAGATGGTGGCAACGAATAAGATTCATACACAGGGTAATGTGCTGCAAACTCAAAATACCTATGACATGGCAATCCAGGGCTATGGCTATTTTCAGGTATTACATCCAAATGGAAATATGTCATATTCGCGAAATGGTGAATTTCATATAAACGGGCAAGGTGAAATTGTTAACTCATCCGGTTATCGTTTACAACCCCAGGTTGTGGTTCCACCGGATGCCATGACAGTTTCGATTGGTAAAGATGGTACCGTTTCTATTACTCAACCAGGTAATCCAGAACTGGTTGAGATTGGGCAGATTACCCTGACCATGTTTCAGAACCCCGCTGGTTTAGCTCCTATTGGTGAAAATCTGTTTTTTGAGACTGCTGCCAGTGGAGCGCCTCAGATTGGTGTGCCTGGTGAAAATGGTATGGGAACTATTCATCAGGGATCACTGGAAGGATCGAATGTGAATGTTGTGGAAGAACTGGTCAATATGATTGAGACACAACGCGCCTATGAGATGAACTCAAAGGCCATCGCAACTATGGATCAGATGCTTCAGTATTTGAATAATAACACCTGATGGTGATGACTATGATGATGAATAAGGACTTACTCCAGTTTATTGCAATTGCAATGTTACTTGTATTTGCCGTGGTTAATACTGCCTGTGTCCGAAGTCCTCTCAGAGTTGCAAAAAAGGAGGACCCATATGCACCTGTGAATCCTGAACCGATTGATGTTAGACCGAAATATAATGGTGCAATTTATCAGGAAGGTATGACAGTCGGTATGTTTGATAACCGGACTGCAAAACGCATAGGTGACATTTTAACAATCGAACTTGAAGAGTCGGCAACGACAGGTGCTCAGTCAAGCACATCCGCAAACAAGGAAAATTCTGTTGAAATGCAGTCACCAACAATCGCAGGTGAAACTGTCACTAATAAAGATGGTAAGGAAGTTTTAAATAACCGAATTGACGGTGGTAGGGATTTTAGTGGTAGCGGAGATACTTCACAGTCACATAATTTAACTGGGAAAATATCGGTAACAGTTGCACAAGTGTTACCAAATAAATATCTGGTCATTAGGGGGCAGAAAATGCTTAACCTGAACCAGGCCAATGAGTTTATCCGTATTTCAGGTATTGTCCGACCAGAAGACATCCGGCCTGATAATACTGTCCTGTCCCACAGAATTGCCAATGCGCATATTATGTATGGTGATAGTGGCACTTTGTCCTCGGCTAATTCTATGGGGCCATTGGGTAAATTCTTTAATAGCAAAAACTATCCTTACTAATGAGGCATATTCAATGAAGTTATTTCTGATACATATAGTTAAGAAAGTATGTCTTGTTAGCTTGCTGTTAATGCCCTCAACATATGCCTTTGCCGAACGAATTAAGGATATTTCCACAGTAGCGGGAGTTCGGACTAACCAGTTGGTCGGCTACGGACTTGTGGTCGGCCTTGATGGCACAGGAGATGGGGGAACGGCCTTTACCTCACAAAGTCTGAAAAGCATGCTTAATCGGCTTGGTGTCATAATGCCTACCGATATGAATATATCATCAAAGAACGTCGCAGCAGTTTCCATTCATACAGAACTGCCAGCCTTTTCAAAACCAGGGCAACGACTTGATATTACTGTCTCTTCAATTGGTGATGCCAAGAGTCTACGTGGTGGCAGCTTATTGATGACACCTTTAAAAGGGGTGGACGGAAATGTCTATGCAGTTGCCCAGGGTAATGTGATTGTCAGTGGTTTTGGTGTGGAAGGTGAAGATGGTTCAAGATTGTCAGTTAATGTACCCAGTATTGGTCGTATTCCCAGTGGTGCATCCATTGAAAAGGCAGTAGAGACCCCTTTTGGTGATAAGAATGAGTTAACGCTCAATTTAAGGCGACCAGATTTTACGACATCTAATACCGTTGCCAGAACGATCAATAAATTACTTGGGCCGGGAACGGCCTATTCATTGGATGCTGGTTCAGTCAATGTGAATGCTCCAATGGATCTCGCTCAGCGAGTGGCATTTATTTCAATGCTGGAAAACATTGAAATTACACCTGCGGAAGCACCGGCTAGAGTCATTGTGAATTCACGTACTGGGACGGTTGTGATTGGACGGCACGTTAGAGTGATGCCGGCGGCTGTTGCCCATGGCAGTTTAACGGTCAGCATTACCAATCGAAAAGATGTCTCTCAGCCTGAAGCGGGAGCACAGGGTGAAACCGTTGTGGTTCCGGCAACGGATATCAAGGTGGAGGAAAAAAACAGCCGCATGTTCAAGTTTGAACCGGGTATTACCCTTGATGAAATTGTGACTGCTGTTAATCAGGTTGGTGCGGCACCAGGAGATCTGGTGGCTATTCTAGAGGCTCTTAAGGAGGCAGGCGCGCTAAGGGCAGAATTGATTGTTATGTAAAAAAACATGGCCTGTTTCTTGCTCCTTATAAAATACCTGAGAATGGCAGGAAGACTTCAATATGCAAATTAATGGCAAACAATATAACTATTCTGATATCTCTGGTCTCAACGATCTAAAACGTGAGGCCAGAAGTGATCAGAATGGCGCCCTGAAAGAAGTTGCCAAACAGTTTGAAAGCCTGTTTATGAATATGATGCTTAAGAGTATGCGGGATGCCAGCATGGGTGACCCGATATTTGATAGTAATCAGTCAGGTATGTACCGGGATATGTTTGACCGTCAACTCGCCCTGTCCATGAGTCAGGGGCGAGGTATGGGACTGGCTGAAGTACTTGAAAGACAGTTATCAAAGCAAATTCCAGGAATGTCAGATAAAGATGTAACCTCATCAAGGTCTAGTGCTGGTTATGAGCACAGTTCTGGGCCAGTCAAATCAGTTCACAGTACTAACACGCCTGTTGGCCTTGTTATTCAATCAAAATCGGAATCACCCAGAATTGTTGAATCAATGAACATAACAGACGAGGTCTCATCGAAACAGGAAAAATTCATTCGTGAGTTATGGCCAATGGCAGAAGAAGCGGCTGCAGAACTTGATACCTTACCAGAGGTTTTAATTGCCCAGGCGGCCCTCGAAACAGGTTGGGGAAAACATATCTCAAAGGATCAATCAGGCAGTAGCCATAATCTGTTTAACATCAAGGCAGGTAGTGACTGGGATGGTGAAGTCGTCGAGAAAACAACCATTGAGTTTTATCATGGTGCTCCGGTGAAAGAGGTGGCCCGGTTTCGGGCCTATGATTCTTACGAAGACAGTTTCAGGGATTATGTTGATTTTCTTAAATCCAGTGAGCGTTACCAGCCAGCTTTAAGACAGGCAGCCGATCCAGAAAAGTATATAAGAGGTCTACATCGTGCTGGCTATGCGACTGACCCAGCCTATGCTGACAAGATATTAAATATCATTAACAGGGAGTGGGATGTCATTAATAAGACCATTTCCCTCTATGAGGGAATGGAGATCAATGCCTAACATAATAGTGGAGCAGATTTAAATGGCTGGCGATATGCTCGGTATCAGTGTAACGGGGGTACAGGCGGCACAACGTGCACTGAGTACCACAGGGCATAATATTGCCAATGCTAACACACCGGGTTATTCACGCCAAAAAATCACCATGGAGGCCTTACCACCAACCAATCAGGGGCCGATGGGTATTGGTAATGGTGTTGTTGTTGGTGATGTATATCGGGTGCATGATGAATTCCTGACAGGTCAGGTCCGGAGTGTCACCTCACTGTCCAAGTCTATGAACCTTAACCATGATTACACGGTCCAGGTGGATAATATGCTTGCAGATACAAAGGCAGGTCTGGCACCAACGATGCAGGAGTTTTTTGGAGCTGTAAACGGTGTTGCCAATAACCCCTCTTCCACTTCATCTCGTCAGGTAATGTTAGGGGCGGCTCGTTCATTGGCAGATCGCTTTCAATATCTGGATGAACGGTTCGAGGTAATTAGAACCGCAGCAAACAAAAATATGAAAACCCTGGTGGTTGAAATCAATGAGTTGGCTAAGTCGATTGCAGCAACTAACCACAGAATTATTACAGCCAGTGAAATTGGCGGCCAAGCACCGAATGATCTGGAGGATAAGCGAGATAAATTATTACAGGATCTGTCTGAGCGAGTTGGAATTCGAGTGACCTATCAAAATGATAGCACTATGAATGTCTATATTGGAAATGGCCAGCTACTGGTTATTGGTTCTCGTGCTGCAGAGTTGAAGGCTGAAGGTACACCGGCAGATCCCCGCCAGCTGGATGTGATTTTCCAGGGGCCGGACAGCAAAGCGGTTGTGACCCGTTTTATAAATGGGGGAAGTCTGGGGGGGTTACTTAATTTTCAACACAGTATTTTAGACCGAGCTCAGAACGAATTAGGTCGAATTGCTATAGGTATCAGTAAGGCATTTAATGATCAACATAAACTGGGTATGGATGTTCATAGTGAGTTGGGTGGTAATTTTTTTACCGAAACGGAGAAGATAGCCTCACAGGTTTTGCCAAATAGGGATAATGATGGTAATGCAGTTGTGTCGGTAGAGATCACTAATATCGATAATCTCACACCCAGTGAATATCTACTGATGTATTATGAAGGTAATTATCGATTAATACGTCGTGATGATGATACTTTAGTTGGTGAATTTAGTTCTTTGCCTGCCAAGATACCTGAAGAGGGATTTTCCATTCACCTTGATCGTGGGACGCCACAAAATCTGGATACCTTTATCATTCGGCCAACCCGGCTTGGCGCCAAACGGGTCGATGTTATAGTTGATGATGTAAATAAGATTGCGGCGGCCAACCCAGTTCGTGTTGAAGCATCAATTGACAATCTCGGCACAGGAAAAATCCATATGGGTGAAGTACTGGATACTAAGACACCTTCATTTTCTGTAGCTAAGGGAAAAATGACACCGCCTTTTGCAGTTCGATTTATCGATGCAGAACATTTTGAGTTACTTGATAATACGGGTAAACCTGTACAGATAACCCGCATGGCTTTGCCAGAAGAATCAGAATTGTTGGAAAAGAAAGATGGACGAGAACTCTATGAAAAAGACAATACTAAAGGACGAAGACATGCTGATGCCCCTGCAATAGTAACATCCATAAAATATGATTCTGAAACTGGAGTCAATATATTTCCTACGCCAGATGGCGAAGACCCCGGGTTTAGAGTGAGTTTTACAGGTGAACCGGTTAAGGGAGATACTTTTCGAATTGAGTACAATGAGGATGGAACCACAGACAACAAGAATGTAATTGAACTATCGAGATTGCAGGATAAGCCGATATTGGCCAATGGAACAGCCAGTTTTACAGATGTTTATGCTGATTTGATTACTCGTGTTGGTACAAAAACACATGAACTGGAGATTAATAAGAAGGCCCAAAAATTATTACTTGACCATGTGGTGGGAAAAAAGGAATCAAATTCAGGGGTAAATATGGATGAGGAGGCCGCAAACCTTGTTCGTTATCAAAAGCTCTTTCAGGCAAATGCACAGATCATTGCTGTTTCGCAAAAAATGCTTGATGTTCTAATGGCTTCGTTTAGGTAATAGCATGCGTGTATCAACTAATCAAATTCAACTCGGTGCGATCAATGCAATGATGGATCAGCAGGAGGGGCTGGCCAAAGTGCAGCAACAAGTTGCATCGGGTAAACGAGTGATTTCACCGGCAGATGACCCGGTTGCTATGGCTCAGGTCATTAGTTTACAGGATTCATTTAAAAAAACAGAACAATTTCAACGTAATATAGACAATGCTGTGGGTCGTTTAACCCTTGAGGAAGGTGTGTTAGACGGGGTAACAAAAATATTGCAGCGAGTTAGAGAACTGGCCGTTTATGGTAATAATGCAACCCAGACCAATGACACTCGGGGTTATATTTCTGAGGAAATTGCACAACTTGGTGAAGAACTATTAGGTCAGGCCAATACCATGGACTCTGATGGAGAGTTTTTATTTGCTGGTTCTAAGGGACGATTTAAACCTTTTTCAAAAGATGATAAAGGAAATTTCTTATACTATGGAGATGACACGCAGCGTTTTGTGAGGGTTGGACCAAGACGACAAATAGCGATTAATGATACTGGTACAGAAGTATTTCGAAAAGTAAGGGAAGGCAATGGTACTTTTATTGTTACTGAGAGTTTGAATAACAAAGGGACTGGAGTACTGGATCAGGGTTCTTCAAAAGGTCATTATGATTTTGGAACCTATGTCATGGTCATGGATCAAAAACAAAATCTAAATCCCAATGAGCCAATTACATATCAGATTCTTAAGGAAAATGGCGAGGTTATTGTACCACCGACAATCTTTTCTGAAGGTAACGCAATCACCTTTGAAGGGGTGCAGATGTTTATACTAGGTGAACCCGAACCGGGTGATTTTTATGTCATACGGCCAAGCCAGCATCAGGATATTTTTACCACTTTACAGAAACTGGTTGTTGCTCTGAAAGACTCTCGTAATACTGCTGAGGATCATGCATTTTTACATAATGAGGTAAACCGAGCGCTATCCTCAATTGATACAGCATTGGGTAAAATTCTGGATGTCAGAGCGAGTATCGGTACACGTTTAAATGCCCTTGAAAGTCAAAGGGGTATCAACGAGTCATTCAGTATCCAGCTAAAAGAACTCGTCTCTAATATTGAAGATCTGGATTATGGCGAAGCCATTAGTCGCCTAAACAGTAGTAAGGTGGCTCTTGAGGCCTCCCAGAAGGCCTTTGTAAAAGTACAGGATGTTAGCCTGTTCAATCATCTCTACTGATCCAAGCCGTTCTACTCTCTTAATTCAGTAATTAAATAGAGCACCTATACTTATATATAGCTATAGGCACGACAATATACCTGTTGTTATATTGTGTGAGTTGTTTAATTCCCGGCAAGAAATGACCACATTAAACCATCAATAAACAAAATAATAATAAAAAACAAATAGTTACAATTATGCCACAAGGCATATATTTTCCCTCATAGCCTATAAAGTTTCAAAACCCCCGGACGCTAGTGATTTCGGGAGCGGTGAATATGCCTGATTTCAGGGTGTATATCCGCTTAGGTTTAATCCCTGCCCGCAGTAGAGCGACTGTAATGGGTCAGGAATAGAGAGGAGAGTGCGTCATGCCTCAAATTATTAACACTAATATCATGTCGCTGAACTCGCAGCGCAACCTGAATACCTCTCAGGAATCCATGCGAGTTTCACTGCAGCGCCTGTCATCAGGTTTGCGTATTAATAGCGCGAAGGACGATGCTGCGGGTCTGGCGATTTCTGAGCGTTTTACCGCCCAGATTCGTGGTCTTAACCAGGCAGCACGTAACGCCAATGATGCGATTTCATTATCGCAGACGGCTGAAGGTGCACTGGGTGAGGCTGGTAACAACTTACAGCGTATTCGTGAGCTGGCCATCCAGTCTGCGAATGCCACCAACTCGGCCTCTGACCGACTGGCACTGAATGCAGAAGTTGGGCAGTTGGTTTCGGAACTGGATCGTATTGCGACCAGTGCTGAATTCAACGGCCAGAAACTGCTGGATGGTACTTTTGGTACAGCTGTCTACCAGGTAGGTGCGAACGCTAACCAGACCATTGCAACGACAACGTCTAACTTCCGTACCAACCAGTATGGTAATAACCGTGTTTATGGTGCTGAAACTTCATCGGCTAACGGTGCTCGAATCGGAGCACAGACTATGCAGTTGAATGGTTACCTGGGTCAGGAATTCATCAATATCGCAGAAGGTGACAGTGCCAAGCGTGTAGCCGAACTGGTCAGCGCCAAGAGTGATGACACCGGTATCCGTGCTTTTGCCAATACCGAGATTGAGATGAAATTCTCCACCACCGGTGCCTATGTCATGGATGTCATGTCTGACAATGACGACTTCAAGAACATTGCCTTCACAGTGAGTGACATTAGTACAACGGATGGTCTGTCTGCGGCTGTTACAGCCTTTAATGACGTGGCCAGCCTGACGGGTGTCACAGCGCGAGTATCTGACGATGCGACAGGTATTGTTCTGCGTAACGCGACAGGTGGCAACGTAGTCCTGCGTGATGGGCCGAATGCCAACTCTGGCGATGTTATGGTTGGTCAGCAGAAGCTGGGTGCCGATACCTCCATTGATGAAATGACGATTACGGGTCAGGTTATCTATGACTCAGTGAAGTCTTTCTCTGTTGTTGGTACTGAAGGACAGGCTCTGACTTCGGGTACAGAGGCCTCAGCATTGATGTCTGTATCTACTATGGATATCAGCTCAGTGGATGGTGCTAACAAGGCCCTGGCCATTGTGGATGCGGCTCTTTCAACCGTGAGTGGTCAACGTGCGAAGTTTGGTGCGATTCAGTCTCGATTCGGTTCCACCATCGCCAACCTGACAACCAACTCTGAAAACCTCAGTGCTGCACGGTCTCGTATCCGTGATGCTGACTTCGCAGTTGAAACGTCAGAACTGACCCGTACCCAGATCCTCCAGCAGGCGGGTACTGCGATGTTGGCCCAGGCCAATACGATTCCTCAGAACGTATTGTCCCTGCTGCAATAACCGTTTGATGGATGGGGTAGAAATACCCCATTCATTTAAACAAACACCGAAAATGAGGTGGCGTTATGGCTAATGAGATATCTAGCATAACCTCGAAAATTGCAGTCGGTGGTGTCGCAGATGAGACCAACAAGGGCGAGTCTGTCACGGTAAGGGAAGTCGTTCTGAACCGGCAAGAAGTTGCCGAGTCCAGGAAGAAAGAATTTGCCGAACAGGCCAAACTTAACAGGGAAAAACTTGACAAGGTTGTCAGCGAACTTAAGGAATATGTACAGACCATGCAACGGGATCTGAACTTTCACGTAGATGATGCTACAGGCCGTGTGGTCGTCCGGGTAGTCGAAACATCGACTAACAAGGTCGTCCGCCAGATACCTGAAGAGGAAGTCCTGGCATTGGCACGACGTTTGGAAGAACTTCTGGACGATATGCCAAAAGGGATGTTGCTCGAAGGAGAAGCCTAAACCGTCTGGTATTGGAATTGCATAATACCCATGATGGCTGAAAGAAGTAGAGTTGTTTTCGGCAAGATGTATGATAAATCAAGGGGTTTTTGATGGCGTCCATATCGTCTGCAGGAATCGGGTCCGGGCTGGATGTACCAGCCTTAGTTGAGAAATTGGTAAACGCCGAAGGCGATCCAATACGCTCACGCCTCGACCGCAAGGAGGCCAAACTCCAGGCGGGGTTATCGGCCATAGGCACACTAAAAAGTGCCTTGTCCGAGTTCCAGTCTTCACTGGGGGGATTTCAGAAAATGGAATCCCTTCAGTCGATGGCTGCTACTTCTGATGATGAAGGTATCCTTACCGTTACAGCCAGTAACAATGCCCAGGAGGGCGAATACGAAATCGATGTAGAAGAACTGGCCAGGTCGCAGCGCCTGGTGTCTATCGGTTTTGATTCAGATTTTATGCCATTGGGTTCAGGTTCTCTAAGGATCCAGTTTGGCACCTATAACGAAGATAATAATGATTTCAAACCTAATCCTAAACAGGAACTAAGGATTATCGAAATTCAAGATGATCGAAGTTCACTGCGTGATATTCAAAAAGCGATTAACGATTCAAAGATAGGACTCAAAGCATCTGTTATCAAAGATGGTGAAGTCTATAGACTGGTTTTAACATCTGAACATGAAGGTACGGAAAACAGTATTCGTATCAGTGTGCAGGATGATGACGGTGAAAACCTGGATATGGTTAGTCTATCCATGCTCTCGTTTGATCCGACTTACAAGGATGGCAAGGGGCGTAATATGGTCGAATCTCAGACTGCCAGGGATGCGGAAATTGAGATTGATGGCTTAACCGTGTTTAGCAGCTCCAATGAAGTGGATGATGTGATTGATGGCCTTACTATTTCTTTAAAAGATACGGGTTCTGCTGATATTGAAGTAAAGCTCAACCAGATCCAGGTGGTGGAAAGGATACAGTCTCTGGTTCAAGGCCATAATAATTTGATTGATGCTGTATCAGAGTTGTCCGGGTTTGACCCTGAATCTCGAATTGCAGGTCCATTAAATGGTGATTCTACCGTCAGAACTGTCATGAACCAGGTTCGGCGGATAATGAGTTCTTCTTTTGCCCATGTAAACCATCGTTATCAGTCACTTGCTGATATTGGTATTACTACTCAATCATCAACAGGTAAGTTGACGATAAATCAGTCGAAATTACAAAGGTCTATAGAAGAAGACCTTGAGGAAGTGATTAATCTTTTTTCTAAATCAGGCAGGACTGATGATCCGCAGATAAATTACTTAAAAGCAAGTGATCGAACTGCTTCAGGTACCTATCCCATTAATATCACCCAAAAGCCAACCAAAGGAGGCTATGCCGGAATTCGGTTAGACAGAAGCAGTTTTCCATTCTATGTACAGGAAAGTAACGACGAGTTCATCATTAAAGTAAATGGGGTGAAAAGCGGCCCGATTAAGCTTGATCATGGTGTTTATTATAGTGGTCATGAACTGGCAGATGAGATTCAAGAAAAGGTAAATCAAGACGCCAATCTAGTACAGAAGGAAGCAAAAATTTGGACCAGTTTCTATGACCGTAGATTGATTATCATTTCTGAGAAACTTGGCTCAGGCTCATCCATAGAGCTTGTCAGCGGAGATTATGAATTACAGGAAGAGATGGGATTATCACTTGGGCGTGGTCAGGATGGTGAGGATATCAAAGGTTCAATAGGGACATATCGGACGCTTGGCACTGGAAATGTCCTGACAGGTCAGCAGGATATCGATGGTTTACAAATTGAGTTTTTAGGTGGTGGCGAAGGCCACCGAGGCAAAATTGTTTACTCAGAAGGAGTAGCGGCCCAGATGGATCAACTGATTAATGGTTTTCTGCAGTCTCAGGGAGTAATACAGAGCCGAGTGGATGGATATGGTGAGAGGTTAACAGATATAGAACAGGAACGCCGACAGTTGGCAAGAAAACTGGAGAAATCAGAAGAACGATACTTAAAACAGTTTACCAAGCTTGATGCCTTAATCGGGAGCATGAATTCAACCAGTCAATATCTAAATAATCAGTTGAAGGCCTTGCCAGGAGCAAGATCAACTTCCAGGAATTAATTTATTTTAAACAGCTAAACTAAGGTGCAGGTATGAATACAGGAAAATTAAATAACGCTGTGAAGGAATACAACCGTATTAATATAACCTCTGGTGTTGAAGAGGCAGATCCTCATCGGCTAATCCAAATGCTCATGCAGGGTGCACTAGAGAAAATTGCGATAGCCAAGGGATATATTGAACGTAGTGATATTGCAAACAAAGGGGTTCACATAAGCTGGGCAATATCCATAATTGAAGGCCTCCGTAGTAGCCTGAATATGGAACAGGGAGGTGATATGGCACAAAATCTGGAAGATATGTATGAGTACATGATACGCAAATTGCTACAGGCAAATATTGATAACAATATCAGTACCCTGGATGAGGTCAGTTCATTGCTACAGACTATTAAATCAGCCTGGGATGAAATACCCGGCTTACTTGAGCAACAAGGGGCCAGTCAGGAATCGATTCCTGCAACAGGTGATAAGGTATAAGAATTAAATGACTATTCAGACTATAGAAAGTTATGCATCCCAGGCACTAAGCTGTTCTCAACAAATGTTTTTGCTTGCTGAACAGCAGGAATGGGATGCCCTTGGAAAACTGGAAAGTGAAAGAAATCTGTTATTGCAGTCACTGTTCAGCCACCCCTCGCTACCCATGATGCTGGCAAAAATTGCAGACACTCTACGATATATCATCGAAATTGATCAAAAAACAATTTCATTGGGGAAACAGGCAAGAAACATCCTGAAAAATGAAATGGATATGTTAAAACAGGGTAAAAAGGCTGTTGACGCCTACCTGCAAAATACCGCCTGAATTAGCTGTATTCACAATTTGTTCAATTTACAAAAATTGTTACTAATATAAATTATATAGTTGGCGTAATAAAAACCTGCCAATATTTTGACTTATCCAAAGTCAGTGTCTAGTATTTTTCTAACATTAATTTTACGTTCATGTTTGACGATGCTCATGGTCTCCCAATGAGCCAGAAATAACCCATTATCAATGAGATACTTAGATGCAAGTATTGGTGATAACGCAGGATAAACAGCAGGGCGATAATTTTAGTCATTTGCTGGATTTTATAGATTATGATGCTGTCGTAACTGATTTTTCAGCATGGCAAAATATTACAGAGCAACCTCAGGTTATTATATTCGCCAGCAAGGGTGAATATGAAAAAGATTTACCAGTCTTGAAATCTATCCGAGAAAAACTCGCAGAAAATTTGCCAGTGTTATTGGCTACTCCTGGAACTGATAAAACAGAATTGCCATCAGAACTTACTGCCATGATTGTCACCTCAATTCAGACTCCGCTGAAACACAGACAGTTAGTACATGCTTTACATTTGGCTGAAGTTTACCGTGAAAGTAAAATTAGTGACGGCAATACTTCTCCCATGCTTTTCAGAAGTATGGTGGGAAACAGTCGAGCAATTGTGCAGGTTCGCAAACTGATAGAACAGGTTGCAGATACTAGCGCAAATGTGCTGATTCTTGGAGAATCTGGGACAGGCAAGGAAGTGGTCGCACGTAATCTCCATTACTATTCATCACGTCGTGACAACCCATTTGTACCGGTCAACTGTGGTGCTATACCTCCCGAGTTACTAGAGAGTGAATTGTTTGGACATGAAAAAGGGGCATTTACTGGTGCAATCAGTTCAAGACAGGGGCGCTTTGAGTTAGCGGATGGTGGGACATTATTTCTCGATGAAATAGGTGATATGCCCCTGGCGATGCAGGTCAAGATACTCAGGGTCATTCAGGAAAGGGTATTTGAAAGAGTAGGAAGTAATAAAAGCATTAATGCCAATGTGAGGATTGTTGCAGCAACTCACCGTAACCTTGAAGATCAAATTAAGGAAGGTAGTTTTCGTGAGGATCTTTATTACCGATTAAATGTCTTTCCTATTGAAATGCCACCATTACAACAGCGTGTGGAAGACATACCTTTATTGATTAACGAACTGATTACCCGTATGGAACATGAGCAAAGAGGTTCCGTGCGACTTACACCTGCGGCTATCACCGCATTATGTCAGTATTCCTGGCCTGGTAATGTCAGAGAGCTTGCTAATCTGATTGAACGGCTGGTTATCATGTTTCCTTATGGGGTAGTTGATATTCGCGATCTTCCTGAAAAATTCAGAGGCCATTCTACCGCAGGATTTGATGATAAAATCGTTGATGTCAATGTTTCTGATGCTACAACAGTTGTTGTTTCTCAAGGTTCGGCAGAACGTTTACCCACAGAAGGTTTAGACCTGAAAGAACATTTAACCAATCTGGAGTACTCACTTATCAAGCAGGCCCTTGAAGAGGCCAATGGTATTGTGGCTCACGCAGCGAAACGTCTGCATATGCGAAGAACCACCCTGGTGGAAAAAATGCGTAAATATGGCCTGCAACGTCAGGAACACGCGACAGGAATTTGACTTCCTGCGATCTTCTCAAGCTAACTTATTGATAATCAAAGCCCTTCATCCAGGCACACTTCTTGCTCAAGATACTGACGAATTTGTTTCGTTTGTATGATGACCAAGAAGAGGTGTTATGAGTCAGCAGTCAGCCAATTACCCCCAGGCATTGGAAGAAGCCTTTCATACTTTTAATCGCCTGTCAGGACAATTAGCCGATTCCTATCACGCTTTGGAAACGCAAGTTTCGAGCCTGAATGAAGAACTGGCACAGGCACACGATCAGCGATTTAAGGAATTATCAGAAAAAGAACGGCTGGCTAACCGACTGGGAACATTACTGGATGCCTTGCCTGGCGGAGTCATCGTATTAAACAAGGACGGTGAGGTTGCTGAATATAACCCGGCAGCAGCGGATTTGCTGGGTGAGCCATTACATGGTATTGCCTGGCAGTTCATAATTAAGCGATCGTTTGCTCCCAAAAGTGATGATGGCCACGATATCTCACTCATTGATGGACGCAGGGTTAATATATCAACATGCCCACTTGGAACTGAGCCTGGACAAATATTACTGATTACAGATGTAACTGAAGTCAGAAAACTACAGGACAGGTTAAATCAACATCAACATCTGGCTGCGATGGGTGAAATGGCAGCGGCACTGGCTCATCAGGTAAGAACACCTTTGTCATCAGCAATTTTATATTCGTCGCAGCTTAAGCGTTTGCAATGTAGTGATATGGAACGACAGAGTCGTAGTGAAAAAATTATCAGCCGCTTACGTCATCTAGAACATATTGTAAACGACATGCTTCTGTATGCGCGTGGCGCGAGAACAGGAACAGATCTTTTTACAATTGAAGAAATGTTTGCAGATATATTTATGTCTATTGAGGGTCAGATTAATCCTGAAAAGACTCAGCTGGATATGGCTGACAAGACAGGAAATACAGTACTCCGTGGTAACAGGCAGATGTTAGTTAGTGCCCTGACTAATCTTTTGGTTAACGCCAGTCAGGTTATCGAAGATGAAGGTATGGTGTTTGTCATCGCTACAGTAGTTGACGGGAACAACATCAGGTTGATTGTACAGGATAATGGGCCTGGTTTTACACCAGATGCTGAGAAGAATGCCTTTACTCCATTTTACACAACTCGTAGTGATGGGACTGGCTTAGGGCTTGCCGTCGTGAATGCGATTGTTAATTCCCATGATGGTGAAATCAGTCTGACTTCTCGGCGCGGGCGGGGTAGTACATTTGATATTGTTTTACCGATTGTTGAAACAGAAGACATTAATAATGGCATGAATGAGACTGTAACAGATAAAGAAAAGCAATTGTTAAGCATGAGGTGAGTATGAATAAATTAAGTGTTCTAATTGTAGAAGACGACCAGGAATTGTTGGAAGCATTATCCGACACCCTTCAATTAGCTGGTTATGAGGTATTGACAGCATCTCATGGTGAACAGGCTCTGGTATTGCTGGGGCAACATGAAATCAATCTTGTCATCAGTGATATTCAAATGCCTATCATGGATGGTCAGACATTATTGAAAAAAATTAAGCAATCAAATCATTCTGTGCCAGTTATGTTGATGACTGCCTACGGGACTATACAGCAGGCAGTAGATGCGATGCGAGATGGAGCTGTTGACTATCTTGTAAAGCCATTTGAGGCTGAAGTATTGGTAAGTATGGTTAGTAATTATATTGAAGTTTATGAAGAAGTAAGCCATGACCTTGTGGCCGAAGATGAATCGTCGCTTGAACTCGTCCACTTAGCAAAAAAAGTGTCAGACAGTAATGCAACTGTGATGATTACTGGTGAAAGTGGGGTGGGTAAGGAAGTTCTGGCAAAATTTATTCATCAACATTCTCCGCGAGCAGATAAACCATTTATTGCAATAAATTGCGCAGCAATCCCAGAAAACATGCTTGAAGCGACCTTGTTTGGATATGAGAAAGGTGCCTATACCGGAGCTTATAAGTCCTCTCCAGGAAAATTTGAACTGGCAAACGGAGGAACTATTCTACTTGATGAAATCTCTGAAATGGAACTGGGCTTACAAGCAAAGTTGTTACGTGTGCTACAGGAAAAGGAAGTTGAACGTCTTGGTGGAAATAAGGTGATTGAGCTGGATGTTAGGGTTTTGGCTACATCTAACAGGGATATGTGGGCCTCTGTTAAGAAAAATGAATTCCGGGAAGACCTGTTTTATAGATTGAATGTTTTTCCTCTTCACATTACTCCTTTGAAACAACGTACCAATGATATTGTCCCTATCGCTGAACGTCTTCTTGAAAAATATATTGAAAATAACTGCTCAACTAAAGTCTCCTTCTCAAATGCAGCAATGGCAAAACTAAAGTCCTATGAATGGCCAGGTAACGTCAGGGAACTAGATAACGTCATTCAGCGGTGTATGATTTTACACTCTGGTGATGTGATTGAAGACACAGATATTCAATTTGAGTTAACTCCTGTTATGAGCAATTCATCGGTCAAGAAAGATATGATGTCTGACAAAAAAGAGACGCTTAATGGTGATTTGCGACAACGAGAGTGGGACATTATCTTGAATACTATTAAAGATGTACGGGGTAGTCGTAAGCTGACTGCAGAAAGACTAGGTATAAGCCAACGTACTCTCAGATACAAACTGGCGAGAATGCGTGATGAAGGAATTTCTATACCAGGTTCTAACGATATAGAAGTTGCTTGATTTTTTATACAGGACTTAATTATGGCAAACAATACAATCAATCCAGAAGCTCTTTTAGTCCAGATGCGGGCGCTTGCCTCCCAGGCACAAAGTAAGCCTGTTGATGCTTCTGCTGTAGAGAAAGGTGATGATTTTGCGAAATTATTACAACAGTCAATAAATAAAGTAAATGAATTGCAACAAACCGGCAGTGCAAAAGCCCAGTCATTTCAGAAAGGTGATCCTAACATGCAACTCTCAGAGGTGATGGTGTCACTGCAAAAAGCAGATGTTTCCTTCAAGGCTATGGTAGAAGTTAGAAATAAATTGGTTTCAGCTTACCAGGAAATAATGAACATGCAGGTGTAATCCTGAATCGAGAAAAATAATTTATGGATTTGGTAAAAGTAGAAAACCTGGTTGAATCGGCAAAAGGCATGTCTAGCATGCCTTTTATGCGTCAAATTGGGGTTATGGTAGGTCTGGCCATGAGTATTGGTATCGCTGTTGCCATTGTACTCTGGTCTCAGGAACCCAATTTCAGTGTTTTGTACAGCAATTTATCTCCAAAGGACACCAGTGCCATAATTGATGTTTTTGAGGCAGCCGATCTTGATTATAAGGTTGAACATGAATCTGGCATGCTGCTAGTTCCTGCTGAAAGATTACATGAAGCCAGAATGATGCTGGCTGAAAGTAATTTGCCTCAGGACACCAGTATAGGTTTTGAGTTGATTGAAAAAGAACAGGGGTTTGGTACAAGTAATTTTATTCAAAATGCAAGGTATCAACGTGCAGTCGAAGGAGAGTTATCTAAGACCATAAAATCTATGGGAGCTGTAGAATCAGCCAGAGTACATTTGGCCTTACCTAAAGAATCGGCATTTATACGTGATCAACGTGAGCCTGGTGCCTCAGTTATGCTTTCTTTGGCACAAGGATGGCGACTTGAAGAGGAACAGATTCAGGCAATTCGTCATCTGGTTGCCTCCAGTATTCCCAAGATGCAACCCAAAAATGTCACCATTGTTGATGCAAAAGGTCGCTTGTTATCAGACGATCTAACACCAAATGGAATGAAGCTAAGTGCTCAACAGTTTGATTACACCCGTCGCGTGGAATCACTCTATACCAATCGAATTGAACAACTCATGGTACCGTTGGTGGGTAAAGAAAGGGTACATGCACAGGTTTCTGCAGAAATGGATTTTACCATTACAGAGACTACGCAAGAGAGGTTTAACCCTGATTTACCAGCCGTTCGAAGTGAACAGAATGTTGAAGAAGAAAGTACTGGTTCAGTTGAAGCGGGGATTCCTGGAGCCTTGACAAATCAACCTCCCGGCGTTGCAGAGGCACCTGAAGAGGCCACGGAAGAAACCCAGACACAGACAGCCCCAACCAAAACCCGCCGCCAGTCAACAAGAAATTTTGAGTTGGACAAGACTATTAGCCACACCCGGCAACAGCCAGGGAAAATTAAGCGTTTATCAATCGCTGTTGTGGTCGATAACCGAGTAGGAAAGAATGAAGAAGGTGAAATTATTAGTATCCCATATACACCAGAAGAGCTGACCCGATTTACGGCTCTTGTCAAGGAAACAGTAGGGTTTAATGCTTTACGAGGGGATACCGTTAATGTTAGCAATGTGGCCTTTACTCCACCTATTGTTGTAGAACCACCAGTTATTCCTTTCTGGGAGAAGAACTGGTTCTGGGTTGCTATAAAGCAGATTGGGGTAGTTCTATTGTTACTCTTCCTGTTATTTGGTTTCCTTCGCCCAATGATGAAAAATTTAATGGCTAAATCAAAGGCAGAGGATGAGGATGATGAGGATGAAGATGGCCCAATAGAACCGCCCAAACTTGAAGCGCCCGTTTATGAATCGAATTTACAACTGGCCAAAGCTGTTGCTGCAGATGATCCCAAGATGGTGGCACAGGTAGTACGAACCTGGATTATGGCTGATAAGAAACGAGGTTCCTGATAGTGGCTAAGAAAGAAAAAAAGCTCAATGGTATCGAACGCTCTGCGGTACTGTTGCTTTCTATTGGTGAGGATGATGCTGGAGAAATAATGCGGCATATGTCTCCCAAGGAAGTTCAGGCGGTGGGTGAAGCCATGGCAACCATTGGCGGAGTTAGTAAGGAACAGGTTGCAGAAATTCTGGATGATTTTTCAGACTCTATTGGTGAGCATACTTCACTTGGGGTTGGGAGTGAAGACTATTTAAGAACGGTACTTACAAATGCCCTGGGGGGGGATAAAGCAGAGGCATTATTAGACCGAATTCTGATGGGACGAAATTCCAAGGGGCTTGATGCCCTGAAGTGGATGGAACCTCGTGCCGTTGCCGATATTATTCGACTTGAGCATCCTCAGATAATTGCCATAGTACTTTCCTATTTGGAGCCGGATCGTGCTGCAGATGTTTTATCTGCTTTGCCGGAAAATATGCGAGTCGATGTCGTAATGCGTATCGCTTCATTAGATGGTATTCAACCCAGTGCCATTAATGAATTGGATGATATGCTGGAACAACAATTTTCAGGTAACTCTGACAATATTAAAACATCTTCTGTTGGCGGGCTTAAGACTGCAGCTAACGTAATGAATTACCTGGAACCTGGTGTTGAAAACGAAATCATGGAAATTGTCAAAGAGGCTGATATGGAAATGGCCGAGAGCATTCAAGATCTAATGTTTGTATTTGATAACCTGGTAGATATTGATGATCGAGGTATCCAGGTTATGTTGCGAGAAATTCAGTCAGATATTCTTATCACAGCACTTAAAGGTGCTGATTCCGGGGTTAAAGACAAAATTCTCAAAAACATGTCAAAACGTGCAGCAGAAATGCTGGAAGATGATCTTGAGGCGAAAGGGCCAGTTAAACTTAGCGAAGTCGAAAATGCGCAAAAAGAAATTCTTGCTATTGCGCGGCGTATGGCAGATGCGGGTGAAATCAATCTTAAGAGCAATGATGAGTACGTATAAATATGCCTCAGCCCAAAGTTATTCCAAATAAAAAAGGTCTTACCGCCTATGAAAAATGGGAGGCCCCTGTTGTAGAGGAAGAACCTCCTATTCCCGAAGAACTGGTTACGGCCGCCGAAATTGAGGCCATACAACAATTGGCGTATACCGAAGGTTATGCGCAGGGATATGAGATTGGGGTGGATCAGGGCAACAAAGATGGTTTTGCAGCAGGTCATGGAAAACTGGAAAACCTCCTCACTGGACGTTTAAATCGGCTGGATTCTGTGTTGAAATTTATCTCTCGACCACTTAGTGAACTAGATGAAGAAGTGGTCAGTCAGTTATCTGATATGAGTATTTTAATAGCTAAACAACTTATTCGAAGAGAACTTCATACTGATCCTGGACAGGTCATTGCTGTAGTAAGGGAAGCGATGTCGGCATTACCAGCAAATACCAGACAGACGCAGATATTTCTTCATCCAGAAGATGCAGAACTGGTTCGCGAGGTATTTGTGATAAGTGATGAACGAGAACAAAGCTGGAAGCTTACAGAAGACCCCTCATTAACACGAGGCGGTTGTCGTATTGAGGCAGAACACTCCAGAATCGACGCCAGTGTCGAGCATAGAATGAACCAGATAATTGCCACCATACTCGGTGGTGAGCGTGAGAGGGATCAGGGACAAGAGCATGACTGACCAGGAAGATATCCTGCAACCCTGGCATGTGCATATGCCTGTCTGGCGTCATAAACTGGATAATATCACTCGACGCCTTGATGATAGTCCACCCTTGATTGTTGAGGGTCGATTAACACGCATGGTTGGATTGACTCTGGAAGCTGTGGGATGCCAGGCTGCGATTGGTTCCAGGTGCCTGGTCGAAAGTATTCATAAGGAATTTGTCGAAGCCGAAGTGGTTGGTTTTTCCGGGGAGCATATTTATTTAATGCCCACTGGAGACATGGAAGGTATTCGCCCAAATGCAAGGGTAATTCCGACTGGTCGAGTTTATGCGGTAGACGTTGGAGAAGATTTACTTGGTCGGGTTCTGGATGGTTCCGGTAAGCCGCTTGATGGTAAAGGCCCACTTCGAACCCATGAAAGGGTTCCGCTAAGTGGTCGACGGATAAATCCTTTATCAAAGAAACCAATCCTGGAACCACTTGATGTCGGTGTCAGGGCCATCAACGCTCTGTTCACCATTGGACGAGGTCAAAGGATGGGGCTGGTCGCTGGAAGTGGTGTGGGTAAGAGTGTCCTGTTAGGGATGATGACCCGATTTACAACGGCAGATGTGATTGTTGTTGGCCTTATTGGAGAGCGAGGTCGTGAGGTCAAGGAGTTTATTGATAATATCCTGGGTGAGGAAGGTCTGTCCCGAGCTGTGGTCGTCGCCGTGCCTGCCGATCACGCGCCCGTAATGCGAATGCATGGGGCCTATCTTGCTACCAGCATTGCTGAATATTTTCGAGACCGCGGCCGCAATGTCCTGTTGCTGATAGATTCTCTGACCCGATTTGCCCAGGCACAACGTGAAATTGCTCTGGCCATCGGAGAGCCACCAGCTACTAAGGGCTATCCACCCTCGGTATTTGCACGTATTCCCCAACTGGTTGAACGAGCGGGTAATGGTGATAAGACTTCAGGTTCAATTACAGCCTTTTATACAGTGCTGGTAGAAGGAGACGAACAACAGGATCCGATTGCAGATTCTGCAAGGGCCATTCTGGATGGTCATATTGTTTTATCCCGCGAAATGGCAGAAGGTGGACTATACCCTGCAATTAATATCGAAGTTTCCATTAGTCGGTTGATGACGGATATTGCCAGCGTGGAGCATCTCGCCTGGGCAACCCGCTTCAGGCAATTAAATGCTTTATATCAGCAGAATCGAGATCTTATCAATGTTGGTGCTTATGCGGCAGGGAGTGATCCACGCATTGATGAGGCGATTGCCATGAATCCACAAATACAGGATTTTATTCGGCAGGATATGAAAATGGCAGTGAACTTTGAGAACAGTATCCATGATCTGGAAGCCTTGCTGCAGATAGAACCAAGTGCAAATCCGATGGCAGCATTTACGGTGCAATAGTGGTGCCAGAAACAGTCACAAAAATTGCATATACTTGTAAGAGTCAGGATTTCCTGGCAAGGCAGGTTTAAACAATGAAAAAGTCTGATCGAATGATTCCAATCAAGCAGCTTGCTGAAGACCATGAGAAGGAAGCTGTAAAAGACCTGGGTCAGGCTCAGCGTGCATTGACTGAGCATGAGATGAAGCTTGAGCAATTGGTTAGTTACCGTGCTGAATATTATCGAATGTTTCAGGAACATGGCAGTCGTGGGATGGATGGTTCACAGCTGCAGGCATACCAGAGTTTTCTTGCCCAACTTGATACCGCCATTGTGTCACAACGCGAAATGATAGAACAGGTTTCCGTTGAGCGAGATAATAGACGTGATGTCTGGCAGCATCGTCATATTCGTACAGAAGCTCTGGGTAAGACCGTTGAGCGGTATCAGAATACGGAGCAAAGGCAGGAACAAAGCCGGGAGCAACGGGAACAGGATGATCACGCAAATAATCAGTTCTGGTTGCTTCACCATAAATAATAATTATAAATTTTATTAGCTAATACCTGCTTTAATTTTTTTGGCCTTTCTGGCACAGGCTTTGCAATTTCAAGAGTTAGATGAATAATGCGTGGATTAAGTCCACTGGAATCTAACTATGTCTGAAGGCTCATCAGTCCTGTTAAATATGGGTGCCGAACTTGCAACAGTGGGTGGTACTAGTCCTGCTATTGCAGCAAATTCAGTCCCTCAAGGTCAAAATAGTGGTGAGTTTGCTGCTATTTTAAAGTCAACTTTATCTTCAAATGGCAAAAATGCCATCGAAACTGGATTTTCTGACCCAGCACTGAATATGAATCCCCTGTTATTAACTGAAGCCGCAGTTCAGGGCGAGCAATTGATTTCACAGGATGAAATGGAATTAATTCTATTGCCGGGCGGCAAGGAATTGCCATCTGATGAGTCAAAGCTTGCCTGGCAAAGTGTCCTGGCTGAATATGATAGTACTGATCCTGAAACACCACGTTTGATGGTAGCCAGTGGTGATGAAAATACATATCAGCTTGAAGAGATGACTGCTGAAGAACTATTACAGGCTGCAACAGATCAGGCTGATAGTGAACATTCTGATAATCAGAATAGCCAGAAAAATCCACAGGACACTGAAACAGTCGATCTTTCTGAGTTACAGTTGAAAGAAGAAAAGCAACAGACCAACACACTCAATCCACAGGCTGTCTCTTATTCGGCTACTCAGGAGAGAACAGCTTCCGCTGTCAATCCGGTATTATCGGATTTAAATGATGCCAATTCTAAAATAAGCGGACTTGCTGCTGCTGAATCTGCTCGTGCCGTAAAAGCCAGTCAGATTGCCGAAACTAATGCTCAGACTGTAGAGAATGAAATGCGCCATAATTCTGGTGACGAGATGGCACAATTAAAGCAGGATGTTTTAAAAGAAAACCTGCTGAAATCTGAACTGAATACTATTCAGGAAAATGCAATTGCAAAGTCGACAACAAATGCACAAAGCAATTCAAGCTCAATCAATAGTAGTCATCTTGGTGCATCTGCGTATGCCACTGTTTCAGGAATAAATGGTCTAGGACAAAATCAACCACCACAATCATCAATGCCTGTAGTCGCGAATATGACAATCAACCCACAAAATCCTGCATGGGGAGATGTGATTGGAGATCGAGTTCACTGGATGGTCTCGCAGAATATTAATGAAGCCAAGATTAGGCTTAATCCTCCCGAGCTAGGCATGCTTGAAATCAGGGTTCAGTTTGGCAATGACCAGCAAACCAGTATCTCTTTTAGTTCTCCTCACTCACAAGTCCGTGATGTTCTGGAAACATCGGTCCCACGGCTACGTGAACTATTTAATGAAAACGGCCTTAACCTGGGAAATGTTGATGTGTCCCATCATTCCATGTCGGGTAGGGAACAATCACAGGAAGGTAGGGAACAGTCATCAATGAACACTGGTACTGGAAGTAAATCTGGCTTATTAACACAGGAACCAGAAATTGTGACTGCACTCTCAACTTCGACAGGATCAGGAATGCTTGATATCTACGCTTGAGCCCAATGTTAAATTTTATGGAATTGATTTATTAAACTGTTAACTTCCTTTTTTTATTTAAGGCGTCTATCTAAATTCTTAGGTAACTCACATGGTTATAAGAACCTACTCATCTAAGTCTTATTCCCTAGTCAATTAAAGCTCTTATAAGTGCAGACGATAAGACTATTACGTGTAGAGCGACTACACGGTTTTGCATTGGTAATTAAGGAAGTACTTATGGGCCTGTTTTCGAAATCAGACAAAGGCAATGGTGGAGTTACTCAGGTGGACTGTGGTGACATTCTGGATATATCCAGAGTGGGTGAATTTCATTCACAGCTTACAGCAGCCTTGGGTAAAGGTGGTGAAATTGTAATAGATGCAGCCGAACTAGGTCGTATTGATGCTGCTGCTTTACAACTTTTAACGGCCTTTTTTCAGGATGCCGCTGCGAGAAAAGTTACCGCAAAATGGAATACACCCAGTGATGCACTAATTCGTTCAGCTGGATTACTTGGTTTAAGTACTGAACTGGGATTACCAGATAGAAATTAACAATAGTAATTAATATGAGGTGGATAGTATGGCAACAATACTAGCAGTCGATGACTCTGCTTCCATGCGACAGATGGTGACCTTTACGCTAAAAGGTGCTGGGCATGATGTCGTTGAAGCCTGTGATGGAAAAGAAGCGCTGGATAAAGCTAAGGGACAACAATTTGATCTGGTGATTTCTGATGTGAATATGCCAGTTATGGATGGAATAACACTGATTAAAGAACTCAGAGCCTTATCAGAATATAAATTTACACCACTTTTAATGTTAACCACAGAAAGTGGAGATGATAAAAAAGCACAAGGTAAAACAGCCGGAGCTACTGGTTGGATTGTGAAGCCTTTTAATCCTGATCAGTTGTTAGCCACAATAAAAAAAGTATTGTAATCGAGGAATCCAATGTCTATTGATATGACCCAATTTCTCGTAACTTTCTATGAAGAAAGTTTTGAAGGCCTGGAGATTATGGAATCCGAGCTTCTGAATCTTGATGTGGGAGCAGCAGATGCGGAAACAATCAATACTATTTTTCGGGCTGCTCATTCAATTAAGGGTGGAAGTGGGACCTTTGGGTTAAATGCTGTTGCCTCATTTACCCATGTGATGGAAACCCTGCTGGATGAAATGCGTGATGGTAAGCGTGATGTTACCCAGGAAGGAGTTGAGATATTACTCTCATCTGTTGATGTGCTTCGAGAAATGTTGCAATCACTTCGTGATGACTTACCACTAAATCATGATGCTATTTCTGTAGCGCAGGAGCAGCTTGATAATTTATTAAATGGTTCCGCAAATAATGAAAGAGAACAGGTAAATACCGTAACTGATTCATATGAACAAGGAACAGGTAGTAATATATCAGAAACCGGTTGCTGGAAGATTTACTTTAATCCAAACCGCGATATGTATAAGACAGGGAATGATGCAGTCAGGATTATCAGGGAGCTGGAAGAATTGGGTGAAATTGAGGTGCGTGTTGACACTTCTTCATTGCCAGGCCTTGACGATATAGAGTCGGAAGACAGTTATTTGTCATGGGAAATAATTCTTAAATCAGATACGTCTGAGACAGATATAAGAGAAGTATTTGCATGGGTAGAAGATGAATGTGATTTAATTATTTCTCCGTACAGTGGGGATGTTGGGGATACTAAAAAATCTTCAGAAAATAAGCCAGAATTAAATGTAGCGGTTCTGGAAAAGAGTTTTGATGCACTAGCACCACAGGCTGAAGCATTAGCGGCCCGTTTTTATGAGTCGTTATTTAGTAATCATCCTGAAGTAAAACCCCTCTTTAAAAATACTACACCAGAGAAACAGCAGGCTAAACTTCTCGCAGCATTAAAACTTGTTGTGGGTAGTTTAAAAAACCCAGAAGCCCTGGTTAAGTCGTTAACAGAAATGGGAGCCAGGCACCAGGCTTATGGCGCTGTTGCTGAGCACTATGATGTTGTAGCAAGTACATTAATCTCTACTATGAAGGAATTGGCAGGTGATTTATGGACATCTGAAGTAAATACAGCATGGCAGGATGCATTAGGTATTATTGCAGGTATTATGCTTGATGCTTACCAACCTGTAGTGGCATCAGGCCAGCAAAGCCAGTCAACCACACCCAAGGCAAGTACACCGACAAAACAACCGGCAAATACCAATAAGCCAGCTACAGAGTCAAGGAAAGCATCTGGTTCGGGTGAAACATCGATCAGAGTGTCAATCGATAAAGTGGATGAACTTATTAATACCGTAGGTGAGCTGGTAATCACTCAGGCGATGTTAGGCCAATTCGGGGAACTCGAAGAGCTGGATAATTCACACCTTGATACATTAAGGGATGGCCTGTCTCAGCTGGAAAGAAATACACGAGAATTACAGGAATCGGTCATGCGTATACGCATGTTGCCAATCAGTTTCGCTTTTCAACGTTTCCCTAGATTGGTTCATGATCTTAGTAGTCAACTGGGTAAGAAAGTTGAGCTGAAAATGTCGGGTGAACAAACTGAACTCGATAAGACAGTGATGGAAAAAATTGGTGACCCACTTGTTCATTTGGTCAGAAACTCTATGGATCATGGTATTGAATCACCTGAAAAACGAATTGCAGCGGGTAAATCAGAAATGGGGCTGGTGCATCTTGATGCCTATCATCAGGGTGGGAACATTGTGATAGAAATAACAGATGATGGCGGTGGTTTAAATACTGAGAAAATACTTGCCAAGGCTAGAAGCAGCGGGCTTGTGTCAGCAGATGATAATCTGACAGAAGATCAAGTCCACGATCTTATATTCCAGCCTGGTTTCTCCACGGCAGATCAAGTAAGTGATGTGTCAGGTCGTGGCGTTGGAATGGATGTAGTGCGTCGTAATATTCGATCCCTAGGTGGTACTGTCGATGTAAAATCAAAAGAAGGTGATGGGTCAACATTCAGGATTCGATTGCCACTAACTCTGGCTATCCTTGATGGTCAGTTAATTCGAGTTGGTACAGAAATTTACATTATACCTCTGGTATCAATTATTGAGTCCGTCCAGGTTCATAAAGATAAAGTAAATGTAATTAGTGGACGTGGTGAAGTGTATAAATTGCGTGATGACTACATACCTATCGTTAGACTGTATCATGCATTTGGCCTCACTGCAGACTCGACTGTGTTAGACAAGGGTTTGCTTGTTGTAGTTGAGGCGGAAGGTCATAAAGTAGCATTGTTTGTTGATGAGTTGCTTGCTCAGCAGCAGGTGGTAATTAAAAGTCTTGAAACAAATTATAAAAAAGTAGAAGGTCTGTCGGGCGCAACTATTCTTGGGGATGGAACAGTTGCGCTTATTTTAGATGTTGTAGGGCTGTATGAATTAAGTAAGAAAGTGACAACCCATCCTGGATTAAATTTGTCTTCTTCAGGAAGTAGTGAAGATGGTGACATTGAAGAGATAGAGGTCGAAGAGGGTAAGTTAGATATTCAGGCCACCAATGAGTCCAGTTCGAATGAGGATAGTGGTGGTGAGGCAGTGGCCTAAGGAGCTGTAAATATGAACGATACTACACAAAATGAACATAGTATTGATTTGATGTCTGTGGGTAACGATGGAAATCAGTTTTTAACATTTATGTTGGCTGGTGAGGAATACGGAGTTGATATTCTTCGAGTTCAGGAAATTAAAGGTTGGGACACTGTTACGAAAATACCTAACACACCTGAATATATTCGTGGTGTTATTAATTTGCGTGGCACGATTGTTCCAATTATAGATTTGCGACTTCGTTTTAATCTTGAGCAACTTGATTATGGTGTTACAACTGTTGTTATTGTCGTGAAAGTAGTTAGTGATGGTGAGAAGGAACGAACTATGGGTATTGTTGTTGATGCGGTATCTGACGTTTATAACATTTCAAGTGATGACTTTAAAGAAGCGCCTGATTTTGGTACTGCGGTTGATACTGATTATGTAAAAGGGTTGTCTACAGTAAATGAAAAAATGGTTATTTTGCTGGATATCGATCACATGTGTAATTCTGCCGAATTAAAAGTAATAGATTCTATAGCTGAGTCATAGAGAATATATTAATGAGAGTCATAGCGATAATAAATCAAAAAGGTGGTGTTGGTAAGACTACCACCACAATGAATCTTGCTCATGCACTGGCACGCGATGGATATCGTGTACTTGCTATTGATCTTGATCCACAGGCTAATTTGTCAGTCGGACTTGGTGTGACGAAAAAACCACAAATGGGTGTGGCAGATATACTAATAAACGATGCTTCACTATTTGATATGACAGAGGAAGTTCGCGATAACCTGGAATTACTACCAGCTGGTGATAAATTAGGTGAGTTTGAGTACATACGTAGCAAAGGTAGTCAAAGAGGTTTTCTTTTACAGTATTCGATCAGGGAAAGTAAGGCAGAAAAGGATTTCATATTAATAGACTGCCCACCAACTTCGGGTATATTGGGAATGAATGCTCTATTGGCAGCGAATGAAGTGATTATACCTGTTGCCGGTGATTACTATTCGCTACAGGGCTTATCTCGACAAATGCAAATATTTGATTATGTCGAAAATACTCTCAATCGACACACAAAGAAATGGCTGGTTCTAACTAGATATAATGATAGACGCAAACTTGCCAGAAAGGTCAGAGATAGTGTTGTTCACTATTTCCCAAACAGAGTATTACAAACGCCTATTCGTGAAACTGTTGCTTTGGCTGAGAGTCCATCATATGGGAAAACAATTTTCGATTATCAAGCCAAAAATCGTGGTGCAACGGATTATCAGCAACTAGCATGGGATGTTGTTGAGGGAAGGGTAGAAACCCAGGGAGAGGAACTTGGCGAATGGTAGTGATAGCCTGGGTTTTGATCCCCTGGCCTGGATGAAGGAAGGCGCCGATCCGGCCACTCACCCGCTAGGACTGGATGTTAATCTATTAACAGCCAGTTTTGAAGCTGTTACGCCAAAGGCGGAGGAACTGGTTGCAAGGTTCTATGAAGAGCTGTTTAACCGTTATCCTGATGTAGTACCACTATTCTCCAATACCACACCAGAAAAACAACAGCAAAAACTGTTAGCTGCACTCAAGCTTGTTATTAATAATCTTAATAATATCGATGTTTTATCGAATACCTTGACTGAATTAGGCGCCAGACACCAGGGATATGGTGCAGAGGCTGGCCATTATGGAGCGGTAGCTTCAACCCTGCTTGACGTGATGCAAGAAATAGCTGGTGATGCATGGACTGATGATATTAACAAGGCATGGAGTCACGCGCTTGAAGTCATTGCGAAAGTGATGCTTGATGCTTATACAGATGCTGGGCCTGATTCAAATGTTTCACTACAAACAGAGTCAGATAGCACCGATCAAGATCATCCTCTAGGTTTAAATATATCAGCTCTTCGAACTAGCTTTGATTTGCTGGCACCCAATGGTGATGAATTGGTGGCCAGATTTTATAAAACACTGTTTGAACGATATCCAGGGGTCAAACCATTATTTTCTAATACAACACCTACTGAGCAGAAACGTAAACTACTGGCAGCATTAACACTGTTGGTTAGAAATCTGGATAATGTTGATATGCTGGCCAAAGTTCTAACAGAGTTAGGTGCCAGACATCAACAGTATGGTGCAGAACCCGCACATTATGATGCAGTTGCTTCAGTTTTGATCGATGTTATGAAAGATATGGCCGGTGATGCATGGAATAGCGAGATTGAACAAGCCTGGACTCATGCATTATCAGTTATTGCCAAAGTGATGCTTGATGCCTATGGTGAAGTAAACGAAGAAGTTAAAGCTATAGAAGAAGTTGAAACTATAGAAGAACACCCACTAGGACTTAATGTCAATGCCTTAACAAATAGCTTTAATCTGCTGGCTCCTCGTGGAGAGGAACTGGTTGCTAAATTCTATCAACAACTCTTTGAAAAATATCCGACTGTTAAACCATTATTTGTAAATACTACACCTAAAGAACAGAAAAAGAAATTACTGGCCGCGTTACAGCTTGTAATCAATAATCTGAATAATGTTGATGTACTTTCAAAGGCCTTGACTGAACTTGGCCAGCGTCATCAGGGTTATGGTGCTGAACCTGCGCACTATGATGCAGTTTCAACCACTTTGATTGGTGTGATGCGTGACATGGCTGAGGAGGCATGGACCATGGAAATGCAAAGTGCCTGGCAGCAGGCACTGGAAGTTATTTCTACTGTTATGCTAGATGCTTACAAGGAAGTGGATCCCATTGATACACCTGAAGGTCATCCACTTGGTCTAAACGTACCAGTACTGGAAAAGAGCTTCAATGCCCTGGCTCCCAGAGCAAATGA
>JAOULO010000082.1 GCA_029881995.1 Gammaproteobacteria bacterium
TAACGCAAAGCTAAGCGGCCGCCGCAGTTTGGCGGTCCGATTTTGAGCGCCTGGTTATGTGCATGCGCTCATTAATTTGAAAAAGGCAAATTACATGCATTGTGAGTGGCCACCATGATTGCGCCGATAGCAAGCAGGAGGCTTGGAATGCCAGAGAAAATTGACCAAGCATATGTATTGCCCACCCCTTTAAAAACCTCGGAATTAGAAAAAAACAACAGAAAGAACAAAACTGGCCATGTGATTAAGAAAACAACAAATGAAGTTGTTCCCCCAATTAGTGAGCTGGCCTTTTCAATGCCGCATGACAAAAACAAAAAGATGGTAATTATTACCAAATCTTGAAATCCCACCTTTGCTATTGTTTTATTCATATTTATTTACACACATAACGATTTAATAACATGCCACCATGAGTGGAGGCCTGTATTTTAGGCCGTAGCTCATGGTGGTCATGGTTGATTTGGTGGTTAGGTTTCATGCTGCACCTGGGTAACTATAATTTGCAAAAGTCATTATTAAATACAGAGAAATGTGTAACAAACCTAAAATTGCTGTTCCGTATGCATGATTTGATGCACGAAGTGCAATTTGTGTTCTATCAGTGCCAGAAGTACCAAAAACGGCAATTCGTTTTTTTGCAACTATGAGAGTAGGTAGGTAACAACACAACGAAATAATTACAGCAGGAACCCAACCTAGCCTATGAGACAAGACAAACAATAAAATTGGGCCTAAAGGTAAAAGAAAAACAAAAAAAGCTATGCTCTTTGGCTGGTTGAATTCATTAAAAATGTCAGATTCGCTCATTACAACACGAAAGGTTCGTATTGCTACGATTGTGAATATTATTATGAATATCAAATCTAACATTTTATAAACCTAACGTTGAGTTGTGGGCGCGAGGCGATTTTTGCCGAGCGTCACACACGAACGCCTTGTTATGTTTTTACTTTTCTATAAACAAAGATGTTTTTATCGCCATGATTTGAACCAAAACGATGATAATCAACATCCACAAACATAGCGCCACAATCACAACTATATGATTCATTAGTTGTGGATTGCATCATTGAACCACATTCAGCACAGCGAAAAAACAATGAATCATCACGTTCCCAGCCAGAATTTTGCCCCGTTGCTTCTGGTCCTCTCCCTAGAAATTGATAACCTTCTAGCTCAATGTTGAATTTTGGCTCAATTAGATTTGTATTATTCATGTTTTAAAACATAACGCCTAAATAACAGGCAAATTAAAGTGGCGTGACGATAGGAGCGCCGCTTTAATTTGTCCATGTTGATTTTCTTGTTAGCTGCTGTTTGTACTTTCAAAAACATAATAAAGTTAAGGGGCCTGGATAATGCCGAACCTTCTCTTTAATTGACATGCGGCAAGAAAAGCTACTTTTTTATGGAGCATACAAGCTGCAAAAAATAGCAACACATATGACCACAGAACAACGACTAATGGCCAATTGCTCCCCCCAGTTGTAACTTCGTTGTATGACAACATTATGTATGGTTTTACTTGGCTAAATAGCAATGCAGACTGAACACCTAGATAACCAAAAAATAAAATTGAAACCCTTAGGAGCCATTTTGGTACTAAGTTTTCAAGCCAATAGCTAAAGCCAGCCAAGTATAAAAGTAACAAGATATGGATAACAGAGTATTTTGATGGTTTGTAGTTACTCATATTCTCTCCTTATGATTGTGCAGCTAACGTTTCAATAAGGGGCCGCCGCAGTTTGGCGGTCCCAGCACGCGCCTTTTGCGTGCGATCTTGATTGGCTTGTTAGGCATTTTAGTAGGCCCCATACTTACTTAACATGTGTTTCTCAAAATTTGGGTTACTTGATTCGATATCCCAAGAGGAAGAATCCACAGCTAATAGTTTGGCAACAACATGGCCGTTTTCCTTTATGCTGAAAGAGCCATCAATCGTTTGATATATGCTTTTGTATCTGCTTCTAAATATTTCGTCGGAGAACTCCTTTCCACCTCTTGACTCATTTTCTATCGATGTTGCATTGTCTCCTAAACATTCATCAATCTCGATAATCCAGGACTCGACTTTAAAATATTGGTCAATATCTATCAAAAATTGATTGATATCATTCAGTTTATTGTCTTCGCTGTGTTGCCGAATACAGATCATTTCTTATATGCCTAACGCTTGGGTAAGGGGCCGAGCGAGTAGCGAGGTCCCAGCCCGCGTTGTTTGCGGGCGATCTTGACCCGATTGTTAGTTGCTTTAATCACTACCACCGCCATCACCACCACCTGCATCGGCAAAGCCACCGTCATCAAAACCACCACCATAACTAGATGATGCTGATGCTATATCTGAAATCTCGAATTCTGAATTACCGCCAAAGTGTTTATCTGCAATTTCACAGCGCATAGAGTCGTAATTACATGATTCACCGGTTTCCTGATGGTATTGATCAAATGCTTCTCTACTAGAAAACATGGCTATTCCATAACATGCATCAGTTACACTAAGGCCTGAGCGTTCAATAGTTCTTTTTACCTGCTTTGGAGTATATGTCTTTGATTTGCCATAATCCTTTGCCAAAAGACTCGGGAGTTTTTTGATATAGGATTTAATCGCCCGATTTCTTTTAAAGTTCGCAATCAATTCCATATATTTCTCCTTTTGCAACTAACAGTTGTTTAGACGACATGTCCGAATTTACCTTGTTAGAAGACATGTCTTCTAATACCTGATTTAGCTGATAATTGGACATTCCTATTATTGTGGTTTTTATAACTTATTGAAACATGGGAGTAGAGTAAAAATTACCCATCCTATAAGTGCTTTGTATTACGAGTTCTAACTCTGACCTGAAATCTCTCAAAGTCCCTACAAAAAGCATCTCTCTTTCTGTATCTGAGATCAAGTGATATTGGTGCTTATGTTTTATATAAGAAAATGATGATTTAGTAGTGAGTTACTAAATCTAACAGGTGTGATAAAGACGAGTAACAACGGAATCCTTCGCTCCCTCACCCTGACCCTCTCCCAGAGGGAGAGGGGACTCCTTTAATTGGCGAGTTCCCGCCCTTTCCACAATAAATACACCGCCGGTACGACAAACAGTGATAACAATGGCGCAGTGATCATACCGCCGACCATGGGCGCGGCGATGCGTTGCATGACTTCGGAGCCGGTGCCGGTGCCGATCATGATGGGGATTAAACCTGCAATGATCACGGCGACGGTCATGGCCTTGGGTCTTACGCGTAATACTGCACCTTCGATGATGGCACTGGTGAGGTCGTGGATGTTGTTGAGCTGATCATTGACCTTGCGTTCTTCCAGGGCACGATCGAGATAGACCAGCATAACAACACCAAACTCAGCCGCGACACCGGCCAGTGCAATAAACCCAACAGCGGCAGCAACGGAGAGGTGATAACCAAGCAGATACATGAACCAGAAGCCACCCACCAGGGCAAAGGGCAGGGTGGTGATGACCAGCATGACTTCGGTGGTGCGGCGGAAGGTCATGTAGAGTAACAGGAAGATGATCATCAGTGTGAAGGGGATGACCTGCCAGAGTTTTTGTTTGGCGCGTAGCATGTATTCATACTGGCCTGCCCAGCTGATGGCATAACCGGCGGGCAGTTCGACTTCATTCTGTACAACCTGTTGTGCCTGTTTAACAAAACTGCCCAGGTCGACACCGACGATATCCACAAAGGTCCAGCCATTGAGGCGGGCGTTCTCACTTTTCAACATGGGTGGGCCATCGATGATGCTGACTTTGGCCACCTGACCAAGGGCAATCTCGACACCGGTGGGTGTGATGATGGGTAGTTCACGCAGTTTGTCGAGGTCATCACGCACTTCACGGGCGAAGCGAATGTTAATCGGATAACGCTGCAGACCTTCTACGGTGTAACTGACATTAATGCCACCCACAGCAGCACTGATCACATCATTAATGGCCTTGATATCGAGACCGAGCAGTGAGGCCTTGTCGCGATTAGGCAGAACTTCGATATAACGTCCTCCGGCTACACGTTCTGAATAAACAGAGCGGGTGCCTTTGACCTTCATCATGACGCGCTCAATGTCACGGCCGATTTCCTGGATGGTGTTGAGGTCTGGTCCCGATACTTTTATGCCTACGGGTGTTTTGATACCAGTCGATAACATGTCGATACGGGTCTTGATAGGCATGACCCAGGCATTGGTCAGACCGGGCAGGTTAACGGTTTGATCCAGTTCTTCAATCAGTTTTTCCAGGGTCATGCCCTTGCGCCATTCGGCTTTGGGTTTTAACTGGATGATGGTTTCGATCATGGTTAGTGGTGCTGGGTCTGTCGCCGTATCGGCGCGACCAATCTTGCCGAACACCTGTTTCACTTCATGCACGCTTTTAATGAGACGATCAGTTTGTTGCAGCAGTTGTTGTGCCTTACCAATGGACAGGCCTGGCAGGGTAGTGGGCATGTACATCAGATCGCCTTCATTCAGTTCCGGCATAAACTCTGAACCCAACTGGTTGATGGGTAACAGGGTACTTAGCAGGACAAGACCGGCGATCAGCAGGGTGGGTTTGGGGTGCTGAAGAACTTTTTGCAGACTGAGTCGGTAGAGTTTGATTAATGCACGACTGATGGGATTGGCGTTCTCATCGGGGATGCGACCACGAATAAAGTAACCCATCATCACGGGTACCAGTGTCACCGACAAACCGGCTGCGGCAGCCATGGCATAGGTCTTGGTAAAGGCGAGAGGTGAAAACAGGCGGCCTTCCTGTGCCTCCAGGGTAAACACTGGCAGGAAACTCAATGTGATCATTAATAAAGAAAAGAACAAGGCGGGACCCACTTCAGTGGCCGCCTTTGTGATCAGTTGCCAGCGTTGTTCATTGCCCAGTTCATTATTGGGATGATCATGTTGCCAGCGTTCAATATGTTTATGGGCGTTTTCGATCATCACAATGGCAGCATCCACCATGGCACCAATGGCAATAGCAATACCACCCAGTGACATGATGTTGGCATTAATGCCCTGCCCACTCATGATAATAAAGGCCGTCAGGACACCCAGCGGCAGGGTGATAATGGCCACGAAGGCCGAGCGCAGATGGAACAGGAATACCAGGCAGACCAGTGCGACGACAATAAACTCCTGCATGAGTTTATTGCTGAGATTATTCACGGCGTTTTTGATCAGCGTGGAGCGATCATAGGTCTCGATGATCTCTACACCTTTTGGTAAGCCCTGTTTCAGACTTGCGATCTTCTGCTTAACAGCAGCAATGGTATCCAGTGCGTTTTCTCCATAACGCATGACCACGATGCCGCCGGTGACTTCCCCTTCACCATTCAGGTCGGCCACGGCACGGCGCATCTCTGGGCCTATCTGTACCGTGGCAAGGTCACGCACGGTGAGGGGGCGACCGTCTTTGGTGACTTTGACGGGGATCTTTTCAATGTCTTCCAGTGATGAAAGATAACCACGACTGTGGATCATGTATTCCGCTTCGGCCAGCTCAACAACCGAACCACCCACTTCCAGGTTGTTATTGCGAATGGCGTCAGCAAACTGTTTCAGTGATACCTGATAAGCGCGCAGGTGTTCCGGGTCGGCGATGATCTGGTACTGGCGCACCATGCCACCGACACTGGCCACTTCAGCTACACCGGGCACGGTCTGTAGTTCAAACTTGAGGAACCAGTCCTGCAGGCTGCGCAGCTGGGCAAGATCATGTCGGCCGGTTTTATCCACCAGTGCATAGGAGTAAACCCAACCAACCCCCGTGGCATCGGGCCCCAGCAAGGGTTGCACCCCTTTGGGAAGTCGGGCCGTGGCCTGATTCAGATATTCCAGTACTCGCGAGCGTGCCCAGTAGAGATCGGTACCGTCTTTAAAGATGATGTAGACATAAGAGTCGCCAAAGAACGAATAGCCTCGCACCACTTCCGCACCGGGTACGGCGAGCATGGTGGTGGTGATGGGATAGGTGACCTGATTTTCTACTACCTGGGGCGACTGGCCGGGGTAGGAAGTGCGAATGATAATCTGTACATCGGACAGATCGGGGATGGCATCCAGGGGGATCTGTTTTAGGGATAACCAGCCCCAGCCACTGATCATCACCGTCATCACCAGTACCAGCACACGGTTTTGAATCGACCAGCGGATGAGATTGACCAGCACGATAAGCTAACCTTTAAATGGTTTAATTTCCCAGCCGTCTAAAGCTGGCCTGCAGGTTGGCCTCGGAGTCGATGAGGAACTGGCCGGAGACGACGATCTTCTGTCCCTTTTTGAGCCCCTTGAGGATTTCCACTTCACCCTGGCTGCGCATGCCGGAGGTGACATCGACGGGTTTGAATTTGCCCTTGCCCATGTCGAGGATCACACTCTCCCGTTCGCCAGTAACAATCAGAGCCTCACGGGGGATCTTCAGTACCTCTTTTTTGGGGCCACCGTAGATACGCACTTGGGCAAACATGTTGGGTTTGAGCTTGAGATCCGGGTTATTCACCAGCAGGCGAACCTTGAGGGTGCGGGTGCGTGGATCCAGCTCAGGGTATATATAGGTAAGCTGTCCCTTGAAACGCTGGCCGGGCAGGGCATCCACTTCAATCTCGGTGGGCAGGCCCAGCTCAATCCAGTTCAGCTGATGTTCATAGATATCCACTTCCACCCAGACACTGGTGAGGTCGGCAATCACAAACATGGGATAACCCGGGCCCACGTACATGTGCTTTTTCACTTCATGTCGAATGACGGTGCCATGTTGGGGAGAATAGATGGGGATGCGGTGCTTGGGTTTGCCGGTACGGGCGATTTCGTTGGCCGTACTTTCAGATATCTGCAAATAACGCAGGTAGTCACGGGAAGGTACACTCTCCTGCCGGGCACCGTATTTTCTTAGAGTGCTGGATTTGTCTTTTTTCTGGGCATCGATGAATTCTTTCTGGGTTTTCAGAAAATCCGGCGAATAGAGTTCCATCAGAAGCTGGCCCTTTACTACCTTGCGTCCCAGGGTACGCACACCCAGGTTCTCTACCCAGCCATAGGTGCGGGCATTGACTTTGGAGAGGCGTCGCTCGTTGTAAGCGACGTAGCCGACGGTCTTGATGTATTTCCAGAGCTTACCCTGTTCGACACTGGCTGTGCGTATGCCCATTTTCTGCACAAGCTCAGTGTTGAGTTTGATCTCTGGCAGGGGATCTTTACTGGCAATCGGTTTTTGTTTCACCAGATCCATGCCACAGATGGGGCAACTGGCCTTTTGTTGCTGCACTATCTGTGGATGCATGGGGCAGACATAGCTGGGGTCGAGATGTTTGCTGGCATGTTGCAGTGCAGTCTCATCGTCATGCTGTGAGCAGGCAGCAGACATCAGCCCGAGGCTGGTCAGGATAAGCAGGATCGTGATTCGGCGAAGTGGGCCGTTATCCCCGAGTAAACTGGTAGGGTTAAACAACATCTGGCCATCTTATGTAGTCTGTGCCCGTCCATCTTAAACGACTGACAGAGTGATGGCTACTCAGTGAACAGTTATGCTGTGTAATTTAATCAAGATAAGAACAGCAGTAGTCGGTGACGCTGTTGACCTTGATCTGAAACGATGAGTTGGCACCGACATTGAAGCTTTCTCCACATTTGACAGTTTGCCAGTCAGCTTGATCGGCCAGCTTGATGTCAACCTCACCACTGGTGATTTCCATGAGTTCCGCTTTTTCAGTATTGAAGGTGAATTCACCGGGTAACATGATGCCCAGAGTTTTGGTTTCGCCATTGGCAAAGGTAATGCTGCGGCTGGTGACCTTACCATCAAAATAAACATTGGCGGCTTTTGCCACAGTAACATTTTCAAACTGACTCATGCTGTTTTCCTTCATGTGTTAACAGGTGTTAGTGGCATGGCTTCAAACTGAATACCATCCCAACCGTGTTTCATAAAATTACGAATGTTCTGATGATCATCACCTTCTGGGTTTGCCAGTACATCATCTCGATAATATTGCGCAAAACAGGCCAGGGTCTGTTGTTCATTCAGCTTATGTAGTTTGGCAAAGGCAAACAGTTTACAGGAACCATTGTTTTGGCCTGCTTCATTTTGGGTTTCACCATTTGAAAAGGCTACTGGTGTGAACTGATATAAAGAATCAATAAGCTGCAAGGTGTCATTAAACTCGAGAGTCTCGGGTTGTGTTTCAAGTTTTTGTAAAAAGGTATCGAGATTCATAGTTCATATACAAGGATGATTACTGGGAGGCGAATTATAAACAGACCGTTAATAGAATGGCATCATCTCTATGAATCAATCGTTAATCGTGATGGTTTGTTATCATTAATATTAGTTCGGCTATAAACATGGGTTATGCTATGTAGAAGTTGATAAGCGATATCATCGGTTTGAGTTGTAAACCAAAAGCCGCAAAATCTAGATTAGTTTATTCGAATTTATAGATGTGTGTTTGAAAAACAAGGGCTTAAAAATAACTCTGGATTCAGTCAAAATTTAGCTATTGCCAAAACTACAAAATTCCCTGACTATTAGCATATAAATAATATGTTTCTTGTGGGGGAAACACGACACCAGTTTTCTAATTTAGGCCTTCTCCCCTTTCCACAGTACCAGGAGCGGGCCTGAATGTGTTTCAGATACGTGTGTGCACAGACTATTCTGGAACAATCTTTAGGGGAGACATCACCTGTCTCCCCTTTTTTTAGCTGAAA
>JAOULO010000039.1 GCA_029881995.1 Gammaproteobacteria bacterium
GTTGCAACAATTGAACATTTACTCTCTGCACTGGCTGGTTTGGGGATTGATAATGCCTACATCGATCTGAATGCCTCAGAAGTTCCTATTATGGACGGTAGTGCTGGGCCTTTTGTGTTCCTTATTCAATCTGCCGGTATTCAGGAACAGAATGTTCCCAAGCGCTTTATTCGCATCAAAAAACCGGTGAAAGTCGACCATGGTGATAAATGGGTTGAGTTTAAACCCTATGATGGTTTCAAGGTCGCTTTTACCATTGATTTTGAGCACCCTGCCTTCAAAGAACGCCATCAGATGGCTGAAGTGGATTTCTCCACAACCTCATTTGTGAAAGAAGTATCTCGTGCTCGAACCTTTGGTTTTATGAGTCAGATTGAAACACTTCGTGCCAACAACCTGGCCCTGGGTGGAAGCCTGGATAATGCCATTGTCGTTGATGACTACCGCGTACTTAATGAAGATGGTCTTCGCTATGTCGATGAATTCGTCAAGCATAAGATTCTCGACTCCATTGGTGATTTGTATTTGCTTGGCCGTAGCCTGATTGGTTCATTCAATGGTTACAAATCAGGGCATGCCCTCAATAATAAGTTACTTCGAGTTCTGCTTGCCCAGGAAGATGCATGGGAACTGGTAACTTTCGAAGACGAGAAAGAATCCCCTATTTCCTTTATGCAACCCGTACAGGCCAGCTAATTCTTAAGGTTATTAGCTAGCCTCCTTAAAGCCATTTTCAGTTCTAAATCTTCAATTGAATCAGAAAGCTGATTTAGGACATCAGTGGCGTTAACGGGTTTTTTAAGCTTTTTAATTTTAAGGTTACTATCCGTTATAGCGGTTTTTTCTTTTGGTATAACCTTGATGTTTATATAACTTAACAGTTTAAAGGAATCTAGCTTACGTATTTCAGTCAGTATTTTATTGGTTTGAAATCGTAATTTTGCGGCGTTCTCAGGGGTTGAAACCAGGATTGTTAACTCTTTTTGGGAGCAAGATCCTATATCCCAATAGCCTTTAACATACTGATTTATATATGGATTTAACTGCCGTTGAGCTGTGTGTAGAGACAGGCTGTGTGTGATTAGCTCCACAACTTGATGGTTTTGTTTTAATAGATACTTGTATATTTGCTGGCTGGAATCCATACTTTTATCTGGCTATTTAGACACTTGCAGTAAGACTATAAGTATATTATATAGGTCTAAGCGCTAAACCTGTGGAAACTCACAAAAAAAAATTAAAACACGAATAATACAAGCCGATAAACCAGTTAGGTAATCATAATAACATTAGGCGAATGTAACGCATGAATATTGTATTGATGACAAGAAGCAAGGGCTACTCTGGACTTGTAACTTTATGTAAGAAAAAGGTACTTGCTTTAGTATTGGCAATCTTTGTCATCCTCCCTGGGGGATTAATGTACGCTGGCTATACGTTAGGAATCAGCCATATGAGGTCCAATCCTGATGAACTGGCAGTAGCCATGCAATCAGAACTGGATACTCAGCGACTTCAGATTTCAGAGGTCACCCGTACTGCTGAAGAAAACATGAATGCCCTTGCCCTTAAATTGGGTAAATTGCAGTCTCATGTTATTCGTCTGGATGCATTGGGTTCTCGGCTTACTAAAATGGCCAAGCTTGATAAAGGCGAATTTGATTTTAATCATCCACCAGCACAGGGTGGACCGGTTGGAGCTAATGATGCTAATGCCAAGCCCATGGGTGTACCAGATTTTGTTAAGTCTTTGCAGCAATTAACAGCTCAGCTTGAAGACCGTTCTCAGCAGTTGAGTGTGCTTGAGACGATGATCATGAATCGAAATTTGCAGGCTGAAGTGATGCCGACTGGCCGTCCGATTACTCGGGGTTGGTTATCATCGTACTTTGGTCTTCGTACTGACCCATTTACCGGTCGTCGAGTCCATCATTCTGGTATCGACTTTGCGGGTAAACTGGGTTCCGATATTGTTTCTGTCGCAGCCGGGGTTGTAACCTTCTCGGGCAAGCGCTCTGGTTACGGTAATCTGGTCGAAATTAATCATGGTAATGGTTACGTAACTCGTTATGGTCATTGTAAAGACAACCTTGTACGAGTAGGCCAGACAGTCAAGAAAGGCCAGGTTGTGGCAATAATGGGGACAACCGGTCGTTCGACAGGACCACACGTCCACTTTGAAGTGATGCGTAATGGCCGACATGTGGATCCGAAGCGTTATATTCACGCTTCTCGGTAATCAAAGTTTTTGTAACTTGAATTGTTAATATCAGCCGGCATTTGCCGGCTGTTTTGTTTTGGGGAAGATGAATTGAGGTGTAGTTTATCTAACATTCGCCACTATTCTATTAAGTGCATTTCTATTTGCTTACTGGTATTTATCAGTGCCTGTAGTGGTCCCAATATCCTTGAGCCAGCCGATAATGATTCACGAATCGTTCAGGTTGCAGCGGTAGGAGACATGATGCTGGGGACTGATTTTCCAAAAGATACCCTGCCACCTGACGATTTGAATATCCTTGCTCGTGTCTCTCCCATTTTACGACAGGCTGATATCACTTTTGGGAATCTGGAGGGGGTTTTGCTGGATGGGGGGGAGCCCATCAAAAAGTGCAAAACCCTGTCAGCCTGTTATCTGTTTCGAACACCGACCCGTTATGCCTCCAGATTGAAAGATGCTGGTTTCGATGTGATGAGTCTGGCCAATAATCATGCCCGTGATTTTGGTGAAGAAGGGCGTAGCAGCTCGATGGAGGCCCTCTCGGCGCTGGGTATCCATCATTCTGGCCGATTGGGTGATGTGGCCAGTTGGCAGGTTAAGGGCCTTAAAGTGGCCATGGTTGCCTTTGCCCCCTTTGGCAATTCCAATGACATGCTGGACATCAAAAAAGCAGTCGAGGTGGTGGCCGAACTGGCTGGCAGACATGAAATCGTAATGGTGTCCATGCATGCCGGGGCAGAAGGCCTGGATGCAACGCGGATTCCGTTTGATACCGAGTTTTACCATGGCGAGGATAGGGGGGATGCCGTCAAATTTGCCCATGCAGTCATTGATGCCGGAGCCGATCTGGTTATAGGACATGGGCCCCACGTATTGAGGGCTCTGGAACTCTATAAGGGCCGATTGATTGCCTACAGCCTGGGTAATTTCTGTACCCACTGGGGTATCAGTGTGGCCGGTATCAAGGGTTTGGCCCCTATCCTGATGGTGAATCTCAGGGCAAATGGGGCATTTCTGGGGGGGCAGGTCGTCTCAGCACGACAACAGCGCCCAGAAGGCCCCATTTTGGATGAAAAACATGCAGCGGCCCGTATGATAAAAGAGCTGACAGAGCAGGATTTTCCGGATACCCAGCTCCAGCTGGATGCCAAAGGGCGAATAAACCTCAAATCCACCAAATCCCAATCGATTGGGGACAAATGACCCGACTGCCTGTAGAATAACGGCCTTTGGTTTAAAGCCGTAAACAATAATCACAAGCTCACAGGATGGTCCCTTTTTTCCATGTTTAACACAGCATTAAAAAAGATTTTTGGTAGTCGAAACGAACGCCTGGTCAAACAGTACCGCAGGCATGTGGCAAAAATTAATGCCCTGGAAGAGTCAATCTCTGCCCTGTCGGATAGCGAATTACAGGCCAAGACAGACGAGTTTCGAGAACGCTATACCAATGGAGAAACCCTGGAGAGTCTTTTGCCCGAGGCCTTTGCGGTAGTCCGTGAAGCAGGCAAACGTGTGATGGAAATGCGCCATTTCGATGTCCAGCTGATTGGGGGCATGGTGCTGAATGAGGGCAAAATTACTGAAATGCGCACCGGTGAGGGTAAGACCCTGGTGGCAACCCTGCCAGCCTATCTCAACGCACTTACCGGAAAAGGTGTCCATGTTATTACCGTGAATGACTACCTGGCCAAACGTGATGCGGGCTGGATGGGTAAGCTATACAACTTCCTGGGTATGTCGGTAGGTGTAGTAGTCGCTGACATGGAGCATACCGCTCGCCAGGAGGCCTACCAGGCCGATATCACTTACGGAACCAATAATGAGTTTGGCTTCGATTACCTGCGTGACAACATGGCCTTTGGTCTTGAGGACAAGGTACAACGCGAACTGCACTTTACGATTATCGATGAGGTGGATTCTATCCTGATCGATGAGGCTCGAACGCCACTAATTATTTCGGGCCCTGCCGATGACAGCTCAGAGCTGTATTACAAGATCAATGAACTGGTCCCCAAGCTGGTCAAACAGGAAGAAGAAGATGGTCCGGGTGATTATTCTGTCGAGGAAAAGAACAAACAGATCTTCCTGACAGAAGAAGGTCACCAGCATGTAGAAGATCTGCTTGGACAGGCTGGCATGTTGGCAGAAGGGGAGAGTCTGTATGATGTTGCCAATATTGGCATGATGCATCACGTCAATGCCGCCCTGCGGGCCCATGTCCTGTTTACCAAAGATGTGGATTACATTATTAATAACAACGAAGTGATTATTGTTGATGAATTTACCGGCCGTACCATGCCGGGACGTCGTTGGTCAGATGGCCTACACCAGGCGGTGGAGGCCAAGGAAGGGGTACCGATTCAACAGGAAAACCAGACCCTGGCGTCGATTACCTTCCAGAACTATTTCCGTATGTATGACAAGCTGTCGGGTATGACCGGTACGGCGGATACCGAGGCTTATGAATTCCAAACTATCTATGGTCTTGAGGTGGTGGTTATTCCCACCAACAAACCTATGGTGCGTGATGATAAAACCGATCTGGTTTATCTCACTCAAGGAGAAAAATTCAATGCCCTGTTACAGGACATCATCGACTGCCAGCAGCGTCAACAACCGGTACTGGTGGGAACCACCTCAATTGAAGTATCCGAATTTCTATCCAACTTTTTGAAGAAACAGAAAATCAAACACGAAGTCCTGAATGCCAAACAGCACCAGCGTGAGGCCGAGATCGTGGCCAATGCTGGTCGCCCCGGCTCAGTGACCATTGCTACCAACATGGCGGGTCGTGGTACCGATATCGTACTGGGCGGTAACCTGGAGGCAGAAATCGCTGGCCTTAAAAATCCGGATGAAGCCACTGTCGAGAAGGTGAAAGCGGATTGGATAAAACGTCATGAAACAGTGATGCAGGCAGGTGGCCTGCATATTATCGGTACTGAGCGGCATGAATCCCGTCGTATTGATAACCAGTTACGTGGTCGTGCCGGCCGTCAGGGTGATCCTGGCTCCAGCCGGTTCTATATCGCCATGGAAGACAACCTGATGCGAATTTTTGCCTCTGAGCGTATCTCGGCCATTATGACCAAGCTGGGTATGCAGGAAGGTGAGGCCATTGAACACCCCTGGGTGAGTCGCGCGATTGAAAATGCCCAGCGCAAGGTGGAAGGGCATAACTTTGATATTCGTAAGCAGCTTCTTGAATATGATGATGTTGCCAATGATCAGCGTAAGGTGGTTTATGGCCAGCGTAATGAATTAATGGCCGAAAGTGATATTTCTGAAACCATTGCGGCCATACGCGAAGATGTCGTGCATGGCATGATCGACAGCTTTATTCCACCCGGTAGTATCGAAGAGCAATGGGATGTTTCCGGGCTTGAGGAAACCCTGGAGGGTGAACTGGGCCTGAAACTGCCTGTTGCTAAATGGCTGGAAGAAGATACGGGACTGCATGAAGAAAATCTGCGTGACAAAATTATTGCCGAACTTGAAGCCAGCCATAAGGAAAGGGAAGAGAAAGTGGGCAGTGAAGTAATGCGTCTGGTTGAAAAACAGATCATGTTGCAGGTTCTGGATACTCAGTGGAAAGATCACCTTGCCACCATGGATCACCTACGCCAGGGTATTCACCTCCGTGGTTATGCCCAGAAGAACCCCAAGCAGGAATACAAGCGTGAATCCTTTGATTTGTTTACCGAAATGCTGGATCGTATCAAGCATGAGGTGATTACAATCATGAGTCGGGTACAGATTCGTGGTGAAGAAGATGTCGAAGCCATGGAATCACAACGTCGGCGTTCAGAGGGTAATATCGAATATCAGCATGCCGAAGCCGGAGCACTGGGGCAGCCTGCTGAAGAAGAGGGTAAAACCTTTGTGCGAGAAGGCAAAAAGATTGGGCGCAATGAACCCTGTCCCTGTGGCTCTGGTAAAAAATACAAACAGTGTCACGGTCGTTTAAGCTAAGCACTTTTTCAAGCCATGAAGAATCCACTTGATGTAACAAATTTGTTACCAGTTGCAGGTATCCGCTGTGGTACTGCCTGTGCAAATTTTAAAAAACCGGATCGTCGTGATCTGGTCGTGTTCGAATTATCAGACAAAACCACTACTGCCGCTGTCTTTACCAAAAATCTATTTTGCGCCGCACCGGTACAGGTTGCTAAAAGGCATTTTCAATTAGCAGAGACACGTTATTTATTGGTCAATACCGGTAATGCCAATGCTGGTACGGGTGATCAAGGTGTGCGTGATAGCGAGTATTGCTGTGAACTGGTTGCCAAACAAACGGGTTGCAATATTCAGCAGGTATTGCCTTTCTCTACTGGCGTTATTGGTGAGCCACTACAGGTAGAAAAATTCGAACAAGGTATTCCGAACGCCATTACAGAATTCAGTGAGCAGGGCTGGCAAGATGCAGCCAATGGGATCATGACAACCGATACTGTCCCCAAGGGTGTGTCCAAACAGATTTCATTAGACGGCCAAACAGTTACTGTGACGGGTATTGCCAAAGGCTCAGGCATGATACGCCCCGATATGGCGACCATGCTGGCCTATGTTGCTACTGATGCGGCTTTACCGAAGACACTTCTTCAGACCTGTTTGGAATCGGCGGTAAACCATTCGTTTAACCGAATCACCGTTGATGGCGATACCTCCACCAATGACGCATGTATCTTGATGGCCACAGGCGGTAGCGGAGTCAGTATTGATTCTGAGCATTCTGAAAATTATCAGCCCCTATCTCAAACCATTCGTGAAGTGTGTGAAGAGCTGGCCAGAGCCATGATTCGTGACGGTGAGGGGGCCACCAAGCTTATCAATATTGATGTGGAAGGTGGTAAAGACTCAGCAGAATGTCTGCAGGTGGCTTATACGATTGCCCATTCGCCCCTGGTGAAGACGGCCTTCTTTGCCAGTGATCCCAACTGGGGAAGAATCCTCGCGGCTGTGGGTCGAGCTGGTGTCTCTGATCTGGATCTCAATGCTCTGACCATTTATCTCGGCGATGTCTGCATTGTCAGTAATGGTGGTCGTGATAAGGCGTATACAGAACAAAAGGGACAGGCCGTCATGGATAAGGATGAAATCTCTGTCCGTGTCGACCTGAAGCGTGGTAGTGTGAAAGAATCTGTCTGGACCTGCGATTTTTCCTACGACTATGTCAAAATCAATGCCGAGTACCGCACCTGATCATCAACGGCCTGGTGGTGATGCTGTTCATGTCGCCGTTGGTGTGATCATCAATTCTGAAAATGAAGTTCTAATCGCAAAACGTCCGGCACATGTACATCAGGGCGGCTTGTGGGAATTTCCAGGTGGCAAGGTGGAGCATGGGGAAGATGTTTTTACGGCGCTAAAACGAGAATTAAAAGAAGAAGTTAATCTCGACATCCACTCAGCAAATTCTTTAATTCAGATCCCATGGAAATATTCCGAAAAGACCGTATTGCTTGATGTTATGCAGGTCAGCACTTTTTCCGGGGAGGCCAGGGGACTGGAGGAACAGCAAGTGAAATGGCTAAGCCTGAGTGAGATTAACCATTATGATTTTCCTGTAGCTAATCGAGGTATCCTGAATGCCTTACGCTTACCGCATTCATATATGATTACAGGCCAGTTTAAGGACATGGACGATTTCCATCATCTGCTGGAATTATCACTCAAAGCCGGTGTAAATCTGGTTCAGCTAAGGGCCAAACATTTATCAGAAAATGATTTTTCTGACTATGTCAGTACTGCCAGTCAGCTTTGTGAGCAATACCATGCCAAACTACTGATTAATTCAAATATTGAGATAGCGAAACAGTTTAATACCGGGGTGCATCTGAATAGCCTACAGCTAATGTCTTTGAAGACACGCCCATTAACACGAAACAGTTGGGTGGCGGCATCGGTGCATAGTGAACTGGAATTGAAACAGGCCAATCGCCTAGGTGTGGATTTTGTTGTTATCTCTCCTGTTAAGCCCACAAGTAGTCATCCTGATGCTACTCCACTCGGTTGGGAACAATTTTACTCACTGGTTCAACAGTCCACGGTTCCTGTTTATGCCCTTGGGGGTATGGAGGTTGCGGATCGTGAAACAGCATTACAAAATGGTGCTCAGGGTATCGCAGCCATCAGGGCCTTCTGGCAATGAAAAAACTGGCAATTATTAATCTGCTAGTAGCAATTGTGGTGATTATCCTGTTGGGAGTAGCCGGTGCATATTTACAGAAACTGGTTACCCATGAACCCGTGAATGCAATCCAGCTTATTTCTACTCCAGATTGTGACCTTAGCAAAGCACCCTGTATGGCTGGGAATAATATCCGGAATATTAATCTTAAATTGATACCACCCATCAACTATCTAAAAAAGTTTGATATTGAACTTGATGTAAAGGGGTTTACTGAAGAAACAATTGAAAGGGTGATCATTGATTTCAGTATGACCGATATGGAAATGGGGGTGAGTCGTTTTGAGCTAAAACAACTTGAGGGTAAAACTCAATGGCGTGGTTTTGCCATTTTACCAGTTTGTATTTCTGGCAGGAAAGACTGGCAGATCCAGATTTTTATGAAAACTAATCAGAACAGTTATATTGCCCATTACAGTCTGGTCATTGAAGGCTAGTTACTCTTCTTTATCACTAAATTGTTCTTCTGGAATAATTTCTTCACCCGGTATCCGGTGACTCTCATTGGCCCAGTCACCCAGGTCAATTAATCGACAACGATCACTACAGAAGGGACGCCATTTTTGTTCGGGGCTCCATTCGATTTGCTTGCCGCAGCTTGGGCATTTGACACGTTTGTTCATAGTGAGCAACAGCTAAGCTCGAATGACAGATCATCTTCGATCTGGATGGGGCGTTCACGATCCTGGGGTTGTAGAAAACGAATACTCACCCGGTGTCTGCCACCACTGATTTCGGCATAGTAGGGTGTGTTGGCGGGTATACTCACACGTATCAGGTGATAGGTTTTGTTAGTATCCAGTGCCTGCTGATAAAAGCCCTGTTCAGTATCAACCGTTACAGCTTCGGTACTGCTACGAATCAGATCAAGGATTAATTCGATGGGTTGCCGCAATACCTCGAGAGATTCAAACCAGCGATAAAGCGAAGCGATGCGCACATCAGGTTCCTGCTGTAGCCAGTGATGAAACTGGGGAATATCAAAACTGTTAACCCCGGCTGTGACGGCGCCACGTTGCATCAGGTTGTTAATCAGATTGTGTTCTTTTAGATCGCTCGCCAGCTTGCCATGGATTGCGTGTAATGCATTATAGTTTTGCTCAATCTGTTCCAGTACGGTATCTAACTGTATTTTATCAATGGCATCACTGTGACGAAGCTGAGATAGATTAAGCTGGAGTCTTTCCAGAAATTTCAATACATCGGTTTTGATATCGCTACGGGAGAGAATATCAATAATATCGGTCAGGCATGACAGGGTATTGCGGCTCTCCCAGTCGGAGATACCATGCAGGGTATTGTCGGATAATTGAAACAGGTGTTCCAGACGTAAAAACTGCCTGATCCTTTCGTTTAATGGTTGTTCATATGTAATCTGATTATCTGACACGGACGTTTCCTCATTCATGATTAATTTTATCCTGTCAGAGCCTTCAGGCCAACACATAGAGTGAATATCGACAAAATACGTCTAATTTTTAAGCGAAAGTTGAAGATATTTCTGATGTAGTGATTTAACCTGGGTAGATAATGCACTTTTATCATCGGTATTGTTAATTACATCATCGGCTTGCTTCAATCTTGTTTCTCTATCAACCTGAGACTGGATAATGCGCATTGCATCTTCATGAGTGACACCATCGCGGGCCATGGTTCGGTTTATCTGTTCTTCAACGGGGATATCAACAACCAGAATTCTATCAACATCCTTTTCTCGGCTGGTTTCAAATAGCAGGGGAATCACGATCAGACAGTAGGGCGATGTCAGTCCAGTAAGCTGTTGATCAACATTAGTGCTGATGGCCGGATGGACAATAGCTTCCAACTGCTGTCGTTTTTGTGAATCTGAAAAAATGATGTTACGTAATGTTTTTCTATCCAGTTGCCCATCCGGCAGGCAAATATCATCACCAAATACCTTTTTAATTTCCTCTAAAGCGGGTTGGCCTGGCATAACAACTTCCCTGGCAACGACATCCATATCAATGACGGGCACACCGAGATTGACAAACAGGTTTGCGACAGTGGTTTTGCCGCTGCCAATACCACCTGTCAGTCCAATCTTTAGCATATTATGTATACCGGGTTATGAAATCCAGTTGAGGTAGGCGTTATTAATCTGTTGACCCCATAGCAGGGCAATCCAGGTGGCAATGGCAAGATAGGGTCCGAAGGGGATGGGTTTGGATTTATCATGTCGCCTGAACAGGATCATACTGATGCCAAACAGGGCTCCAACCACCGATGACATTAAAATAATGGCTGGCAGGACTTGCCAGCCCAGCCAGGCCCCTGCCATGGCCAGCAATTTGAAATCACCGTAACCCATGCCTTCCTTGCCAGTGACGGTTTTGAATATCTTATAAATACTCCAGAGTATCAGGTAGCCGGCCATAGAACCGATGACCGCGGAACCGATGTCGGTAAACAGCCCATTCAGATTGACCAGTAAACCCAACCAGAGAAAGGGGAGGGTGATGTTATCGGGTAGGTACTGATGGTCATAGTCAATATAACTCAGGCAAATCAATGCCCAGCTTAACAAAATGGCCAGTACAGCTTGCCACCCAGGGCCAAAGTGTATCGCTACAACCAGGGCCATAAGGGCGCTGAGTATTTCAACTATAGGATACCGAATCGAAATAGGGGCAGAGCATCGACTGCATTTACCCCGCAATAACAGATAGCTAATGACCGGAATATTTTCCCAGGCCTTTATCTGAGTGCCGCATTGGGGACAACGGGAACGGGGTCTGAGCATGTTGAAAACAGGTTCTTCCCTGGTTACATCCTGCTCCAGCTTAAGATCCCCGTTTTCGGCAAGAAACAGTTTACAGTCCTTGCTCCACTGGGATTTGAGCATCACCGGGAGCCGGTGGATCACAACATTCAGAAAGCTACCGACAATCAGGCCAAGAATGATGACTGTGGTGTAAAACCAGGCAGGCTCTGTAAAGAGAAGATAAAAGGCATCCATGATTAAAGTCTTTGTATCAGGAAATTTGTGTTTTCAGCAAAAGGTTAATTGCCAACTATCTTACCCATCTGGAAGACTGGCAGGTACATGGCAATCACCAGACCACCAATCAGGCCGCCCAGCACAACCATGATAATAGGTTCCAGCAAGCTGCTGAGTCCATCAACAGAGTTGTCGACTTCCTCTTCATAAAAATCGGCTACCTTGGCAAGCATGGCATCCACCGAGCCGGCCTCTTCACCAATGGCGGTCATCTGGTTGACCATCGAGGGAAACAAGCCGGTCTGGCGCATGGCGACATTAAGCTGGGTACCGGTTGATACTTCATCGCGCATCTTTAGCACAGCATCTCCATAGACGACATTACCGACGGCACCGGAGACCGATTGCATGGCCTCAACCAGCGGAACCCCGGCTGCAAACATGGTAGACAGGGTGCGGGCATAACGAGCAATTGCTGCCTTGCGGAAAATAGGACCGAACAGGGGTATTTTTAAGATGGTTCTATCGAGGAAGTTGTTAAAGGGCTTGGAACGTTTCTTCATCTGTAATAAACCATAAATACCTCCAATCATGGCAAGTACAAGAGGGATCCACCATGCCTGGAAAAATTCTGAAAGAGTAATAACAAATCTTGTCAGTGCAGGTAGCTCTGCTCCATAACCAGAAAACAATGTTGAAAAAGATGGAATGACAACAACCATCATAATGATAGTAATAATGATGGCCACAATGACCACCGCCGTAGGGTAAAACATGGCCTTTTTGACCTTACCTTTAATGGCCTCGGTTTTTTCCTTATAGGTGGCAATCTTGTCCAATACGTTATCCAGGATACCGGCATGTTCACCGGCACTGACCAGATTGCAAAACAGGTCGTCAAACTGCATGGGGTGTTTACGTAAAGCCTCGGAGAGATTGCTACCGCTTTCAATATCCGCACGTATACTGGCCATTAGTGCCTGCATACTTTTGTTGGAGTGACCTTTACCGATAATGTCAAAGGTCTGCACCAGAGGGACTCCGGAAGTCATCATGGTGGATAATTGCCGGCTGAAAATAGAAATGTCTTTGGCCTTGATCCTGGCGGGCCGGCTGGTAAATCCAAACAGGGGTTTTGGCTTTCTCTTTACCTTGGTGGGGTTGACGCCCTGGCGGCGAAGCATAGCTTTGGCCATGGCGGTACTGGGGCCACTGATTTCGCCCTTGACGATCTGTCCACGTTTATCGATTCCCTCCCAGATAAAACTGTCCTGCTTTGCTGCCTTGGCTACCATTTATTTTCTCGATTCTAGTCTATGGTTACACGGTTGATTTCATCCAGGCTGGTAACACCATCCCTGACCTTTCTCAGGCCGGATTGTCTCAGATCCGGAATACCTTCTTTTTTGGCCTGCTCTGCAAGCTGAATGGCATTACCCCCTTCCATAATTATGCGGCCCATGGTTTCTGAGACGGGCATTACCTGATAAATCCCCACTCGGCCCCGATAACCATCGGTGCACTGATCGCATCCTACCGGGCCAAAAACCTTAAGTCCCTGTTTGATGTCCTTTTCTGTGAAACCCTCCTCTAACAGGGCCTCCTTAGGCAGATCCAGTGGTTTTTTACAGTGGCTACAGAGCCGCCTGGCCAGGCGTTGAGCAATAATCAGGCTCACCGCAGAGGCGATGTTATACGGAGGAACCCCCATGTTGACCAGTCGGGTCAGGGTTTGTGGGGCATCATTGGTGTGGACAGTCGATAACACCATGTGGCCGGTCTGGGCAGCCTTGATGGCAATTTCGGCGGTTTCCAGGTCACGAATCTCACCCACCAGGATGACATCGGGGTCTTGTCGCAAAAAAGCACGCAGGGCCTGGGCAAAGTCCAGCCCGACCTTGGGATTCACATTGACCTGGTTGATCCCCGGCATATTGATTTCCACAGGATCTTCTGCGGTGGAGATATTGGTATGTGGTTGGTTAAGGATATTAACCCCAGTATATAGTGTTACCGTTTTACCACTCCCCGTGGGGCCGGTGACCAGGATCATGCCATAGGGTTTGTGCAGGGTAGAGAGATAGATATCTTTTTGCTCTGGTTCAAAGCCCAAATGGTCAACCCCTAACTTGGTGGTACTGGGATCCAGGATACGTAGGACAATTTTCTCACCGTAGAGGGTTGGGCAGGTGTTGACACGAAAATCGATGGAACGGTTTTTGGAAAGGTTCATCTTGATACGCCCATCCTGAGGAATGCGACGTTCAGATATATCCAGTCGGGACATGACCTTTAAACGAGCTGCCAGGCGTGGTGCCATGGCACCAGGCGGGGCGGCCACTTCTTTTAAGACACCATCCATGCGAAAACGAACCCGGTAATTTTTTTCATAGGGTTCAAAGTGAATATCTGAGGCCCCTTTGTTAATGGCATCCAGCATCACTTTGTTGACGAAGCGGACAATGGGGGTATCATCAGCCTCCGTTTCAGAAACATCTCCACCATGGTCGTCGGTATCTGAAAAATCCACTTCATCAAGGTCAGCATCGGCCAGTTCAGAAAGGGAGGTTTCACTGGCCTCCATGTAAAGGTCAATGGCCTTGCTGAGCTTGTCATCCTGGGCCAGGATGGCCTCGGTACTCATACCGACATGGAATTTGATTTCGTCCAGACCGGTGAGGTTGGTGGGGTCAGAGACCGCCACAAACAGGCGGTTGCCTCTTTTGTATATTGGCAAGGTATGGTGCTTACGTACCAGGTTTTCCTTCACCAGTTTGGTGACTTCCACATCGATGTCCAGACAGTCCAGGTCTACCAGAGGTACTCCAAATTCTTCCGAGGCCGCCTGAGCTACAGACAGGCTATCCACCAGCTTTGATTTTACTATCTGGGAAACGAAGGGTTGTTTGAGTTCCCTGGCCTCATTCTGGGCCTTTTGTGCCTGATCGGCGTTCAGTAGACCATCCTGGACCAGCTTGCGGGCTAGTCCGCCAAGGGTGACATGTGTTCCTGGTGTGGCCATCCGGTGAAGTTGACTCCATATACTAGAAAATGAATTAGTTTATAAACTGTATGATATATAAGAAGTTATAGCAATATCGATATGTGAATAACTGGGCTTATACTTAAAAAGGAAGCTTGGAATAACGTTATTATCTTAAAGCGGAACACCTGAAGTTAAGCTTCAAATGAATTAATAAAAAATTGATTATTCGATTGTATAGGTCTTTGTAAATGTGTCCGGCAGATCGTTATCCCCCGTGATTGTAATGGAATAAGAGGTAGCTGGGTCAGCAAGAGTGATTGTCACATTACAATTTGCGAGATCAGGGGCAGTATATAGTCCCTGACTATTTGCGGCAGTATCGAAATAGTTGCCATTATTGTTAATTGCAAACTCTTCCTGCGCCAGGCGGATTTTCGCAACCTCATTAAAGCATTCGGTTTTTTTTGATTCCTGGATATAGCCGGTATAGGCAGGGATAGCGACGGCTGAAATAATTGATAACACGGCAAGAACAATCATTAGTTCAATCAATGTCACGCCATTTTGTGTGTTTGAATTTTTCATTGGGAATTTAAATTAAGTGGCGGATAGTGGCTAATTTAGCCACTATCCAGCCAATAGCCTAAATTTACTCAATGGTAAAGGTGATTGTTGGTACAGCACCACCAGGAAAATCAGCTGCGGCTGTTCCATCAGGTGCATCGACAGTTATCGTAATACCCTCACCTGAATCTGGACAATCATTTCCGCCCATACCTGTAATGAAAATTTGGCCCTCATTATTAGCGCCATCAGCATTGGCAAACGCATTCGTACCTGCATTACCCACGGCCTGTTTACCACCAGAATTCAGCTGATTAATGACACTAACACAAGTTCCACCTGCAGCAATTTTTGCGGCTTCGGCCTTGACCAGACGAAGAGCGGCATCGAAGTTTTCATTTGCTGAAATTGATCGGCTTCTTGTAATGTAACCATCATAAGCTGGCACGGCGATGGCGGCCAGAATACCAATGATCGCCACTACGATCATCAATTCGATTAGAGTAAAACCTTTTGCTTTTTGCATTGCTAGTCTCCTGAATATAGTCTTCTACATCTTGTTTCTAAACTGTGTTGTTTCAGGTGCTTTATTTTGGGAACCGGTGCACCCGTTGTGTCCCTCTTTGTGCATGTGTTTGATCATAGCTCTTTCCTGGAGCTATATTGTCTGCACGGTTCACAAAAATACCTGAATACATAATTAATTCAAGTGCATTGACCGTGCCACATGTGTTTTTTCATCCCTACTTTTATGAATGAATTTGTGGGAACCGCATTACTATATGCTTATCAATAATATAGCGCAAACATTTACGCAACTTTATAACGCTTTGGATGTCTGATTTTGTGATGGCCTTGGTTAAAAAATAGGCTATTGTTAATTTTTGTGACCTATCAGGGCGGTTTTCAGTGACAAAACGTGACAAAAAATGTCAGTTTATCGGGAACAATGCAATAATAGCCCGCCTCGGCGGTTCCAGGTAGAACCCGCTAAGCGTGCAGTGATTTAAAATAAAGAAATGACGTATACCACAATCAGATAATCACAGAACGGAAACTCATTTTGCAGGAATTGATCAACAAAGCCGGCTTATTCGGTAAGGACTGGATGACCGTCATCGAAAAGATGCCATGGCAGAGTATCCAGTCACGTGCTCCCTTCTGGTTGAGCGTGTTGCTGGTGATCATGATTGCCAGTGCGGCTGCTGACATGAGCTGGTTAATACTCACCCCAGATTCAAAGCATTCCCGCAGTCAGTCCAGTCGCCAACAGACAAAGACCAGTAATGTCTCCCAGGTAAGACTCAATAGTGTTGCCAGCCTGCACCTGTTCGGTGAGGCTGGCAAAGTAGAAACGGTTATATCCGATGCCCCCATAGACGCCCCCAAGACTACTTTGAAGCTGGTGTTGAGGGGTATTTTTTCCCATAGCGATCAAAATCTGGCCATGGCCATCATCGCCGATGCCGGAGGCAAGGAAAAACTCTATCGGGTTGGTGCCGAGGTGCCTGGCGGAGCCAAGGTGCACAAAATCTACCCAGATAAAGTGATACTGGAACGAAATGGTCAGCTGGAGGCCCTGGAATTGCCACGGGATGATCTGCCCGGTAGTGCCATTGCCCTCACGCAACCAGTAAGAGAGTTTACTCGTTCCAGATCTCGGACCGAACGAACCATCCAGGCGCCTGACAAATTGAAAGAGATGCGCCAGCTCATTAAAACAGATCCGCAAGAACTCTGGAAACAGGTCAGGATTGAGCCAGTATTAGAGAATGGTAAAATCAAGGGTTATCGCCTGTTTCATAAAGATGCGCAGCTAATGCGCGCACTGGGTATAAGCAAGAAAGATGTGATTACTGAAGTGAATGGCATGTCGCTGGATGATCCGGCCGCCCTTTATGAATTGATGGGGCAAATGGACACTATGACCGACATCCGGTTGACCGTTGAACGAAACGGCAACACCGAGGTCTTAGTGGTCAATATGTAATGATTAAATAGAATACTTCAACTCAAAGAAATAAAGGGAAACAAGAATAAATGAAGTCAGTACATAGGGGGATGTTAAATACTTACGCTGGCCGTGGCCTGTTCATAGGGCTATGCTGGTTGACGTTAGTTGCTGCCAAGCCGGTCCCACAAACGGCAAATAATAAGAGCGTTGCCCCAGCCAGGCAGGAAATGACCCTGAATTTTGCCGATGCCGATATCATGCAGGTGATTGAGGCAGTCGCAACCCGAACTGGACGAAACTTCATTATCGATCCCAGGGTCAAGGGCAAGGTAACGGTGATTTCCCAGAAGTCCATGGATGCCAATGAGCTGTATGAAGTCTTCCTGTCTGTTTTAAAAGTCCATGGCTATGCCGCTATTCCTGGAAAAAATGCCACCAAGATTGTACCGGAAGTAAACGCCAAGCAGGATGCCATTGAAACCCTGTCAAACAGAAAGCGGGATAGTGATAGCGACGCCTTTGTCACCCAGGTTCTGGAAGTGAAACATGTGGATGCGGCACAACTGGTACCCATCCTACGTCCCCTGGTTCCCCAGCGGGGGCACCTGGCAGCTTATCCGGCGTCTAATGTACTTATTATTTCCGATAGTGCGGCCAATATTTCACGTATTGCGACGATAGTGGGTCGTATCGATCAGGCCACCGGGGATGAGATCGAGGTGATCCCCCTGCAACACGCCTCGGCAACAGAAATTGTCAGGGTGATCACTCAGCTTGAGGGGCGAGGCGGAAAGGGTAAGCATGACAGTTCCCAAGTGATTGCCGATGAACGTACCAACAGTATTTTGCTCGGTGGGGCCGTGGCCTCCCGGGTTCGAATCCGTGCCCTGATCTCTCATCTCGATACCCCTATGGATACCGGTGGACATACCCATGTGGTGTATCTGAAAAATGCCGTGGCCAAGGATCTGGTTGCAGTACTTACCGGAGTCAGTAAGAGTGTGGTGTCCAGAAAGGGTAAGAAGGCCGTTGCGGGTGGTGCCTCTTCGGGAAATATTACGATACAGGCCGATGAAAACACTAATGCCCTGGTGATCAATGCCCCGCCGGACGTCTTCCGATCCTTGCGTTCTGTGATCCAGAAGCTGGATATTCGTCGTGCCCAGGTGCTGGTTGAGGCAGTGGTGGCGGAAGTCAGTTCCGGTACTTCTACGGAGCTGGGTGTTCAATGGGCAGGGGACGGCTCTGCCAGTGATAATCCTGTTGGCATTATTGGTTTTGGAAATAATCCGACTGCTGTCGCGGGCTTGTTAGAAGACCCACCCTTTGCTGCACCAGTCAGTGGTGGTTTGAATCTGGGACTGGGGAAACTTACCGGAACCAACAAAGTGGCCGCCCTGATCAATGCCATATCCGCAGATACATCCAATAACATTCTTTCTACACCGACCCTGGTGACGCTGGATAATGAAGAGGCAGAAATTGTTGTCGGTCAGAATGTCCCATTCATTACCGGTCAATATTCCCAAACCAGCACAGGTTCTACCTCGAATCCATTTACCACGGTACAGCGTCAGGATGTGGGTCTGAAGCTCAAGATCAAACCCCAGATCAACGAAGGCAATGCGGTCAAACTCGATGTGGAACAGGAGGTCTCCAGTATTGCTAATAGCACAGCCGGTGTTGACCTTATTACCAACAAACGTTCTATTAATACCAGTGTCATGGTGGATGATGGTCAGATCCTGGTATTGGGTGGTCTGATCGAAGATGTCCTACGTGAGAAGGAAGAACGTGTACCTCTGCTGGGTGATATACCTATCCTTGGCTGGTTGTTCCGTTATAACTCGGTGAGCAAGGACAAGACGAACCTGATGGTCTTCCTGCATCCCACCATATTAAAAGACGCAGCCTTTAGCGCGAAGGTAACTCACGATAAATATACCTATTTGCGTGATCAACAATTAGCTATTGCTGATCGCGGTGTCAGTTTTATGAATGATGATGAAACACCTCTGCTACCGGACATCAAGGACTTCATGGTGTTACCAGCCCCCTATCAGGACAATAAAACGCCAAGCCTGAATGATGTCAGTGCACCTCCTCCCCTCGAAAAAGGAGAGCTGAGTGAGTGAGGAATCCCTGCAGGACTCAGTCGACTTAGAACAGGTTGGGACTAACAAGCCCCTGTCCTTTGCCTATGCCCGGCGTCACGGTGTACTGGTCGATGACATAAATGGCAGTAGTCTTGAAGTCACCCATCGCAGTAATGTCAGCAGTAAGACACTACTGGAACTGCAGCGCCACTTTGGTCTGTCACTTCGACTAAAGGCCATTCCTGACGAAGAATTCGACAAAATCCTGCAGGAAAATTATGAAATCCATTCCGGTGAGACCATGCAGGCCATGGAAGGACTGGGGGATGAGCTGGACCTGTCCAGCATCGCCGAAGAGATCGGTGAACCGGAAGACCTGCTGGAAACCGAAGATGATGCGCCGATTATTCGTTTGATCAATGCCCTGTTGACCCAGGCGGTAAAAGAAAATGCATCGGATATTCATATCGAGCCCTTTGAAAACCGCTTACTGGTCAGGATTCGTGTGGACGGAGTATTACGTGAAGTGCTTTCTCCCCAGCGTGCCCTGGCACCACTGATTATCTCTCGTATCAAGGTTATGTCACGGCTGGATATCGCTGAAAAACGCCTGCCTCAGGACGGGCGAATTTCCTTGCGTATCGCCGGGCGGGCGGTGGATGTGCGTGTCTCAACCCTGCCATCTGGCCATGGTGAACGTGTTGTATTACGTCTGCTGGATAAACAGGCTGGCCGTCTGCAGCTGGATAATCTGGGCATGGACCCAGCCACACAGACCAGGATAGACCATATCATTGGTCGTCCCCACGGGATCATTCTTGTTACCGGGCCAACCGGTTCTGGTAAGACCACCACCCTGTATGCAGCCCTGGCGAAACTGAACAATACCACACGTAACATCATGACCGTGGAAGACCCCATCGAGTATTACATCGATGGCATTGGCCAGACCCAGGTCAATCAGAAGGTGGATATGAGTTTTGCACGTGGTCTGCGCGCCATCCTGCGTCAGGACCCGGATGTGGTGATGGTCGGTGAAATTCGTGATTTAGAGACCGTGGAAATTGCCATCCAGGCCAGTTTGACCGGTCACCTGGTTTTCTCCACTCTGCATACCAATACCGCCATTGGTGCCGTCACTCGTTTACGTGATATGGGTGTTGAGCCCTTCCTGTTGTCGTCCAGCTTACTGGGTGTTCTGGCCCAACGACTGGTCCGAAAACTCTGTGATCACTGTAAACGTGAACACACTCCCGATACTACGGAAAGAAAACTGCTTGGCTTGAACGGTGACAAAAATCTGAAGATCTACGAAGCCGTGGGCTGCGAGCATTGTAATCAGCGCGGTTATCGAGGCCGGACCGGAATTTATGAACTGGTCGATATCGATGACACCCTACGAACCTTGATCCATGATGGGGCCGGTGAACATGAAATGGAAAAACATGCACGTAAATCCTCGACCAGTATTCGACAGGACGGTGTGCGACTGATCCTGGCCGGACAGACCTCACTGGAAGAAGTACTGCGGGTCACCCGGGAGGACTAATCACCCATGGGTGCCTTTGAATATCTAGCCCTCGATAAGGCCGGCCGCGAGACAAAAGGCGTCATTGAAGGCGACTCACCTCGACAGATCCGCAGCCAGTTGCGAGAAAAAGGACTGATCCCCCTCAATGTTGAAGAAGTGGCACAAAAGGAATCGGCCAAACCGGGGAGCGGTGGCTTCAAACGCATCCAACGAGGGATCAGTTCAACCGACCTGGCCCTGCTCACCCGACAACTTGCCACCCTGACCCGTTCCGGCCTGCCCCTGGATGAGGCCACGGCCACCGTCGCCAGACAAACAGAAAAGCCACGCCTAAAACGACTGATACTTGGAGTGCGTGCCATGATCGTGGAAGGGCACTCCCTTGCCGATGGTCTTGGCAAGTTTCCCCATGTGTTTCCTGATCTTTATCGTGCGACGGTTGCGGCAGGTGAGCAGTCCGGTTTTCTGGATGCCGTCCTGGAACGTCTGGCGGACTACACGGAAAACCGCCAGCAACTTCAACAGCGTATACAACTGGCCCTGTTCTATCCCATTATCCTGACGGTCATCGCGATACTGGTGGTAACTGGCCTACTGACCTATGTGGTACCGGAAGTGGTCAAGGTGTTTGCAGATACCGGTCAGGCCTTACCCCTGTTAACCCGAATCATGATCTCCACCAGTGATTTTTTACGTGACTATATGTTGTTGCTGGTGCTGGGTCTGGTGTTACTAGGGGGTGGTATTCGACACTTATTACAACAACCCCATGCCAAAAAACAATTTCATAAATCCTTATTAAAACTTCCGGTCATTGGTAAGTTAAACCGTGGTATCAATACCGCGCGCTTTGCCCGTACCCTGAGCATTCTGGCTGCCAGTGGAGTAAATGTGCTCGATGCCTTACGCATCTCTGGTGAGGTGGTCAGCAATATTCCCATGCGTGAAGCCATTCATGAAGCCGCCCTGCGTGTTCGTGAAGGTGCTGCATTAGGCAAGTCACTGGAACGCAGTGGTTACTTCCCACCCATTACGGTAAACCTGATCAGTAGTGGTGAAGTCAGTGGTAAGCTGGAAGAAATGCTGGAACGCGCCGCCACCAATCAGGAACGGGAACTGGAAACCACCATCGCGATGATCATGGGTATGCTGGAACCTTTACTCATTCTTGTCATGGGTGGTGTTGTACTCGTCATTGTATTAGCTATTCTGCTGCCTATTTTCGATCTCAACCAGCTGGTTAAATAAAGTCCACACTTTTCAAATTCACTTCATTGTTGTGTCATGTTTAATTGTGAAATGTGAATTTCATGTTAGACATGCACATCTGTTATAGTTAAAAGGCTTTTATTACAAAAAAACAAACCTAGAGGGGTTCGATAATGGAATATATCAACTTATTAAAAAAAGCATTACTCGCCACAGCATTTGCAGGATTGGTTGCCTGTGGTGGTGGAAGTAGTAGTAGTAACAGTTCTGATAGCAGTCCAACCTATAGTGGTAAGACAGAACAGGCAGTTATCACCGAAGACAATGCGGAAGAGATGCTGGATGCTTCAATCGATGGTGCCTCGGCAGGTAGTCAGGCCGCTAATCTTACTTCAAACGATTCTGGTGATAATCAGAAAAAGGCACGTTTAGCCGGTATTGCTTCGAAGCTGAAGAACATGGCCAAAGCCGCCACAGAACAATTGAATAGTAATGGTGATTCTGCTCAGGTTGTTTCAGCCGACGAGGTTAAACAAAGTGATTGTGAAGGGGTAGTTGGTCAGTCGGTTACTACAGGTTCGTTTGATACTGATAGTGGTGCCTTCAATGCCTCTGTTCAATATACAAATTTCTGTCATAGTGAAGAAACTGATGGTGCTACCATGGATGGCAGTATTTCCATGACCGGTTTTTTTGATTGGGAGAAAGAAATTTTTGATTTCAAACTATCATTTACTAATCTGACAGCCAAAGACGAAACGGATTCCATGACCATGAATGGCAAGATATCCATGGCAGGTTCTGATGATTCATTTAATGTATCAATGACGTTTGATTTCAAGGATAACAATAGTAATAAGGTATTCCGGGTAGAAGACTATAAATTAACGGTAAACGAATATGGTACGTATCCTGATGGTCATTTTACGGCAGATATTAGTGGTAAGACCTACCATACGGATTACGGTTCATATTCAATTGAGACCATTGAGTTGATTAACGTTAATTACAGTGACGAATATCCCAATGCAGGAATTATTAAACTGAGTGGCAATAAAAGTTCAGTGACAGCCCACTTCATGCCGGATGGTAAATATATCCTGTACATCGATAATAATGGTGATGGTGTCACTGATGTAACTAAAGATTGTGATGTAAATAATGGTGAATGCGGCGAAATAGTTGCTGAGTTCTGATCACTATACTTATAACAAAATCCAAAGCGGGCCACCAGGCCCGCTTTTTTTTGTCTTTTGGGGATATTTCAGGCTGGTTTGTGTGTCTATGTTTGTTAGGATCGTGTGCCAAATGACGCTAACTATGCAGAATAAAATTTAATCACAAAGGTATGTGCATGAAAAACAGACCCACATTCAAATATTCAAGCGGCTTTACCCTTATTGAAATTATGGTCGTGGTGGTCATCCTGGCCATTCTGGCGGCCACCGTGGTGCCCAAAATCATGGATCGGCCTCAGGAAGCTCGAATTGCCAAGGCCAAACAGGATATCCGTGCCCTGGAGGCAGGCCTGGATCTCTATAAACTGGACAACTTTACCTACCCCGATACCGAACAGGGTCTGGAATCCCTGGTCAGCAAGCCAAGCGGGGGCAATGAACCCAAGCGTTATCGTGATGGGGGCTATGTCAAAAGTCTGCAGGACGATCCCTGGGGCAATCCCTACCAGTACCTGAGTCCTGGCGAACACGGTGAGGCGGACATCTTTTCCCTGGGGCCGGATCAGCAGCCCAGTGATGATGATATCGGCAACTGGAACCTCGACAAGTAAACCCTTCTTTTGCACTGTCCCGCATCGACAACCCGCTGCCATGGTTTCACCTTGCTGGAACTCATGGTGGTGCTGGTCTTGATGGGGATCATCACCAGCATGATGACCATCTCGGTGGGGGATGGTGGCAAATTCCGTGAACTGGAAGAAGAGGCCCAGCGCCTCAAGACCCTGCTGGAAATGGCAAAGGATGAAACCATTATGCGTTCCCAGGACTGGACCATCGCGATCCTCGAGAATGGCTACCAGTTTGAACTCGAGAGAATCGAAGATGACAAGGGAACTCGCAAACGAAAGCGCCACCCGATAGAAGATAAAATATTTCGCCAACGTCAGTTAGAAGGCTATCGCCTGAATCTGATATTTGACGACAGCAGTTCATTTACCGAAGAACAGATCCCGGACGAGCTCAAGACCGAAAATGAAGAAGACATCATCGGCCGGGTATCTATCTATGCCAGTGGTGAGATGTCAGAAAATTTTGAAATTACCATGGAACAGGAAAATGGTGAGGACAAGTTTATTCTCACCGGCGATCAATTGGGTCAGCTCAAACTGAAAAGCTCTCGGGACGAGGACATATGAAAATCCATCGTGGCTTTACCTTGCTGGAAGTGCTGATCGCGCTGGCCGTGGCGGCCGTGGGGCTGGCCGGTGTCTCCAAGGTGGCCGGTAGCAATATCTATAACGCCCAGTATCTGCAAAACAAAACCATCGCCCAGTGGGTGGCCATGAACCGGCTTACCGAATTGCGGGTGAGAAAGGAATTTCCTCCCATTGGCAAGACCAAAGGGGATATGGAAATGGCGGGACGCAAGTGGTACTGGCAACAGGAATCCAAAACAACACCTTTTGCCATGGCGGCCATTAAACAGAGCCTGCGTGAAGTGGAAATCAGTGTGTATACCAGTGATGACAGCAAGGCCTCGGCCATTGTCAGTATCAGTACCTTTCTGGCCAAACCAGAATGAAGTGCATGAAAAGACAGTGTCGGGGTTTTACCTTGCTGGAATTACTGGTGGCCATCGGGGTGTTCTCGGTACTGGCGATCATGTCCTACAGCACCCTGAGCGGAATACTGAAGCAGCAGGGGATAACCCGGGAAAAGTCAGATCAACTGAATCGGGCGCAAAAGGCCATGCTACATCTTGAGCGTGATATTTTACAGATAGTGGTCAGACCCATTCGAGATCAGTATGGACTTGAACAGGGAGCCGTGATCGGAGACGAGTATAAAGACATCCGTCTGGAATTTACCCGCACGGGTCGCCCCAATCCCAATTTTGCCCCACGCAGTTATTTACAGCGCATCAGTTATGCCATGCCCCAGGATGAAGAGGGCAAATTGTATCGCTATGTCTGGCCCAGTCTGGATCGGGCAGATGGGGCTGAACCCTTAAAAATGCTCCTGCTGGATGATGTGGAAGAAATGACCGTCCGGTTTTATGACAACCAGGGTGAAGAACAGGGTGAATGGCCACCTGTGGCAAGCCAGGCAACGGGTCAGTCAAACCTGCGAGCCATGCCCAGGGGTATCAAGGTAGTGTTAAAACTGAAGAGCATGGGTGAGATCTGGCGCCTGTTGGAGATGCCTGGCTCATGAACCACATGACAGATAAAAAGCAGCAAGGAATTGCACTGATTACGGTATTACTGGTGTTGTCTCTGGCCACGGTGGCGGCCGTCTCCATGACCAGCCGCCAGCAACTGGATATCCGCCGCACCACCAATATCCTGCTGATTGAAGAGGCCTATGCCACCCTGTTGGCAGTGGAGGACTTTGCCAAGCGCGGGCTGATAGAAGATGCCAAACAATCAAATACCGATGCCTTTAATGATTTCTGGGCCTCGGAGGAAATTCAAAAGCAGGCCATCCCCGTCGGCAATTTTACCCTCACCGAGTTTTATGTTGAGGACCTGCAGGGCCGTTTTAACCTGACCAACCTGATGGATGCGAATGGTACAAGTGTCGATACTAATCACCAGAGCAATTTTCGCCGTCTGTTAAATGAGGTGGGACTGCCTGCAAGCCTGGTCAATGCCAGCATTGACTGGATGGATGATAATGCTAATCCAACGGGCAATGACGGGGCCGAGAGTGACATGTACAGCTCACTGGAAAAACCCTATCGGACCCCTAACACCTTGATGGCCAGTGCCAGTGAATTATTCCGCTTACATGGTGTCAATCTAACAGGCTTGCAGGACAGTAATAATACCAACAGGGAATATCGGCAAAAAATCTGTATGATGTTACTGGGCGATGAGCTGGTTTGTGGAATTTCCACCCAACCCGACCCCGTCACCCAGCAGGTGGCCAGTCTGGAGAAAAACCTGTTGATTAGCCTGCCAGAAAGGACACCGATCAATGTTAATACCGTGGCATCACCGGCAATCTATATGATGCTGGTAAGGGGGCTTAGCCGTGCCGATGCTGAGGCAATTTATAGCGACATTCAGATAAGCGTTAAAGATAAGGATGCGAAATTTACTAACAGTAATGGATTCTGGACACATCCGAAGATACAAAACCTTAATCCTAGATTCCCGGAATCAGAACGGGTGGAGATAAGTGTTAGCAGCAATTACTTTTTATTCCGGGCCCAGGCTATTAATAAAACCAATGAAGATTTTGTAGTATATTTGAATACCATAATGAAAAGAACCAGTAACCAGGGCGCTGCTACCACAGTTGAAGTGGTCAGGCGCAGTTTCGGCAAGGCAGGAGAAATCTAGTTGGCTCGGCAGTTAATTATCCGGCTTGAAGAGGTCAAGAATCCAGCTGAAGGGGTATCACCCTGGCGGGCCAGTTGGCTGGTGATGGAAAACGGGCGACCCCAGGGTAATCTGATGCGTGGAGATCTCTCCTCGGCGGTGCCCCTTGCTACAAATTCTCAAATTGTGGCTCTGATCCCTACCGAGTATTGCCTGTTACTGGATGTGAACCTGCCCGGTCGCAATCGGCAACGCTTATTAAACGCGGTGCCCTATGCCGTGGAAGAACAGTTCATCGATGATGTTGATGATCTGCATTTTGCCCTCAGCCCCCAGTCCATTGACAATCACTACACCGTCGCGGCCATTGACCGGGAAAAGTTTATTGAGCTGCAGAAGGTGCTGGACAATGCCGACCTGCATCCTTTGTTCATGCTGCCTGATGTGCTGGCACTTAAACATGATGAAGTGAACTGGACGGTGCTGGATGAAGGGGAAAGACAGTATGTTCGAACCGGTCGCTATAGTGGATTTGTGACCAATAAAGACAGTCTGCACACCTTCCTCATGGCCAGCCTGAAAGAAGCCGAAACCAAACCCCGTCTTATTGAAGTCAGAACGCCTGCAGAAAAAGTCTATGACTGGCCTGAATCACTGGAAGACATTCCAGTCGTGAAAAAGGAATACGATCAGGAAAGCACAGTCTTACTGGCCTGTGAGTATGATCGCATGTCCAGTATTAACCTGTTACAGGGTGAGTTCAGTCGGCGTGAAAGTGTCAGCAAGCACTTTCGTCCCTGGTATAGTGTCGCAGCCTTACTGGCCTTGTGGCTGGTATGGCAGGGTGGGCTGAATGTATTCCACTATTATCAGCTTACCGCGCAGAACAAATCACTTAAGAAAGAAATCGATCAGGTCTATCGTAAAACCTTCCCCGGTTCGCGACGCGTGGTGAATGCCACTTTACAAATGCGCCAGCAGTTGAAAAAACTGCGTCAGCAAAGTGGCAAGAGTACGACCAGCATGGCAGAGATGCTGGCCACGGCTGCACCCTTATTGATGACAGCCGATGGCCTGAAAATAAATAATTTGCGATATCAGGACGGCACGATGGATCTTGAACTGGAATTAAAAAATCTCCAGGCCCTGGACAAACTCAAGGAAAAACTGAATGAACGCCAGGAATGGAAAGTGGAGATCAAGTCTGCCTCTAACCGCAAGGACAAGGTTGAATCACGTTTACAAATCAGGAGTGCCGGTTCATGAATGATCTCAAGTTGAAATTCATGGCCTGGCTGGACAGCCTCAATCCTCGGGAAAGACGTCTGGTGATCGGTGGCGGGATTTTTCTGGGCGTTTTTATCCTGTATCAGATCACCTGGGCACCTTTTTCCAGTGGCGTTGAAAAAATGCAGAGTAAGGTCAACAAGCAACAGCAGGATTTGATCTGGATGCAGCAGGCGTCAGAAGAGGTTCGTGGCCTGAAAGGTGGTTCCGGCAACACGCAACGTTCACATTCTGGTTCTTTATTGGGTGTGATCGAAAAAACAGCCAGGCAAAAAGGTCTGGGTTCGGCAATCCGCAAGGTTCAGCCTGAAGGACAAAATGGAGTGCGCGTCTGGATGGACAAGGCCGCCTTCGATACCGTCATGTCCTGGCTGGATGAACTGCAGGTAAAACAGGGCATTTCCATAACCAATTTTACGGCTGAGCGAACCGCCACGGAAGGTCGGGTCAATGTCCGTTTGCTGGCACAAGGCTTATGAAGAAAAAGATCAAACTAAATAAGGGCTGGACCGGATTTATCGTCTTGGGTGTGGTGGCCTATGTCTATTTTATGCTGGTGAATTTTCCTGCCGCCGCCGCGTATCAATATTTTGTTGCATCCATGGATCGGGGAAAGAAAGTTAACCTGCAGGGTCTGAGTGGAACCCTCTGGCAGGGGCAGGCGGCCCAGGCCCGTATCGCCAGTCTGAACTTTGGCAAACTGAACTGGGATCTGCAGTTACTGTCCCTGTTTACCGGCAAGCTGGGACTGGATTTACTTACCGCTGGGAATAACAGTCGTATCGAAGGCAGTGCCAAGGCGGGCTTTGATCAAACACTATATGTCGATGGCCTGCAGGGGAAAATTCCCGCCGCCATGTTAATGCCCCTGTTCTATGGTTTTCCCATTGCCATCGATGGTCAGATCAATGCCGATATCAAACAGGCTGAGATCAAGCAGGGTAAAAAACTTTCCGTGGAAGGTAAGCTGGTCTGGCATGGAGCAAAACTCACCGCTCCCCAGGCTGTGGAACTGGGTGATCTATTTGTCGCCCTGCGACCGGATGCCAATGGAACTAAACTTTTATTATCTGACCAGGGTGGCCCACTGACCCTGGACGGTACAGTAATGGTCAAACACAATGGCCAGTACAAGATAAATATTTACCTGGGTACAAAAGATAAAAGCCAGCCTGCCCTGAGTAATGGACTGAAGATGATGGGGCGGACCAACCCACAGGGGAAAGTGCTGGTGTCTCGTACTGGTCAATTACGTAACTGGCGGTAGACAAGTTTAATAAAAAACTTTTTTACTCGATCCCCAGCTTCTTGATGCGATAGCGCATCGCGCGGAAGGAAATACCCAATAATTTTGCAGCAGCTGTTTTGTTATAGCGAGTCTGTTCCAGTGCCTTGATAATGACTTCCCGTTCAGTATTTTCCAGCATAGGATCAAGTCCACTCGATTCAGGGTTGTCTTCATCAAGTTGTGGTGAAAGCGGGTTACTGGAAGCAGCTTTTTCATTTCCATCCGGCAGTTGAAGATCCTCAGCACTGATCAGATCACTCTCACACAGGGTCATGGCCCGTTCCAGAATATTCTCCAGTTCACGTACATTGCCAGGGAAGCTGTAGTTTTTTATGGCTTCCATGGCAGAGCGATCAAGCTGGGGAACAGCGGTTTGCCAGGCCATGGCTATGCGTTTTAGAAAATAGTTGGTCAGGATGGGAATGTCTTCCGGGCGTTCACGCAGGCCGGGAACATGCAAAGAGATAACATTAATCCGGTAGAACAGATCCTGGCGAAACTGACCATCTTTGGTGAGTTGTTCGAGATCCTTGTGGGTGGCACTGAGAACGCGCACATCGATGGGAATTTCCCGCTGTTCGCCAATGGGGCGAATGGCCTTCTCCTGAATGGCGCGCAGCAGTTTGACCTGCATGGACAGTGGCAGGTCGGCCACCTCATCCAGGAACAGGGTACCGCCATTGGCGGCCTGGAACAGGCCTTGTTTGTCGGTCACCGCGCCGGTAAAGCTACCTTTCTTATGACCAAAGAATTCACTTTCCATTAGCTCGGTGGGGATGGCACCACAGTTGACGGGGACAAAGGGGTTGTCCGCCCGGGGACCCTGTTGATGGATCAAACGGGCCACCAGTTCCTTACCCACCCCGGACTCACCACTGATGTAGACCGGGGCCTGGCTGCGTGACAGTTTATCGATGGTTTTACGGGTCTGTTCTATGGCGGATGAGTTACCCAATAATTCCGCACCAACTGGCAAGTCCAGGGGCTTATGGCCATCGGACAGGCGCAGGGCGGTTTCGATAAGATTACGCAGGATGGAAAGGTCAACCGGTTTGGAAACAAAATCAAAGGCCCCGGCCTTGAGGGCCTCAATGGCAGACTGCATATTTCCATGGGCCGTGATGACGGCCACGGGTAGCTCCGGGTGCTGGCTCTGGATGTCCCGCACCAGGTCGATACCATTGCCATCAGGCAACCTCATATCCGTCAGGCACAGGTCGTATTTGTTGCTCGCCAGGGAGGTCCGGGCCTGTTGCAGGTTGGCAGCACTGGTGGTTTCGATACCCATACGCGACAGGGTGATCTCCAGGAGTTCCCGGATATCCGGTTCATCATCGACGATCAGGGTGTTATTGATTTTGTGGGCTGCGGCTGTCATGGGCTTGTCTAATTAATATTACGCCTTGGATCCTGAAAACTGATTCGAAAACATGCACCACCTGTAGGGATAACGACATAATTAAGGTGTGCCTGATTAGATTCGGCCAGTTGGCGGGAAATATAAAGGCCTAAACCGGTCCCATTTGTAGAAGATGTAAAAAAGGGCTCAAATAAATGAGGGATATCATCGGCCCGAACGCCGGGGCCATGGTCGACTACATCCAGAAAGGGCCGGTTGAAATCACTGGTCGTACCACCAATGAGTTCCACCTTCGGTAAGCCCCCATAGTCTGCACTATGTCGCAGGGCATTATCACAGAGGTTGACCAGGATCTGGCGTAGATGACTGGTATCAAAGCGTATCTCAAGCTCTTCGGGTTCAATATGGATGCTGATAATACCGGGTGTGACAGCCTGTCCGAGCTGGTATTCAAGCAGGAAGTTGTCCAGAAAGTTTTTTAGTGTAATCAGTTCGATATGGTGAGGGTCACGACGACTGACCTGCATGACATTTTCAACAATGGCATTCAGGCGACGGGTATTGTCAGAAATAATTTGGGTCAGTCTTTGATCCGGGGCGGCAAGGCTCTCAGATTCTGATAATAATTGACCAGCATGGCTGATAGCCCCAAGAGGGTTTCTGATCTCATGGGCGATACTGGCCGTTAATTGACCCAGGGAAGCCAGTTGCATCTGTTGGGCCTGTTGTGCTGTTGCCGAGATGTCCTCCAGAAAGATCAAGCTACCTTGCCCGTCGTACTGACCAATTCGGGCAAAGCGTGGCTGGATATTGGTGTGAGTGGAAACAGGCTGAATACAGGCGGTCTGTCCGAATGGGTCATGACGCCAATCAATAAGGCGATCTCGTAACAAGTCTGAGAGTTGATTAAGTCGAACCGTTTTGCTTGTTGGCGGTAGCCCCAGCATTTGCCAGGCAGAGGCATTGATTAAGCGCACAGTCATGTCTTCATCGACCACGATTACCCCAGTCTGCATGCGCTGTACAACATGTTCGGTCAGTTGGGCCATATTGGCCAGATCGATACTTTGTTTTTTGGCCAGGGCCTCACTTTCCTGTAAACGCCAGGCCAACACAATGGCGAGAATAGAGGTGGCAAAAAAGGTAATACCCAGGATGCCGGATTGCAGGAAGGAAGCTTGCAGATGGCTGCCTGAAATTTGAATAAAACCCTGCTCAGTCAAAATGACCAGTGAGGCCAGGGAAGCAGGGAAGAAGGCTGCCCGACCCGAAAGTAGAATACTGCCACAGGCAATGGAAACCACCATCAGGGATCCTATGCCGCTACTAACTCCCCCACTTGAATGCATCAACAGGGTAATAAATATGACGTCTATGATGATGTTGAGATAAATCTGGATCTTCAGGCGGGTAACCTGACGATTTAGCAATTGATGGATGACCACCCCGCTGATTAGATAACAGCAGGCCGTGACAATAAATAACAGGGGGCTATGGCTGCCCAGAGGTTTAAAGAGTGAGCCGGTCAGATAAAGAACAACCAGTAGCAGGGAAAGGCCCAGGCGGTAGTAATTTAACAGGTAGATGAGACGCCAGGACTCGGATTGTTTCTCAACCCCGGCCAGTTTATTCGCTTGTGTACTCAGGCTTAACATGGCAAGGGACTTCAGGACTCCTGGTAGTATTAACTAGCCAGGGTCATCGCGATGCAATTGCAGGTGTTCCTGGCTACAGTAATACTTATTATCGGACTCCAGCGCCTCATTTTTAGGGATATGTAGCCCACAATGATGACAGGGGACAATGGACTCAAGCTCAGAGGTCGATTTTTGCCGAGCGATCTTCTGGCGATCGGCCCAGTTTCGAATCATCCTTAATAGCAGCCAGGCAACAAGGGCAATTAGCAGGATACGTATCAGTGTCATAGTCAGTTTATTCAGGTAAGATCGTTTTCTTAAGGCTTCGGTAGCAGTACGAGATACCGACCGGGGCAGTATAACTGAAACCTACCTTCTCTGCCTGGAGCTGGACTTGGCAAAAGATCAAACCATACAGTCTGTACTTCGCATCGCCATGGCGCAGATCAATCCTGTCGTCGGTGATATTGAAAAAAATACTGGCATCATTATAGAAACCTGCCATCAGGCCAAGCGGGAGCTCGATGCCGACCTGGTATTGTTCCCGGAACTGGTCCTGACCGGCTACCCACCGGAGGATCTGTTATTGCGTCCCGGTCTGCATGACCGGGTCTTAAAAGCCCTTGAGCAGATTAAACAGCAGGTAAAAGATATCGGCCTGGTTTTGGGCTATCCACACCAAACCGCCGCAGGCCTGCATAATGCGGCCAGTATTATCCATCAGGGAGAAATCCTGGCGACCTATCATAAACAGCATTTACCCAATTACAGTGTCTTTGATGAAAAGCGATACTTCGTCGCGGGTAAACAAGCCTGTGTGTTCGAATTCAGGGGTATCAAGCTTGGGCTGAGTATCTGTGAAGATATCTGGAATCCAGGTCCCATCCAGCAAGCCGTCGATGCCGGGGCTGAAATAATGCTGAACCTCAATGCCTCCCCCTTTCATGTCGACAAGGGAACCGAGCGTGAGCAAGTACTTGCGTCAAGGGTCGCTGAAACCAGTGTACCTATAGTGTACGTCAATCTGGTGGGGGGGCAGGATGAACTGGTGTTTGATGGTCAGTCCTTTGTGATGAACGGGCAAGGGGTGGTGACACAACGGCAGGCGGCCTTTGAGTCTGGTTTATTCACGGTAGATTTTTCTAAACAGGCAGCGGGTTATGAACCGGTACCTGTGAAACTTGCTCCTGTCCTGTCAGATGTGGCCAGTGCCTATCAGGCCCTGGTGCTTGGGGTGCGGGATTATATTGAAAAAAATGGCTTTAGCGGTGCTGTAATTGGTCTGTCGGGTGGAATTGACTCGGCGCTGACGGTGGCCATCGCGGTGGATGCCATTGGTGCCGAGCGGGTAGAGGGGGTTTCTATGCCCTCCCGATACACCGCTGATATGAGTGTGGATGATGCGAGAGAGGAAGCCAAGTTACTGGGAATTGATTTTCAGGTCATACCCATTGAACCGGTGTTTTACAGTTTTCTGGATCTGCTCAAGGACGAATTTGAAGGCTTACCGGCCGATACCACCGAAG
>JAOULO010000003.1 GCA_029881995.1 Gammaproteobacteria bacterium
GACTCCTCGATAACATAATAGCTACGACGTTGTATACTTCCGTCCTTGCAACAGGACGCATTATCAAAGGATTTTGGGATTGAAAGCCAGTTTTAGTACAGTTAGCTCACTTTTAGTATTACTCCTTGTCAGCCAGACCAGTCATGCCAAGTACATCATGTGCTGGCAGAATAAACAGAACATTCGTGAATGCGGGGGCAACGTACCACCAGAATATGCTCAACAGCGTATCGAAGTCCTCAATGAGCGAGGTATTGTGGTTAAGATTATCCAGGCAAGAAAGACCAAGGCCCAACTGGCAGAAGAGGCCCGCGAAACCAAACATCGCAAGGCCAAAGAAGAACGCCGTCGCCAGGACATGATCCTACTGAAAACCTTTACCCGCGAAGAAGACCTGCTGGCAAGCCGTGACAAGCAACTGGCAGCCATCGACAGCATTATTACCATTGCTAATGGCAACTTGAAGGTTCTGAACAGCAGCCTGGCACAATTACAAAAGCAGGCGGCAGACCATGAGCGCAGTGGTACTAATATTCCAAATATCCTGTTAAAAGACATCAGCACAGTAAAATCACAGATTAATGAAAATGATAAATACCTGAAAGACAAGCAGCAGAGAAAAAAAGAGATCAACCAGAAGTTTGCTAACGATTTAAAACGTTATAGAAAGTTAAAAGAAATCAAGCCTCGCTAAGTTGAAGTTGTATTGTTTCCGTTAAGAGCTGCCATTGAACTTGCCACATATCCAATGGTGACCTTTCAAAACCCGTACGAACAAACTGCTGCATCTTACCGTCGGTATAGGCAATCAACATATTGGCCATCGCCGCCACTCTATCCCCACAGACCAGTTCACCATTCAACTCACCTTCACGTAAAACCTGTTTTAACTGGGTTTCCAGACGCTCATAGAACTGTCCAATGCGTTGACGCAAACGCTCGGTCTCACCAGTCAACACATCACCGGTTAACAGGCGAGTGATACCAGGGTTACGCTCCGCAAAACCCAATACCAGCACAATTATCCTTTCGGTCCGCCCTAACGCCGATGGCTCATCCTGCAAAATACGATTGGTCAAACCAAACACGGTCTCTTCGATAAACTCAATCAAGCCCTCAAACATTTTGGCCTTGCTTGGAAAATGCCGATAAAGTGCCGCCTCGGAAACCCCCACAGCCCGTGCCAGTCCCGCCGTTGTGATGCGTTCACCAGGACTTTCTTCCAGTTGACGGGCCAGCGCCTCAAGGATTTGTTGGCGCCGTGAAACCTTGATTTTGATTTCTGCTTCATCAATAGTCATGACTTAGGCCTTTATCAGGGTACCGATACCCTGATCGGTTAATAATTCCAACAGCACGGCATGTTCCACTCGGCCATCGATAATCTGTGCTGTACCAACACCGGCCAGCACCGCATCCAGAGCACAGTTGATCTTGGGCAACATACCACCGTGAATCGTCCCTTCTTTTATTAAATCCTTTACTGTCTGAGCCTTAAGCCCAGTCAGCAGCTTGCCCTGATCATCCAGCACTCCTGCCGTATTGGTTAACAGAAGAAGTTTTTCTGCTTTCAGGGTCTCGGCAATTTTACCGGCCACCAGGTCGGCATTAATATTATACGACTGGCCATCGGCACCGACCCCAATCGGGGCAATGACCGGGATAAAATCACCATGCACCAGCATATCAACCACGCTGGCATCGATACTTTCTACTTCACCCACATGGCCAATATCGATGATCTCCGGCTCATTCATTTCCGGGGCCTGCTTGGTAAAGGTCAGCTTACGGGCACGGATCATGTCACCGTCTTTGCCCGTCAGTCCGACGGCATGACCGCCATTTTGATTGATCAGATTAACAATTTCCTTGTTGACCAGGCCACCCAGAACCATTTCCACTACATCCATGGTCTCACTGTCGGTAACACGCATACCCTGGATAAACTCGCTCTTGATATCCAGTCGTTCCAGTAACTTGCCAATCTGAGGCCCACCACCGTGGACTACCACAGGGTTCAGCCCCACCAGTTTCATCAACACCACATCACGGGCAAATCCCTTTTTTAATTTGTCATCCACCATGGCGTTACCACCGTATTTGATGACAATGGTTTTACCCTGAAAACGTTGAATATAGGGGAGCGCCTCACTCAGAACGCTGGCGATGTTGTGGGCAGTTTTGTTATCTAAACTCATGCTGTGACTTTACACTGAATAAAAGCGGAGAATCTACCCCCTCATAAATGCAGAAGTAAAATTTCCAGGATGCTTAATCTCTAAAAAGGTAAATTTAAATTTGGATTGAGATCCAGAATCTGCCGGCGGAATTCATTCTGTACCCGCTGCATGGCCTCCTGGCTGTTTCCTTCAAAACGTAATACCAGCACCGGCGTGGTATTGGAGGCACGAATCAGTCCCCAGGCATCATCATAGTCAACACGAATACCATCGATCATGGTGACATTGGCATCACCAAAGTCTGCCTGGCCCATAAAGCTATCGATAAAGCGGTGGTGCTCACCTTCTTCCATTTTGACATTCAGTTCCGGGGTATTGAATGCATCGGGTAGGCTGTCAAACACCTGCTGGGGGGTTCGCGTATCTTTGGAAAGTATCTCCAGCAAACGGGCTCCGGAGTACAGGCCATCATCAAAACCGTACCAGCGCTCTTTGAAAAAGATATGACCACTCATTTCACCGGCCAGCAGGGCGCCTGATTGTTTCATCTTGGCCTTGATCAGGGAATGGCCGGTTTTCCACATCAGGGGCTCACCACCTTTTTCCCAGATGACCCTGGTCAGGTTGCTGCTGCACTTGATGTCATAAATGATCTGGGCACCGTTATTCCGTGAAATGACATCTTCAGCAAACAACATCATCAGTCGATCAGGCCAAATAATAGAACCATTCGGGCTCACTACCCCCAGCCGATCACCGTCACCATCAAAGGCAAAACCCACATCAAAACGCTTGCTGGTGACCATTTGAATGAGGTCTTTCATATTCTCTGGCTTACTGGGATCTGGGTGGTGGTTAGGGAAATTTCCATCCACATCACAGTACAGCTCCGTTACATCACAGCCCATTGCCCGATACAGTGCTGGGGCGATTTTGCCCGCAACACCGTTGCCACAGTCGATCACTATGCGTAATTTTCGTTTGAGTTTTACATCCCCGATGATGCGTTTAACATACTTTTCGGGGATCCTGGTTTTTTCATAACTTCCTTTACCACGAGCAAAATCTGAATTCTCAATACGTCTGCGTAAATCCTGTATTGCTTCACTGGCCAGTGTCTCACCGCCCAATACCATTTTAAAACCATTGTACTCCGGAGGATTGTGGCTACCAGTCAGCATCACACCGGTACCATTGGTTAATTCAGCAGCCGCAAAATACAACAGGGGGGTTGGCACCATACCCACATCCACCACACTCACTCCTGTCCTGACAATCCCCTGCACAAGGGCCTGTCCCAGTTCCGGGCCAGACAGACGCCCATCCCGTGCGAAAACAATTTTATCCAGACCACGCTTAATGGCCTCTGTTCCCAATGCTTGCCCGATAAGTTGTGCATGTTTGGCAGTCAGGGTCTTACCGACAATGCCGCGGATGTCATAGGCCTTAAAAATTTCAGCTGGTGGCAAATCAGGTGCATCTGGCTTGTTGTCAATAGGTAAAACGAGTTTCTGCTGTGATTCACTCTCTACCGGATTAGCTATTGAAGTGTCATTTCGGCTAAATTGAGATGTGGCATACTCATTCCCGCTGACCTCCTCAACAGTCATATCTTCAACGGCAGGAATCGCATCAGGCGTAATCTTGTCATACTGAATGCTGACCGAGCTGGGATCATCATCTCGCTCCCTGTCAGATGTTTGATTCAAAATATCTTCGACCCGTAGAGCGGCCTTTCTGAATTCACTCATTCGAAGGGCAAAGGCCCGATCCCGTTGACCACTTACTGTAGCAATAGTATGGCCAACAAGATTATCGATATCATGTACCAGGGCATTGCTAACAGAACGTCGCATGAACCAGATAATACTCCCAGTCAGAATCAAGGCAATCGCCAGAACGGCAAACAGGCCCGCATTAAAGCCAAAGAAAGACACCCCTTGGGGTTGCCAGGTCAAAATAAACCAGCTGGTACCCGGTACAGACATATCTTCAGAGACGTAATTTTTTTCCTTGGTTGTTTCATCACCGGCATTTCGGATAATCACATGCCGTTTTTTACCAATACGTTGATAGACTTCCACATAGTCATTGCTAGTCAGGCCCTTGACCCACTGAGTCAGAATGCCAGGGTCGAGTACCAGTTGAAAATAACCGATGATGTTACCGTTAGGGCCCTTAACCGCTTGCACAACATCAAGATGCTGGTGTCGGCTATTCGTGGCATGGATCTCCATGGGGGAAGTGCCATCTTTCTCGGCTGAGTTAAACAGGTCAATACAGGCATAGCTGACCTTTGGCGTTAACGAACTGTCCAGAGAGGTTTTTTTGTCTCGATATAGTCGCAAATCCAGTACACCAGTAAAAGCCGGTTTGAACCGTTCAACAGTTTGATCCATTTTTGTAGAACTGCCAGATTGCAGGGCTTTAATAACGTCAGGATGCTGGCTGTAGACCTTGAGCGAGGTCAGGTTTGGAGCAATATAATTGGCCAGTTTGTTGGCGACATGTTCCGCATGGGCATTGGTCTGAATAAAGCGCAGGCCCCGTAGTTGCATCTGGGTATCGATCTGGGCCAAAAATACGGCCAGTACCAGGATAATACTGACGCCAACCATGGTAAAAAACGTGGCTGTACCCAGTGGCAGTCCCAGTCCACCAGAAGAAGACTTACTGAAACTACGCCGCCTGCGTTTTAATAAAGAGGAATTCCTTGCCATGCAGTTCTGTCTTTATGATAAATCAGGCGTGGCCGGTATGTCCAAAACCACCTTCGGCCCGTACACTGGAGTTAAAATCCGCAACCAACTCAAAATCGGCCTGCACCACAGGTACAAACACCAACTGGGCAATACGATCACCCGTATTAATAGTGAACGAATCCTTTCCCCGGTTCCAGCAGGAGACAAACAACTGGCCCTGATAATCCGAATCAATCAGTCCCACCAGGTTCCCCAGCACAATCCCATGCTTATGACCCAGGCCTGAGCGCGGCAAAATCACGGCCGCCATACCGGGGTCATCCAGGTGAATGGCCATACCGGTTGGAATCAGGTGGGTTTCGCCGGGATGAATAGTGAGGCTGTCTTCTTCAAGACAGGCCCTGAGGTCCATCCCCGCCGAACCATCAGTGGCATAATCGGGCAACGCAATGCTTTTACCCAGACGTTCATCCAGTAGTTTCAGTTTTACTTTCATGGAATCCCCGGTTAAAAAAATTCAGATTGGTTTTCGTATTGCTTAATTATTATACAAGTCTCAGGCAATGGGCTTGCCTGGATCTTTCAAGTTAACCACATTATTGGCCTTAGGCAAACCTTTAGCCTGATAATCTTCAAAGTGGGGCACAATATGGGCCAGCAGTGAACGGGCCAGCTTGGATTTACTGGCCATGGGTAATTCAATCTCTCCATCCTGCCAGAATAGTTGCAAGGCATTGTTATCACTGCCAAAGGTACCGTCATTTTCTCCAGCGGCACTGCCCACCCAGTTGGCTGCGATCATCTCGACACCCTTATTCATAAGCTTATTACGGGCATAGGTTTCCAGATCATTGGTCTCAGCGGCAAAGCCGATGGTGAACACACCGGGAAACTGGGCCTTGGTCTCGGCCAGAATATCCGGATTCTTTTCCAGCGCCAGGGCCATGATGTTGTCCTGTTTTTTGATCTTGTTTTCGGACACCTGTACGGGCCGGTAATCCGCCACAGCCGCCGTGGCAATAAACAGGTCCACTGGCATATGGGACTGTACGGCATCGAGCATCTGGTTCGCCGTTTCAACATTGACCAGCTCAACCCTGTCAGGAACAGGCAATGCCGTCGGGCCACTCACCAGGATTACTCTGGCCCCTGCCTCAACAGCCGCCTCCGCAATGGCATAACCCATTTTGCCGGAGCTGTGATTGCTGATGAATCGCACCGGGTCAATGGGTTCACGGGTGGGACCGGCGGTAATCAGCACGGTCTTACCGGCCAGACTACCTACATCGAACATATCCACCAGATCATTGACCAGTAAATCGACCTCGCGCATCCGACCGGGGCCAGTCTCACCACAGGCCTGATCGCCACTGTCCGGACCAAACAACAGAATGCCTCGACCGACCAGCTTCTTTGCATTGTCCTGTGTGGCCCGATCTCGCCACATACGATTGTTCATGGCAGGGGCCAGGGCCAGGGGCACATCCCCCGCCAGACACACAGCCGTAAGCAAATCATCCGCCCGCCCCTGGGCCAGTCGTGCCATAAAGTCAGCACTGGTCGGTGCAATCAGAATGGCATCGGCCCAGCGGGCCAGTTCGATATGGCCCATACCAGCTTCGGCCTCAGTATCCATAAGATGCAGATGGACCGGGTGACCCGATACCGCCTGTAGCGTCAATGCGGTGATAAAGGCCTCGGCCCCACGGGTCATAATGACCTGTACCTCGGCCCCTTCATCACGCAGGCGTCGGATCAGCTCAGCAGATTTATAGGCCGCAATGCTGCCGGTGACGCCCAATAGAATTCGTTTGTTAGTTAGTCTTTGCATATAAAATAGTGTAACAGAGTTTAACCCACTCACTTGTGACGTGATATGTTATCTATCTGTTAGATATTCACATTCTCACCCAAGAGTGGTTAGAATAAACATGCCGACAGGGTTGTTGGCTGAAAAAATAAACTGATTACATGGAGGTTTCACACATGCCCATTACCGACTGGCCACTAGCCGAACGTCCCCGCGAAAAACTCCTGGCCCAGGGTGCCGCTGCCCTTTCTGATGCCGAATTGCTCGCCATTTTCCTTCGCACCGGCGTGCGAGGCAAAACCGCCGTTGATCTGGCGCGGGATTTATTAAGTGAATTCGGAGGCCTGCGCCAGATGCTCAATGCCGGCCAAAAGGCCTTTTGTAAACACACCGGCCTTGGCCCCGCCAAGTACACCCTGCTACAGGCCGTGCTAGAAATGGGCCGCCGCCATTTATACGAAACCCTGCAACGGGGTGACTCCCTCACCAACCCAACCGCCACTCGCGACTATTTAAGTGCCCGCCTGCGAGACATTCCCCACGAGGTCTTTGCCTGCCTGTTTCTCGACAACCGCCATCGGGTGATCTGTTTTGAAGAGCTGTTCCGCGGCACCATCAATGGAGCCAGTGTTCACCCCCGTGAAGTGGTCAAAAAAGCCCTGCACCACAACGCCGCCGCCCTCATCCTCGCCCACAACCACCCATCCGGCATCGCCGAACCCAGCGAATCCGACCGCCAGCTCACCAAAAAGCTACAACAGGCCCTGGGGCTGGTAGATATCCGGGTGCTGGATCATGTGGTGATTGGGGATGGGGAATCTGTGGCGTTTGCGGAACGAGGCTGGATATAAAAAGTCTTCCAAACTGGTAGATTCCGGCTTGTCAGGGGGTTCGGTTTTCCGTAGAATTGCCGGCTCTTTGCAGCACACGAATTTTGACTGGAGAAATACCATGGCAAGAGTATGCCAAGTAACAGGAAAACGGCCGATGACTGGGAACAATGTGTCCCATGCTAATAACAAGACGCGTCGCCGTTTTTTGCCGAATCTGCATACCCACCGTTTCTGGGTTGAGTCTGAAAACCGCTGGGTTCGCCTGCGTCTCAGCTCTAAGGGCATGCGTATCATTGACAAAAAAGGCATCGATGAAGTCCTGTCGGACATGCGTCGTCGCGGTGAGAAGGTTTAAGGAGTACAGCCATGGCCAAGAGTGCACGTGAAAAAATTCGTCTGGTCTCCAGCGCTGGAACCGGTCATTTCTATACGACTACCAAGAACAAGCGCAATATGCCTGAAAAAATGGAGATCAAGAAATTTGATCCCGTAGTTCGTCAGCATGTCGCCTATAAAGAAGCTAAAATCAAATAGTTAGCTTTTCAAGGCTCCAAGAAAACCCGCACACTATGCGGGTTTTTTTTTAACTTTTCCCCTGACCAACCGATGAATACTAAAATAATAAACGTCAGGGAACCTCACTGCCATGCACAACATTGCGATTGGCCGACAGCCGGTATACGACAGACAACTACAGGTAGTTGGTTATGAGTTGCTATACCGGCAGTTTGGTGGCCAGAACCAGGCCAATTTCAACGATGGTAATAAGGCCACTTCCGAGGTCATTCTCAACGCCCTGACCGAGATCGGTATCAAAACCCTGGTGGGGGATGTTGCCCCCTTCATAAATATCACCACTGCCTTTCTGACCGGAGAGGTCCCCATGCCGGAGCTGCCCCGCGATGTGGTCATCGAGATTCTCGAGGATATACCTGTCACAGAAAACACGCTTTCTGGTATGCGCCGCTTTCTCAGCATGGGTTACCGCATTGCCCTGGATGATTTTACCGACAAACCTGAGATGGACCCCTTTATCGAGATGGCCAATATCATCAAGATCGATATCATGCAGCTTGATCAAAAGACGGTTAAACAACTGGCCTCCCGATTTAAGGAACAGCGCAAAAAAATCCTGGCCGAGAAAGTGGAGACCTATGAGGATTTTGAGTTCTGTAAATCTCTGGGCTTTGATTACTATCAGGGTTATTTCTTTTGTAAGCCCGAGATCATTAATTCTCATACCCTGCCAGTCAACAAGCTGAAGGTGCTGCAGATTCTAGCCAGCCTGCATGACCCCACGACCAATGCCAGTCGACTCGAGAATGAAATCAGTACCGATGTGACCCTGAGTTATCGGCTGTTGCGGTATATCAACTCTGTTCAGTATTACCTGCAAAAAGACATCGATTCTATTAAGCAGGCCGTTTTGTTACTGGGCTGGGACAATATCCGTAGTATCTCCACCCTGTTGCTGATTGCCCAGATCACAGACAAACCCTTTGAACTCTTCAAAACCGGTATGGTACGCGCCAAGATGTGTGAAATCCTCGGTACCTATCTGCAACCCAAGGCCAAGGAAATCTTTTTTACTGCCGGATTACTGTCGGTCATCGATGCCCTGATGGACATGAGGATGGAAAATGTAATGGAACAGCTACCTCTGTCAGATGAACTATCCACCGCCCTGATCAAACAGGAAGGTATTATTGGGGAGGTGCTGAACCTGGTCATCGACTATGTGCATGATACCCGCATCAGTCAGCCGGATTTATTCTCCAACCCAGACACTATCTCCGAGGCCTATATGATGGCCATCCAGTGGGCAGACAGCACCCTCGCCAAACTGGATCGAATGGATACCGACGGTAGTTCTAAATCTGCATCAGCCTAACTCCAACACCAAATGCCCTTCTGGCAATAACTTACACTGCCATCGGTCTGCGATATAGGTCGTGGCGACAGTCTCGGCGATAAGGGCCGGACCCTGGATTTGTTGCCCCACTTTGAGGCTGGCCCGCTGATACATGGTTACCGGTTTGTCATTGCCAGCCATAAGTATCTCTTCAATATCACTCGACTCGCCTCTGACATGGGCCAGCTGGATGCTGTCCACCGGGCTCTGCAGGGCTACGCGAACATTGACCAGCTCCACCGGTAAGTCGAGGTCATGACCGTAGCGCGCATGATGCAGGACATGGAAGGCCTGGCTGGCGCTTTGTATATCCTGCCATTCGACATTGAGGGTGTAGGACTGACCGTCGTAACGCAGATCCAGGCTGGGCTGGACCTCCATACTTTCCTCAGCCACACCTTCGGCCAGCAGGACCGACATGCCCTGTTCGGCCAGTTCACTGATCACAGCCTCAATCTCACTGTCAGTCATGTCCCGGCACAAGCGGTTAATGGTTCGAGACAATTGCCTGGCCCGTGGTGCGACCAGCATCCCCAGGGCCGACAGTACCCCGGCGTGAATAGGTACCAGGGCCTGCGTCATGCCCAGGGCCTCGGCCAGGGCACAGACATGCAGCCCACCAGCCCCACCAAAAGAGACCAGGCTCAGCTCACGGGGATCGATACCCCGTTGGATGGACATGACCCGCAGGGCCTGGGCCATGTGCTCGTTGGCGATGCGAATAATGCCTTCTGCTGTTTGGTCGGTAGAAAGTCCCAGGGACCGACCCACGCTGTCCACAGCGGTTCGTGCTGCGGCCACATCCAGTTGCATCCCCCCGCCAAGAAAGGCCCCGGCCTGCAGACGACCCAGTACCAGGTTGGCATCGGTCACTGTCGGCTGAGTCCCACCCTGACCATAACAGGCTGGGCCGGGGTCGGCCCCGGCAGACTGGGGACCAACCTGCAGCAGACCACCGCTGTCGATCCAGGCAATGGAGCCTCCACCCGCGCCGATGGTGTGCATGTCCACCATGGGCACCGCGACGGGATAACGGCCGATATGACCTTCACTCGTGAGAGTGATGCCCCCATCAATGAGGGCCACATCGGTCGAGGTGCCCCCCATGTCAAAGGTCAGTAAGCGCTCACGCCCAATGGACTGGCCGATGGCATGGGCAGCGGCCAGGCCCCCGGCAGGGCCCGACAGGAGCATATGCACGGCCTCATGCCCGGCCTGCTCTGCGGCAATAGTACCCCCTGAGCTTTGCATGACAGAAACCGTGGCTTCCGGCACCCCAGCACAAAGCCTGGCAAGATAGCCTTCTACCAGTGGCCCCACGTAACTATTTAGCCAGGTGGTCATGCCCCGTTCATATTCTTTATATTCCGGCAGAACCTTAGAAGAACGGGACACAAAGCAGCCCTCAGGCATGACAGCTGCGATTTGCTTTTCAAAGCTGTCATCCAGATAGGAAAATAACAGATTAATGGCCACCGCCTGTGGGGCCAGCTCGGCCACCTGTTTGCCGAGTGTGGATAAATCCTCTTCGGTAAACCCCTCAACTACCTCTCCCTTGGCTGACAGGCGGCCTCCAGTTTCCAGACATAGTTCATCTGGTACGGGAGGAGGAACCGGTTCTGGCTGCAAGTTATACAGTTCGGCCCTGGCCTGACGGCCAATAGTCAGCATGTCTTTCAAACCCCGGTTGGTGATGAAAACGGTTTTGACCCCCTTACCCTCCAGCACGGCATTGGTGGCCACGGTAGAACCATGCACAATATAAAAATCGATACCCGTCCTGCCTTCCAGATTCAGCTCACGAATGCCCTGCAGGATGGCCTGTTCGGGTTTGGTGGGGGTGGAAAGAACTTTGTGGATGCGCAGTTGTCCATCGACCTGTAAGACAAAATCGGTAAAGGTGCCACCGGTATCGATACCGAGTAAAACGCGTTGCTCAGTCTGTGCCATATGATTTTTGTTTAATGATCTGTCGGTACTTGTCAAAGCCGCTATGATAAATATAATTTGAATGCATCCTAACACAGGATGGAATGAAGACTTGCAGACGACAAACAAGTCATTCAGTATGGCGCCCGACGATGACAAATAACAATACACTGATTACAGTTGAACACCTTTCCCGACACTATGGCCCCATCCAGGCGGTCAGTAGTGTGGACTTTGAGCTCAAGCGCGGTGAAGTGCTGGGCTTTCTGGGCCCAAACGGGGCGGGTAAATCCACCACCATGCAAATGATCACCGGTAACCTGGCCCCCTCGGCAGGCAGGATTTCCATTTGCGGAGTAGACCTGCTGGATGATCCCAAAACCGCCAAGGCCAGGATCGGCTATCTGCCAGAACAACCCCCGGTATATCGCGATTTTACTGTGGATGAATATCTGGATTTCTGTGCCCGAATCAATCGCATCAGCAAGGACAAAATCGCCAGCGCTGTCGACAATGCCAAACAACGTTGTGGTCTGACCGAAGTCAGCCGGCGACTGATTGGAAACCTTTCCAAAGGCTTCCAGCAACGGGTGGGAATTGCCCAGGCAATTATCCATTCCCCGGCCATAGTGGTGCTGGATGAACCGACGGTTGGTCTCGACCCCATCCAGATCCGTGAAATTCGCAGCCTGATCCGTGAGCTGGCCAGTGAGCATGGCGTGATCCTTTCCACCCACATCCTGCCGGAAGTGCAAATGACCTGCGACCGGGTGCAGATTATTAATAAGGGCCAACTGGTCTACTCCGATGACATCGGCAACCTCGATCAACGTATGCGGGCCACGACCCTGATGCTGGAACTCAGGAATCCACCCGCGGAAGAGACATTAAATTCCCTGGCTGGCGTCACAAGCTGTGAGGCCATGGGCGGCAATCGCTTCCGCCTCTCCCACAACCAGGACCAGAGCCCGGCCGAACAGATCGCCGAACAGGCCGTCAAAGAAGGTTGGGGACTGCTGGAACTGCACCCGGAGCGTAAGACCCTGGAGCAAGTCTTTGTGGAGATCACCAGTTCGGATAAATCACACAGCAGCGAAGAGGAAGCGGCCGCATGATGATCCTGACCCTGGCACAGCGAGAGCTGCGCAGCCTGTTTTATTCCCCCCTGGCCTGGGCCATCCTGGGTGTAACCCAACTGATCCTGGCCTACCTGTTTCTGTCCCAGTTACAGGAATACATTCGCCTGCAACCCCAGTTAAAAATGATGGCCACCGCCCCCGGTATTACCGATGTGGTAATTCTACCAATATATTCCAGTGCTGCCTTTATCATGATGATGGTGGTGCCTATGCTAACCATGCGACTGGTGAGTGATGAGCGCCGCAATAAAACACTGAGCCTGTTGTTCTCGGCCCCCATTAGCATGACCGAGATCATCCTTGGTAAGTTTGTTGGCATCGTGGCCTTCATTCTGCTCATGATCATTATGATGACCCTGATGCCCCTGTCCCTGGCCACGGCCGCGACCCTCGATTTTGGTTTACTGATGTCGGTCATCCTTGGGCTGGTCTTGATGATCGCTGCGTTTATTTCCGTTGGCCTGTACATGTCGACCCTGACCATCCAGCCCTCAGTGGCGGCGGTCAGCACCTTCGGTATCTTGTTATTGCTGTGGATTATCGACTGGGCCGGCAGCAAGGTTGTGGATGAAAACGCCAGTGGTGCCCTGACCTATCTGTCCATGCTGCGTCACTTCGAACCCATGGGCAAAGGTATATTCAACACCAGTGATGTCTTTTATTACCTATTATTCATTGCCACCTTCCTGATTTTGAGTATTCGCCGCCTAGATGCGGATCGTTTGCAAGGTTAATTACAAAATGGAAGTCACCAAAAAATCCCGTCAGCATATTCGCATCCAGAACCTGATCTTCATGCTATTGTTCATCGGCAGTGTCATCCTGCTGGCCTGGTTGACCAATAAATACAATGCCCAGTTTGACTGGACGGCCAGTAATCGTAATACCCTGTCCGATGCCAGTATCGAACTGGTGAAAAAAATGGACGGCCCCATCACTATCACCGCCTTTGCCACTGAAAGTGATCTGATACCGGTCAGAAAAACCATCCGCGAAATCCTGGGCCGTTACCAACGACATAAGCAAGACATTAATCTCACTCTTATCGACCCCAATACTGCACCGGATCAAACCCGAGAACTCGGCATTAGTGTCGATGGTGAACTGGTGGTTGCTTATCAGGGCCGTACTGAACATATCCAGCAGCTCAGTGAAGAGACCATTACCAATACCTTTCAACGATTACTTCGCAGTGGTGAGCGCTCTCTGGTTTTCATCAGTGGCCATGGTGAACGTAAACCCGATGGCCGTGCCAATCATGACTATGGTGCCTTCTTCAATGAACTGGGTAAGCTGGGAATCAAGACCAATACTCAGACCCTGACCAGCGATCCCCAAATTCCAGCCAATACCGCTGCGCTGGTCATTGCCAGTCCTCGTGTGAAATTACTGGATGGAGAGATCAAACTCATTCGTGATCATGTTAAAAACGGTGGTAACTTATTATGGATACGCGAACCCAGTGACAAGTCTGGCTTAAACAAACTTGCCAATGATATTGGTATTGAGTTTCAGAAAGGAACCATTGTCGACCCCACCACCCAGTTACTGGGCATTCCCGATCCCTCCTATGCCATCGTGGCTGAATATCCTGAGCACAAGATTATTCGCAGCCTCAGTTACCTGACCATCTTCCCTCGCGCCTGTGGTGTCAAACAAAAAGACAAGGACAACAAAGACTGGGATGTAGCCCGATTCCTCACCAGTGCACCACGTAGCTGGCTGGAGACTGGCTCCTTAACTGGCGGTGTTCAATATGACAAGGGTAAGGATGTCATGGGACCACTGGCACTTGGTCTTGCCATGAGTCGCGAAAACAAGGGCCAAGATGAATCAAAGGACAATAAAGAACAACGTATTGTTATCGTTTGTGATGGTGACTTTCTGTCTAATGCCTTTCTTGGTAACCAGGGCAATCAGAAACTTGGAGAAAACATCATTAACTGGATCAGTAATGATGATAGCTTCATTGATATTCCCGCCAAAACCAATCCCGATAAGGAAATTACGCTCAGCCAGAGCAACGGTATTGTGATTGCACTAATGTTCCTGGTTCTATTGCCCCTGGGCCTGCTGGCCAGTGGCATCTGGATATGGTTAAAGCGACGTAAACAATAATTATCATGCAAGACTACAAAACCAAGATAAAAAGTATTATTCAACAACTTGATTCCCGCAGTTGGCTGAACATCGGGATGTTGCTTTTTATCCTCCTGTTAATTTTACTTGCCTTCATTGAACCAGGGGAAAAAGATACCAAGCAGATAGTAACCCTGACAAACCTGAAGCAGGCAGATATTAAGCAGATAGAAATCAGACGTAGCAATGATGAAGATATCACTTTACGACATAAAAATGATATTTGGTACATGTCTTCCCCATACCAGCTACCGGCAAATGACTTTCGGGCACAATCAGCAAGTGCTTTGGCCGAGATAAAAAGCCATCTGCAATACAATGTCAGCAATATTAACCTGAAAGAATTTAAACTGGATAAACCGGAAATCACTATTATCTTAAACGATATGGTTACTTTAGAAATTGGAGGCGTGGACCCTATCAACAATCGCCGCTATGTAAAAAATGGTGATACTCTGCACCTGGTCAGTAATACTTTTTATTATCAGCTCAAGGGCCAGATCACTACCTATATTAGCTATCAGATCATCCCACCTGAAACAGAGATTACCAAACTTATTTTACCCAAACTTACTCTTACACTGGAGTCAGGGAACTGGAAGCTTCACCCGGCACAGGAAGATATTTCAGCTGACCGTATTAATGAGTTTCTTGATGAATGGCAACATGCCCAGTCACTGGAGATCAGTAAATACACTGGTAGAAAACGTAAAAATGATATTCAGATTTATTATAAAGACCAGCTGCAGCCCATTGGCTTTAGTCTCATGAAAAAACAGGACAGTATATTCCTGGTAAGAAATGACCTGGGAATAAGTTACAAACTGTCTGATGAGATAGCAGAAAAGTTACAGAAATTGCCAGATCCACCGGAACCACCTGAATCCAGCACAACTCCATCTACTGATGGTAACACTGCCGCTCCGGACTAGGCGCTTTCGCCATGCCCGAACTACCGGAAGTTGAAACCACTCGTCGCGGTATCGAGCCGCACCTGCTCAATAAAACCGTAACAGGTGTCATCGTCCGACAATCCCAACTACGATGGCCCGTACCACGAGCGCTGGATAAAAAAATCAGTGGCCAGACCATTCATGCCATTGAACGGCGAGGTAAATATATCCTGTTAAAACTGGATACTGGTAGTATTATGCTGCACCTTGGCATGTCCGGCAGCTTGCGTGTGCTGAATTCCGATACCCCTCCCGAAAAACATGATCATGTCGATCTACAGTTTGGCTCTCATCAGTGTTTAAGACTGCGCGATCCTCGTCGTTTTGGCTCTCTTCACTGGTTAACCCAAGATCCCTATCAGCACAAGCTGTTAAAAGACCTGGGCCCAGAACCCCTTTCAAACATCTTTGACAAAGAGTACCTGTTTAACCGATCACGTAAACGTAAACTGGCCATCAAACTTTTTATCATGGACAGTAAAATTGTTGTCGGTGTGGGAAACATCTATGCCAGTGAGGCCCTGTTTCGTGCCGGGATACGTCCTTCTCGACCAGCAGGCCGTGTGACCCAAAAAGAATATGACAAGCTTGTCACTGCTATAAAGCAGGTACTAAAGGACGCTATACAGTCAGGGGGCACCACCTTACAGGACTTTACTAATAGTGATGGCAAGCCCGGTTACTTCAAACAGGCACTGCATGTCTATGGACGTGAAGGTGAGGCCTGCCATTTCTGTAAGTCCTTAATTAAGCACCGTGTGATGGGACAACGGGCCACTTACTATTGCCCTAACTGCCAGAGTTAGCCGTCCACTTGTGAACTACACCGTAAAAATACTGTCGATTATTAAACAATATGATAATCAAATCGGCCAATTTGCCGACTATACTTTTGTTGAATAAATTAGATTAAGTTGTTTTGCTATGGTAAAAAAACTCAAGAGCCTGATTCGTGAATGGCGTGGATTTATTACCTTCCTGGCCCTGTTATTAATTTTTCGTGGGGCCATTGCTGACTGGTATGCTGTTCCTACCGGTTCAATGAAGCCAACCATCATCGAGGGAGATCGCGTTTTCGTCAACAAACTGGCCTTTGGTCTACGCCTCCCCTTTTCAGATGTTGTTCTGGGTCAATGGGGTGAACCGCAGCGTGGAGAAATTGTTGTATTCTACTCACCCACTGACGGCACACGACTCATTAAGCGTGTTGTTGGTCTACCAGGTGATACCATCTCCATTCAAGGCAATAAACTCCAAATAAATGGTCATACCGTTAAATACAGCCCAAGTGAGAAATCTTATTCTCTTACCATCTGGCAAAACGGTGTATCACGAGATGTCCTGGAAGAAGAGCTTGGCGAACATCGACACCCCATTGCATTGATACCGCAAGATATTCTGGTTGAAGACTTTGGGCCTGTTACTGTACCTGATGGGCACTACTTCATGATGGGTGATAACCGACACAATAGTGCCGATTCGCGAGTAATCGGATTTGTACCACGACAGCAGTTGCTTGGTCGTGCCAGTCATGTCGTAATGTCACTGGATTATGATAATTTCTATTTACCCCGTAGCGATCGGGTTTTAAGTAAACTGCCCTGAAGGATTTATAAAATGTATATGATCATTTTCATTGGTCTGATTATTTGCATGCTAGCCTGTCATTTCATGGCCAAACGCAAGGGATATAATCCTGTGGCATGGGGTGTAACTGGGGCCGTACTGGGGCCTATCGCCCTGATCGTGATATTACTCCTTCCCGCCAGAAATTAATTTCTGACTAACTAACATAGAAAAAGCCCGTCTGACTCCGCAGACGGGCTTTTAGTTTCGAAGCGGTCAAAAACCAGCTTTTGTTATTTATAACTCTAAACTACTTTTTATTATTTCTTTGTGCGTAGGCCCCGGTATTACCCAGAGTAGTATTACGCGAATTCAAATCATCCGCTACAGATTCAGCATGCTGCTTTACCAGTTTCAGTGAGCCGGGCTTTTTACCCTCAATTTGTGACTTGCCATAATCAATCACGTAACGATACCAGTTGTCACCATTCATTCCTTCTGGGGTTTCTATCTTTTCTACCTGGATGACCTTATAAGGTTTTTTCTTTTTAAGATTATTAACATGATCGTTACTACTCACATTTCTAGCTGTTTGCATATAGTCTAACTCCTGGTTTCTCTACCAAAATTTATTACAGGTGTGTTTACAAAATCTTACTAAATGGAATAAAAGAACTCATTCCCCAATCCACTTCTCCGGGTGGGATAAAAAAATTCAGTTTATTAGGTTTAATAGAAAAAATTGGCTGCAACTTGACAGTCTTTATTTAAATTCATTACCAAAAGTGTAGCAGCTATTTTTAATATTTCAGCTAATGATCCTTTAAGCACATCCTGGTCTGAATTGTTCTGGGCAAGTAAACGCCAACTCCATCACATATTTAGGACAAAACCCTGCCATTTATCCTTACTTTATATAATTTTAATATCCAGATTTACATTCCACCAACTGATATAAATTTTAACTTATTGATTTACAAATCTATTAAACCTTAAAGCCCGTAGCTGCTATGCCGAAATAAATTCATGCGTGAAATCTGATACACGCTTGTTGTAAATACCTACATTTAAGGATGGATTATGAATAAGAAATTTCTAAGCAAAGCAGTCTGGCTGGGTCTGGCCAGCACTACACTGATTGCGTGTAGTAATAGCAGCGGTGGTGGTGGAAGCTCCAGCTCTGATAAAGCTGTCGCATTACCATTTGCCATGAGTCTTGTTACTGCCAATAGCACGGGTGATTCGGCCTCTCTGCTGAACAACCATGTTTTTGGGGCAGTGACTAGTACTACGTTTGACTCGGGCTCAAATTATGCCACGGATAAAACCAACACCTACGTGTATGACGAGTCCATGGAGTCTTTGAGTACTGCAAACATGATCCTGTGCCTGATGTCACAAACTGGTGCAGATCAAATGTTGAATCAGGGCGCTTACTATGCACTGGTCGATGAAGACAAGTGTGAGCAGGGCTCTAACAATAGTGGTGCCGGATCGACTGGCCAATCCAGTGGTGCCAAGGCCACTGAATACAATCGCTGGACAATTCAGGCCAGCCGCGCAAGTGATACCTCTCCCATGATTGTTAAAGCATGGATTCCAGGTGATGATGCATCTGCTGCGAAGCGTCCTGAGGATCAGGAGAGTGTCTTAGTTGAAGTCACCGCAACGTCAGGCGTAAGCGATGCCGATCCCTTTGGTAATTTTTCTATCAGGTTTAGAGGTGTCACTGAATATTCCGGTTACGGTGGTAGCGCAGGCAACTATGTGGACACCATGAAAGGTGAGCTGAAAACTGTCTCCAACAGCAGTGGTAAACCCCAGTTTACGCTTGCGATGTTAGGTGGTACAGCGGTAAACAGTAATGCGGATTACCGCTTTGAAATGTTCACTAATGCATTGCTGGAAGATACCAATGGTACGGGTGGTGCGGCAAATACCAAGACCCATTTTTCTGGTAGTGGCTATTCTAAAACAAGTAAGCATGCTGTTAAGTTCAATAGCACCCACATGAACCGTGGTACAGACGCCAATGATGATAATATTTCAGATGGTGACGTCTGTCTGTCGCGTAACAGTTTCAACACCAATAACTGGCAATATAATGTCTATCATCGTGATGCTGGCACTTATAATGGCAAGACTGTCACCGCAGGTCAGCGTGTTGCCCTAAACTCAGGTTTCCCCTTTGTCTATAACAACAGTGGTACCAAAGTACAGGGTCACATTGGCTACTGGGGTATCTGGGCTGAGAACGAAACGGCCATCCCCGATAATTCGACTATCTCCAAAGTAGATTACAGTAATGGTACAACCACGGATTACACTGTAAAAATCTCCAAGGGTAAGCTCATTCGACGTACGAAAAATACCTTGAACATTACCAAGCTGGTTGGGCAACAGCTCTACTACTGGGGCCAGAATCCCGATACCAGCGAATGGAATCAATATGTTGTAACGGTGGATGGCTCTTATAGGTTTGTCATTACACACAAGGTTGCCTGGGGTGAGTCTGGACCGACCCAGACAGACATTGCTGATGCAATCCTCACTGGTAGTACCTTACTGGATGCCAATGGAGAGACACTGTGGTTATGGGCCGATGGTCTGGGTGGTAACGTGGTTTATACACATAACACTGTAACTGCTGCTGCTGACAGAACCGTCAAGTTCTACGCAGAAGAAGTGGTTAACCCCGGTGATAATACCATTGCCAGTGGCCTTAACCTGAAATGTTATGACCGCTGCCTAAAAGGTGGTGTTAGCACCATCAACGGTCTGCCAAATGACTCAACTCTCTTTTATCCTAGTGATGGTACCGCCCGCTCATACACACTCAGTGTTAGCGGTGGAGTCATGACCATGACGGATAATACGGCCTCTGCCGTGGTTGATTTCAGTGGCTTTTCTGATACTGATATGAAAGCCATTCAGCATGGTTGGGGTATCAACACTGGTAGTATGGTGACCACTGATGTTGTGATCGACCCAGGTTCCTGGTGGAATATCTATGATGCAAATGTAACCTATCGCTGGGAAACGGGTCATCAGAACTGGAACAAACTGGTTGCTGTCCTTGATGGTAGCAATACTGTCCAGACTTTTGACAAACCTATTCAGTTTGTTTATCAACTGGCCACGGCTGATGAGTCCAACGGCGTTGCAACACATGATGGTAAAACCTTCATGCTGCAGTACGGTGGTCAGGGTCAGCTGTGGGGCTTCCCATGGTCACAGACCGGCGAACGCTGGTATCCATCTGTTAACCTCAAAAACGGGGTTGAGCTGACAGACGGCACAAATACCTTTGTTGTTAAAGCCACTGAACGTGAACAGAGCTTCAAGACCGATGCTGGACAGTGTGGCACTCTAGGTACAAGCGCTGTATTCAGTGACACTGGTTTGGCTCTGCCAGTTGCAAGCGGTGTTGGTACTGTTAGCTTCAACTGGTCTGACAAACCTACACCTACCAAAGAGGCTCCTGCCTTCATCGGTGGTGAAAAACAATAAGCTGATTTACTACTCAGTTTATGAAAAAGCCCCATCGACTCGATGGGGCTTTTTTTATTTCCGATTATCTAACCAGTGCCATTCCCTCGCCCCTGGGGTCACTGGCGGCACTTATTCTATTTTTCTGTTTATCCCAGATCACCACATGCATATTCCCATAGGTATCTTTAAGCTCCTTTAATTGGTGGCCCATGCGCTTCAAGCGCCAGCGTTGATACCAGGACAGGGCACCCGGCTCATATTGAATGTGATCAGGCAAATACTGATGATGATAACGAGGCTGAGTGACAATGGCTTTCGCATCCTTGCCATCAATAAATCCGAGGATGCCGTGTAATACCATGGTAATAATCCGGCTGCCACCTGGCGTACCGATAATGGCCAGTTGTTTGTCATTCTCTACAAAGCTGGGACTCATGCTGGAGAGCATACGCTTGCCAGGTACGATGGCATTGGCCTCTGCACCGACCAGACCATAAACATTGGGTATCCCTGGCTTGGCAGAAAAGTCGTCCATCTCATCGTTCAATAACACCCCGGTACCGGGTGGGACAAAACATGAGCCAAAGGGATAGTTAATGGTGAGCGTTGCACTGACCCGGTTGCCTTGTTTATCCAACACAGAAAAGTGTGAGGTATGAAAACCGCTATCCTTACTGACCACCGGTTTAAGTGCACTACTCGGGGTAGCCTGTTTCATATCCAGGTTGGTAATCAAGCCTTTTGCATATTCCAGATCGGTTAATTTATCCAGTGGCACTTTGACAAAATCACTGTCCCCCAAAAACTCTGCCCGATCCCGATAGGCTCGGCGCATCGCTTCTACAATGACATGCTTTCTTTTTACCGAAGAAAGTTTATCCAGCTCAAACTGATTCAACATATTAAAAATCTGGATCAGGGCGGTGCCACCCGATGATGGAGGTGCAACCGAGGTAATGCGATAACCTTTATAATTGGTTACCAGCGGTTTGCGTTCTACGATGCGGTACTGCGCCAGATCTTTCTCACTCCAGATCCCGCCGGCTTCTTGAGTACCTTTGACCAGTTGTTTAGCTATCACCCCTTTATAAAACCCATCATTCCCCTGTTTAGCAATGGCCCGTAAGGTATTGGCCAGATCCTGCTGGATAATCAGGTGACCTACGGGTGGAACTTCATTGTCTTTCAGAAACAGGGCAGCAGCAGCGGATGACTTTTGAAGGGGTTCAAGCCTGAACCTGGCCATCTTCTGGTAATACGGTGTCACCTTAAAACCCTGCTCTGCCGCCCGAATGGCCGGTGCCAGACTTTTTGCCAGGGGCAACTGGCCATACTTTTTAGCCATGTGAACCAGGGCCGCTGGTTGACCGGGGATCCCTGCCGATAGTGGCCCATTGACCGATAGGCCGGGCACCACATTTCCGTCCTTATCCAGATACATATCGCGATGGGATTTTAAAGGCGCCTTTTCCCGACCATCGATCATGATCTGTTTTTTGTCACTGGCTCGATGCAACAACCAAAAACCCCCACCTCCCATGCCTGAGCTGTAGGGCTCGACCACCGCCAGTGTGGAACTCACGGCAATAGCCGCATCAAAGGCATTGCCACCGGCTTGGAGAATCTCAAAACCCGCGGAAGTTGCCATGGGATGAGCACTGGCAATGGCAGATTTGGCTGGCTGGGAATAGGCACAGTTAATGGCTGATAAGAAGACTAACAGCACGCCACATAAATATTTTTGGATAGGAATCATCATGATATTTAAAAGGTTTAGTTTCGAAAAACACGCTTGGCCACACATATGGTAGCAAGTCAGGAAATAAATTTGATAATAATATCCCTCCTCCAAGGGCAGGGGGAAAAAATTCAAACCTGAGATTCAAGCAAAATACACACATATTTAATAATGTAACTATCTGATTATCATTAAAATTATTGCTTATTAGTTTGTAATAATTTACTTAATTTGATCTATATCAAAACCGCACTATTTACCTCTAAAGTATTGTTATCACTGTGACGACAAACGTCTTTAAGCACCAAAACCGCCTGATCAATCGCAAGGCTGATCATACAAATAGACGATAACCAAACACGACTGGAAATGGAAAAAGCGATCAGCAGGGCCCAATTCTTACGCGGCGATTTCACTGGCAAACGGCGACACATTAGACCCCCCTGGTCCGGTAGTGAGCGTGAATTTACAGGCACCTGCCGCCGCTGTGATGCCTGTATCAAGTCCTGTCCTGAAAACATCCTTAGCAAAGACAACAAGGGATTCCCCCGCGTTGATTTCAACCAGGGTGAATGCACCTTTTGTGGAGAATGTGTCACAGCCTGCCAGGATGGTGTACTTAAACAATCCGACCAGCAGGCACCGTGGAGCCTTTTCGCCAGCATCAATGAAAAATGCCTGCCATTACAGGGTGTCGTCTGTGGCCGCTGTGCCGAAGAGTGCGAAACCACCGCCATCAGAATGAAACTGGTGGCCGGTGGCATATCAATCCCACAACTCGAAACCGCTGCCTGCACAGGCTGCGGTGCCTGCTACCGAACCTGTCCCACACAGGCCATCGAACTTTCCTATCACGGAGCCAATACATGAGCGAAGCAGCCAACAATGAATCCATCAATATCTGTGGTGTGCTGGTGCATGCCCGCCCGGACATCATCAGCAATGTCAAAACAGACCTGCAGGCCTTTGAAGGACTTGAAGTCCATGATGTGACGAATGATGGCCGACTGGTCATCACCATCGATTTACCCGATCGGTCTCAGATGATCGAGACCATCAATCAACTTAATTCAGTAACGGGCGTCATCTCGGCGGCCATGGTTTATCAACATACCGAATAATCTTTTGAAACTAACAGGAGGCCTTACGCATGAAACTGACAAGGCGTGAATTTATTAAGAACAATGCCATCGCAGCCACCGCCACGGCGGCTGGTGTTACTCTACCTGGTATCAAAATTGCCGAAGCCAAAACTGGCAATGAGATTCGTTGGGACAAGGCTCCCTGTCGTTTCTGCGGCACGGGTTGTAGTGTGCTGGTCGGTACCAAAGATGACAAGGTCGTCGCCACCCAGGGTGACCCAGATGCCCCAGTCAACAAGGGCCTGAACTGTATCAAGGGCTACTTCCTGTCAAAGATCATGTACGGCCAGGACCGTCTGACCAAGCCCCTGCTGCGAATGAAAGGCGGCAAGTATCACAAGGAAGGAAAGTTCACCGAAGTCAGCTGGGACAAGGCCTTTGATGTCATGGCCGAACAATGGAAAAAGGCACTGAAGAAAAAGGGCCCAACTTCCGTTGGTATGTTTGGTTCTGGTCAGTGGACGGTATGGGAAGGTTATGCTGCCTCCAAACTGTTCAAGGCCGGTTTCCGTTCCAACAACATTGACCCCAATGCCCGCCACTGTATGGCCTCGGCAGTGGGAGCCTTCATGCGCGGCTTTGGTTCGGACGAGCCCATGGGTTGTTACGATGACCTGGAACACGCCGATGCCTTCGTACTGTGGGGCGCCAACATGGCCGAGATGCACCCCATCCTCTGGTCGCGTCTGTCTGACACTCGCCTGACCAAGAAGGGCAGTGAAGTACACGTACTGTCAACCTTTACCCACCGTAGTTTCGACCTGGCGGACAACGGCATGATCTTCAAGCCACAGACTGACCTGGCGATCCTCAACTACATCGCCAACTACATCATCGAGAACAAGGCCTATAACAAGAAGTTCCTCGACAAGCATGTCAACTTCACCAAGACCCCGACGGATATTGGTTATGGTCTGCGCCCTGAACACCCGCTGGAAAAGAAAGCGACGGGCAAGGGCGGTAAGCTGTCCAAGATCAGCTTTGAGGAATATGCCAAGTCAGTGTCAAAGTACACGCTTGATTACACCTCAGAACTGAGTGGTGTACCTAAGGATCAGCTAGTGCGCCTGGCCAAACTCTATGCCAATCCGAAGACAAAAATCTCTTCTTTCTGGACCATGGGCTTTAATCAGCACACCCGTGGTGTCTGGGTAAACGGCCTGTTGTATAACGTGCATCTGTTGATGGGTAAGATATCTGAGCCAGGTAACAGCCCATTCTCACTGACTGGTCAGCCTTCGGCCTGTGGTACCGCCCGTGAAGTGGGTACCTTCGCCCATCGTCTGCCTGCTGACCTGGTGGTAAAAAATGCTGACCATCGCAAGTTTGCGGAGAAGATCTGGAAACTGCCTGACGGTACCATCCCTGGTAAGCCCGGCTTCCATGCTGTGTTACAGAACCGCATGCTGAAAGACGGCAAACTGAATGCCTACTGGGTCATGTGTAATAACAACATGCAGGCCGCGCCTAACATGAATGAGGAAGGCTATCCCGGTTATCGTAACCCGGAAAACTTCATCGTAGTCTCTGACCCCTACCCAACCGTCACTGCCATGGCCGCTGACCTGATTCTACCGACTGCCATGTGGGTGGAAAAAGAAGGGGCCTATGGTAATGCCGAGCGTCGTACCCAGTTCTGGCGTCAGCAGGTATCGGCACCGGGCGAGGCCAAATCTGACCTCTGGCAGCTGATGGAATTCTCCAAACGCTTCAAGGTGGAAGAAGTCTGGCCGGCAGATCTGATTGCCAAGATGCCTCAGTACAAGGGCAAGACCCTCTACGACGTGCTGTACCGTAACGGTCAGGTGGACAAGTACAAGAAAACAACAGTTAAAGACTCGAAAGGAAATCGTTATCAGAATGATGAGATGAAAGACTTTGGCTTCTATGTACAGAAAGGTCTCTATGAAGAATACCGTATATTCGGCCTGAAGGGTCCGAAGAAGGGCCATGAACTGGCTAGCTTCGATCAATACCACAAAACGCGTGGCCTGCGCTGGCCGGTCATCAATGGCAAGGAGACCCTGTGGCGTTATCGTGAAGGTTATGACCCACTGGTGAAAAAAGGTGCTGGCGTCGAGTTCTACGGCAAAAAAGACGGCAAGGCCAACATCATCTTTGCCCCGTATGAGCCAGCTGCGGAGTCACCAGATAAAGAATACGATCTGTGGCTCTCCACTGGTCGTGTACTGGAACACTGGCACTCCGGTTCCATGACCCGTCGTGTTCCGGAGCTGTACAAGGCCTATCCCGATGCACTGGTCTATATACATCCGAAAGACGCCAAGAAACGTGGCCTGCGCCGTGGCCAGACCGCGAAGATCATGAGCCGTCGAGGTGAGATCACCTGCACCGTAGAGACCAAGGGTCGTAACCGTGTCCCTGAAGGGCTGGTTTACATCCCCTGGTTCGATGCCGGCCGCCTGGTCAACAAACTGACCCTGGATGCCACCGACCCATTGTCAAAAGAAACGGACTTCAAGAAATGTGCGGTGAAGGTCAAAAAAGCCTAAGCATGATTGAGCATGGCCCGTATCAAGCTCAAGGTCGATCCCAGCCGGCGGCGCTTTTTGTTGCGCACCGCCGGTCAGGCCTGTGGTGCGGCCCTGTTGGGCATGGGCCTGCTGACCTTGTCACGGCAAAGCCACTCGCTGCCCGCCGAGGCAATACGACCACCAGGTGCACTGGCAGAGAAAGACTTTCTCTCGGCCTGTGTACGTTGTGGTCTATGCGTACGGGACTGCCCGTACGACACGCTCAAACTGGCCGAGCTAGGTGATAATGTGCTGACCGGGACGCCCTATTTCACTGCGAGAAACATCCCCTGCGAGATGTGTGAGGATATCCCCTGCGTTGTCGCCTGTCCGACCGGTGCACTGGATAAGTCGCTGACGGATATTAATGAGTCTCGTATGGGACTGGCAGCCCTGGTGGATCAGGAAAACTGTCTGAACTTCCATGGCCTGCGCTGCGATGTCTGTTATCGAGTCTGCCCCCTGATCAACAAGGCCATCTCCCTGCAGGCCCAACATAATCCCCGTACGGGCAAACACACCCTGTTTATCCCCGTGGTGCACTCGGATGCCTGTACCGGTTGTGGCAAGTGCGAATATGCCTGTGTACTACCTGAAGCCGCCATCAAGGTGCTGCCTACCCGTCTGGCAAAAGGAGCGGCGGCGGAGCATTACCGACTCGGCTGGGAAGAAAAGCAGAAGGCTGGTAAGCCTCTGGTCACGCCTGATACAGAACATCAATACAACCTGCCTGAGGGTTATCGCTACGAACATGGTGGTGAAGGTTTAATCAAAGAAAAGGATGAAACCACACCCTTTGGCAGTAACCCCCTGGATACACTCAACAAGCACCAGGAGCAGAGCAAATGACCGTAGCGCTTCGCCCAGGTTATGAGGCAATTCAGCTAAAAGGCTGGTTGAAGGCGCACCAGTGGTTGCTATTACGTCGCTTAACTCAGGTGAGTGTGCTGGCCCTGTTTCTATCTGGCCCCCTGTTTGGTTTCTGGATCATCAAGGGCAACATCGCCTCCTCATTGACTCTGGAAGTGCTGCCACTCAGTGACCCCTACCTGCTGACCCAAAGCCTGTTTGCCGGTCACTGGCCGGAAACCAGCCTCGTCATTGGCGCCTTGATCATCACCGCCTTTTATTTTCTTGTGGGTGGTCGAGTCTATTGTGGCTGGATTTGCCCGGTGAACATGATCACTGATTTCAGTGCCTGGCTACGTACCCGTTTTAATATCAAAGGTGGCGCCCAATTCGGTCGTGAAAGCCGTTACTGGTTACTGGCCATGACCTTCATCACTGCCACCATCAGCGGCGCCATGGTCTGGGAAATGGTCAATCCCGTGACCGTAATTTACCGCGGGCTCATCTTCGGCATGGGCCTGGCCTGGCTGGTGATGCTAGCCCTGTTCCTATTTGATCTGTTCATTGCACCACGGGGCTGGTGCAGTCATCTTTGCCCCATGGGTGCCTTCTACAGTCTACTGGCCCGTTATACGCCCGTGCGTATCAGCGCCGTTAAACGCGAAGCCTGTAATGATTGCATGGACTGTTACGCCATTTGCCCAGAACCCCAGGTCATTCCACCGGCCCTGAAAGGCACTGATAAAAGCAGTCATGTCATTACCGGTATTAACTGCAGCAACTGTGGTCGCTGCATCGATGTCTGCTCAAAAGACGTCTTTAAATTTACCACACGATTTTATAAACCAACCGATTCTTCAAACACATTTAAGCAAAGTGAGGTCCTGTCATGAAACATCTCATTAAATACCTAGTTATCCCACTTGGCCTGGCCTTTACTGCCCAGAGCCTGTACGCCATTGAGTCTTTAAGAGGTGGTCGTGCCCTGGACAAAGATCCCGAAAAGCCAGTCGCTAAAAAATGGCAGCGCGATCAGCCTCCTATCGAACGAGACTATGTGCAACAGCCCCCACTCGTTCCACATTCTATTGAGGGTTATGTGATCAATACCCGTTCCAATAAGTGCATGAGCTGCCATAGCTGGTCTAACTACAAAGACAAAGGCGCCACCAAAGTGAGTCTGACCCACTTTAAGGATCGCAAAGGTAATGAGCACGCCAACATCTCACCACGACGTTACTTCTGTACCCAGTGTCACGTACCTCAGGTCGATGCCAAACCCTTGGTCAAAAATACCTTTAAACCGGTCAAGACCATTAAATCGAAATAAATAAATTACACAATGTAACCGACAGGATTAGACCGATGTCCATGATAAACAACTTAAAACAGAAAGCAGCCACATTCTGGGAGATGCTGAAGAAACCTACGGCCAAATACTCACTCGGTACACTTCTTGGTGTTGGCATGGTAGCCGGTGTTATCTTCTGGGGTGGTTTCAATACCGCCATGGAACTGAGTAATACCGAGACCTTCTGTATCTCATGCCATGAGATGCGCGTGAATGTGTATGAAGAATATAAAACAACCATCCACTACAACAATCGAAGCGGTGTCCGTGCCACCTGCCCTGACTGCCATGTACCCAAAGAATGGCACTGGAAGGTCATCAGAAAGATCAAGGCAACCAATGAGCTGTTCCACAAGGCACTTGGGTCGATCGACACACCAGAAAAGTTTGAGGCCAAGCGACTCAAACTGGCTCGCAATGTATGGCGAGAAATGAAAGGCAATGACTCACGGGAATGCCGTAACTGCCATGACTTCGAGTCCATGGACTATGCCAGACAGGGGCGTCGTGCTGTAAACAACCACACCAAAGGCTTTGACTCAGGTCGCACCTGTATCGATTGTCATAAAGGTGTGGCCCACTCATTGCCAGCCATGCATAAAGAAGATCCGAGTATGGCATTTCCTGATAATAAAAAATAAGTATTGTTCTTTAAATGAAAGAAAGGCGGGTTTAACCCGCCTTTTTTCTAAGTTTGAGAACCGTCAAAGTTCCTCATCCCTTATCAACGCAGCTGGACCACTAATAATTAGTTTTACTAGCTCAGACTGCCTTTTTGTATCTGTCTTTCTAAAACACGACTTAAGCTGACTTCGTAGCGTCTGCAGACTAAGATTAAAACTCTCTGCAATTTTTTCCAGCGTTTGGCCACTGGTAAGTGAAGCTGCAAGCCTGGCTTCAGCATGAGTTAGCTTATAAATATCCATCAGTACTTTTTCAGATAATTTTGTATCTGAAGTCCCGTCCGTTTCAATAAATAGTGCGGCTGTAACACTAGTCATATTTATATCCAGCCCCAAACTCCTTGCCTCACTCATTGGCAATACAATAATTTTTATTGTCTCTTGAGTTACAGGGTTTGTTATAAATAAGATATCCCCCCTGGCACCGTCTGTACTACTTACTCTTCTAATTAATGACTGTAATGCATGCGTATCTGAAACCTTAGGTAATTGAATACCAGGCTGACTGTATTTAATACAAGGATATTTAGATAACACTGATTCGGCCTGACTGTTTATATACTGAGGTCGACCTAACTGGTCGACCAGAACGACCCCCATCATCATCCTGTCTAAGATATTCCCAGCTGCAGTTGCTTGATTTCTGGACTCCATAAGATGCTTATTAATATTAAATGCACGATTCATATGGGGCATAACATTCTTTAACAGCTTATATTCCTGCACTTCGAAGATACCTTGTTTTGCACAACGATGTATTCCAATGACTCCTATATTTGATCCGCTTCTTACAATCATGCCACCCATCACATGCTCATTCCCCTGAGGAACTATATAGTCATTATAAAATTCTGATTTCCGGTAAGTGACAGAAGTGTCAACCCCTGTTTGTAAAATATATCCCGGTTTATCAAAGACAGCAGATACCAGTGGATCGATCTGGGCATAATATTCACTATAAAGCCGTTTATATTCCGGATCTATCCCATAGGTAAAACATGCTCCTACATCGTGTGTATTATAGTTCTGCATCCTCATCAAAGCAGACTTTGAATCTGTCAACCTTGCAATATCTTCAGTCACATTAATCCATAATGACTCATCTATCGCAGCATCATAGATACTGGCTACTAGACTATTGTATGTTTCTAATGAGACTGTTTGTGATCTCAGCGGCATGATTCTTTCCCCTCTATCATGTTTCCCTCATTAGTAGCTCGAACCGTTGTTTTACATCTAAAATAAAAAATGGGATTAACCTGCTTTTTATATAATTCAGAACCTTCAAAGTTCCTCGTCCCTTATTAAAGAAGATGGTCCACTCAACAGTAGTTTTACCAACTCTGCCTGCCTTTTTGTATCTGTCTTTTTAAAACACGACTTAAGCTGACTTCGTAGCGTCTGCTGGCTCAGATTGAAATTCTCTGCAATTTTTTCCAATGTTTTCCCGCCTGCAAGTGCGGCACTAAGCCTGGCTTCAGCACGAGTTAGCTTATAAATATCCATCAGCACTTTTTCAGATATTTTGGTATCAGAGTTCTCACCTGTATCAATAAATAGCACGGCAGTGATACTGGACATATTTATATCCAGTCCCAAATTCCTTACCTCACTTACAGGCAACACAATTATATTTATTGCCTCATGGTATGCAGGATTTACAACAGTTAATGTATCTCCTCCTATACTGTTGACACGGCTGACTTTTTTAATCGATGCCTGTAATGCATTAGTATCTGACAGCCTGGGGAACTGAATACCTGAGGGACCAAATTTTATTCCGGAAAAATTAGATAATGTATATTCAGCCTGACTATTAATGTATTGAGGTTGCCCTGACTGGTTGACTAGAATCACGCCTGTCGTCAACCTGTCCAGAATATTTCTAGCTGAAGTAGCATGACTTCTGAATTGAGTCAGGTACTGGTTAATATTAAAAGCACGATTTAGATGGGGCATAAGAAGCTTTAACAAGTCATATTCCTGCTTTTCAAATATTCCTTCTTTTTCACGTCGTTGAATACCCACTAGACCAATATTTTCCCCAGCTTTAATTATCAGACCACCCAGCATATTCTCACTCTCCTGAGGACGGGCATAATCATGATAAAATTCTGATTTTTTAAATCCTGGAGGTGTATCAACAGCCAGTTGCATCATATAACCAGGCTTTTCAAACACAGTAGGTATCAATGGATCCATTTGAGCATAATATTCACTATATAAGCGTTTATATTCCAGATCTATCCCATAGGTATATGATGCTTTAACCTGACGTGTATTTATGTTCTGTATTCTCATTAAAGCTGACTTGGAATAGGTCGACCTTGCAAGCTTTTCAGTCACATTAATCCATAATGACTCATCGAGTGCTGCATCATAGATACTGGCTACAAGGCTATTGAATGTTTCTAAGGTGATTGCCTGTGTTCTCGAAGACATAATAAGTTCCCTTTTATTAAGTTTACCCTTTTAGTACCTCGGCCCACTGTTCAAACATCAGAAAGTGCCCTTTGCCAGGAATCAACCTGGCATGACAATTCGGAATCGATTCAGCCAGATAGTTCGCCATAGCGACAGGCACAGTGGCATCATCAAGCCCATGCCATAACTCGATATCCATGTCGATATCAGCGACATCAAAACCCCATGGACTGGCAGCAATAGACATATCGTAGGTCACACCCGTCATTTCCTGTCTGCATGCCTCACTAATGTTCTTTAAATACATCGCGCGAAATTTTTGATTCTGCAAAACCTGCTTATCTGAATTTGAAGCAACAGCTTCGAACATACCAAGAATAGCTTCTGGTTGATCAACCAACCCAGCTACTTGCTCCGCCGCCAGTTGGTAATCCTGTGCAGCCAACTCAAACAGGGCTCTGTTATCTGCTGGAATGTTTTCGGTTAGACCTGGAATTTCAAATGGTGCAGTGGAACTAAGTAGAACAACTCGGTTTAGCCTATGCGGAATCTTATAAGCGCAGGCCGCAGCATACGAACCGCCACCAGAAAAACCCATGACAGTAAATTTATCAATCGACAGTGAATCGGCTAACTGGGAAACATCGTCTGGCCAGTCGAGTAACTGCCGGTCCTCCATGAAATCAGACTGCCCATGGCCAGGGCGATCCATTGTAATAAGACGGGTTGGGATTTGCTCCAGAACACTTAGATCGGCATGTTCAAGCCTTGAACCTGGGATTCCATGAAATATAAATACTGGCTTTCCATGAGCTGGTCCATAGCTTGAATATGACAAACTTCGACCATCCTGAAGAGTGATAAACTGAGGCTGTGTTCGCTTATCCATTTATGCTGAACATATAGAGATATCCTGAATCGTCTGTGCCCCAATAGGATACAAAATGTGAACCACATCACAAAATGTTTTTTCAAAAAACACTTAGGGATTGTGATGAATACGACTAAATATGACTATATTTTGACCATGCTAATGCTACTATTGGTTAAGCGATTCATTAGGGAATGACACCACATCAAAATTACAGGTAAGACATATACTCAACAACCATTAGGCAGGATAATTAAATAACAATGATTCTGCCGCAACTACCTTCAATATTCCGTACATACTCTGATTAAGATCCACAAACCTTGCTGTATCACTCAACACCCCATCCTCACTCTACCTGCCCAAGCTAGGGATACTCCTCGCTATCATGTATCCCCATGGGATCACCCTTGATGATCAATAGATTAAAATCTTTTACAGGAGGTAAAGTATTACTGTTATCAAGGTGACTTGCGATTAATGGACGACCTCTAGATTGCGCAAAATACCCATGCTGCCCAGACCTTCAAAGGCAACATGTTGCAGGTGATGGATTCGCATACTGGTTTTTATAACTTCCTTATTCTATTTTAATATAGGCAAAGCCCTTGCTCTGTAGTTCAGCCAATCTAACCACACCCGAGCGTACAAAATTCACATTGGGCATGATCTTTTTCTTATCAAGACGAATGGCAGCTCGTGTGATATCACACAATTCCAGTTTCACATCATGCACATTCTGCAAACTGGCCAGTCGCTGCATAATATTGTCTCGGCGCTCGGCCAGTGCCTTGTCTTCCGCAAAGGGGGTCTTGGCCAGTTTGTCTTTAGTTAAAAACCGAATCCCGTGTGAGATAAAGACAATGCGCACATCGTAGTCCACCAGGTCACTTTTATAGGTGGTGACCATGTTGTTGATACTGGTGATCATGGCACTCAGACGACGTGGGTCGGAAAAATCAGCATGGTAGACCACCTTGGGATCACCCTCTTCTGCCAGAGCAGAATTGACAGGTGCCAGCAGTATCAAGCCGCTAAGCAAAACACAAAAAAATGACATAGTTCTCATGATGCTCCTCCTTCAAGATTTTCCGCAGCCTGTCTATATCAGGCATGATTTTATTCGATATATCTTCTTTATTAACATTATTTCGGGGGGAGGGTCTAGACTTGTCATCAAGAAAAAAGGCGAACCGAGGTTCGCCTTTTAACTAACTAAATTTTAAGAGTTCATTAAGCTGACTTGGCCATCAACTTTTCATATTTGGCCTGCAGCTCATCCGGGCTTTCGACATTATCTGGGTCCTTGGGGATACAGTCGACAGGACAAACGTCTACACACTGGGGCTCATCATAGTGACCGACACACTCAGTACATAAATTGGGGTCGATCTCATAGATCTCATCCCCCTGGGAAATGGCGCTGTTGGGGCATTCGGGTTCACAGACATCGCAATTGATGCACTCATCCGTAATTGTCAGGGACATGGCTTACTCCTGGAAACAGACTGATTGATTCATGTATCGGTTAAAACGGGGCGGATTTTAGCCTAAACGCTGCTTCAATGCAGCCACTACCCGGGCGGTGACGAAGGGTGAGACATCGCCACCCAGGCTGGCAATTTCCCTGACCAGGCTAGAGGAGATATAGGAATACTGCTCGGCCGGGGTCATGAAAATGGTCTCAATGGATTCGTCCAGGTGACGGTTCATGCTGGCCAGCTGGAACTCATATTCGAAGTCGGATACGGCACGTAGACCACGCAGAATCACCTGGGCCTGCTGCTGACGGACAAATTCGATCAACAGGCAGTCAAAGCCACAGACCTCGACATTGCCCAAACTACTGACCACCTCGGTGGCCATCTCAACCCGCTCCTCCAGATTAAATACCGGCTGCTTGCCGCCCCCTCCCCCGCCTCGGGCAATGGCCACCACCACCTGATCGCACAGGCGTGCAGCCCGTTTAATAAGGTCGATATGCCCATTGGTGATGGGATCAAAGGTTCCAGGATATAAGGCTTTAACAGTCATAATCGATTAACTATTCATGTTGTCAGGCAAAAGGTCAAGCCGTTATGCGCCCACAATAGCAAGGTGATATGCCACCTGGCCTGATTTTTTGCTGCGGGTCAGCTCCCAGTTGTCAGGTAAAGTAGGAAGTTCTGCCTCACTTTCTATTTCGAGATAAACCCTGGCCCCTTCACTCAACCAGTTTTGCTTTGCCAACAGCTCAATACAGGCCCTGATCAGATCTTTTCGGTATGGAGGGTCAAGAAAGACGATATCAAATGGCTGCTCAGGAGGCTGTTTTAAATAATTTACTGCATCCTGCTGTAATACACTGGCCCTGTCACACCCCAGAAGCTGCAGGTTCTCTTTGAGTTGTTTCACCACCTTTGGCGACAGGTCCAGCATCATCACCTCGCCCGCCCCTCGCGACAGGGCCTCCAGCCCCAGGGCACCACTACCGGCAAAAGGGTCCAGGCAACGCGCCCCCGCCATCACCGGAGCCAGCCAGTTAAACAGGGTTTCTCGTACTCGATCCGGTGTGGGCCGCAGGCCTTCGACATCAGCAAATGACAGTTTCCGGCTACGCCATTCACCTGCAATGATGCGTAACTGGTTACGAGCCATGTTCAGGGCTGTTTTTTGTTGGTATCGAGCTTACCCACCATGACAGTCAGCATACGATCCGGCTGAATACGCGACTTAAACGCCTGCTTAATACGTTCACGAGTGACCTGTTGAATATTGTCATTAAAGGTCTGCAGGTAATCCAGCGGCAGATCATAAAACCCCAGCATACCCAGGTAACCAACAATATCCCGGTTGCTGTCGATTCGCAGGGGAAAACCACCGGTAATATTTTTAATGGAATGATCCAGCTCAGCCGCTGTTGGACCCTCATCAATAAAACGCGTTAAAGTTTCACGCAGTACTTTGAGTGCCTCATCGGCCTGAGTGTTTTGGGTTTGCAGGCCCATTAGAAACGGACCTTTGTCACGCATGGGGATGAAGTAACTGTAACTGCTATAGGCCAACCCACGTTTTTCACGCACTTCATCGACAATGCGGGAACCAAAGCCACTGCCACCAAGTATATGATTACCGACATAAAGGGCGAAGTAATCGACATCCCCACGCATCATCCCCGGCTGGCCAACCATGATATGGGTCTGTGTAGAAGGATGTTGATGGGTGATGGTGCTGGCTTTACTGAGCCCCTTAACCATCGATACGCGCTTGGCCTTACTGCCCTTTTCGAGTCCCCCGGTCAACTGCTCAGCAATCTGTCGGGCACGTTCTTCACTAACATCTCCAACAATCGCCACGACGGCATTACTGGCAACATAGTACTGTTGATAAAACTTTAACATGGCCTCGCGGCTTAGTTGTTTGGCACTTTGCATATCCCCGCTAACAGGTGTGCCGTAGGGATGCTTGCCATAGAGATTTTTATAAAAAAGTTTACTGACAATCTCGCTGGGTGACTGCTGTTCATTCTTCAGGCCAATTAAGAGCTGCTTACGCTCTCGCTCGATCTCCTTTTCAGGAAAATGTGGTGACTGTAAAACGGCCTGCAGCGTTGCCAGTGCCTTTTTCTGAATCTTCTCATCAGTAAGACAACGCAGGCTAACAACCGCCATATCACGTTCGGAACTGCCACCGATGCTGGCACCGATACTATCATTGCGCTCAGCAATCTGATCTGTTGTCCACTCACCCGCCCCGTTATCCAGCATGGTATGGGTAAATGAGGCAAGACCTGACAACTGACCATCTCGGGCACTGCCCGCATCAAAAACCACCTGCACATCCAGCATGGGAAGTTCCTTGGCCTCGACAAAAACGACTTTACTACCCTTACTGGTTTGCCAGGATTTGATTTGCACCTTGTGTTCGGTACGGGGCTGCATGGTGACATGATCTTCTGAGAACCATACCAACAGACCACCGGCCAGTATCAGGACCAGCAAAAAGGTAAAGGGGGAATTTACATTGGCTTTAAACATAGATTAATGATTCTTCTTGGCTTGTTGCATTGATACCGGCACCAGCTCGGCCACGGTCAGACTGTTTTCAATAAAGTACTTTTTGGCCACCTGCATGACCTGTTCCGCAGTCACGGCTCTAACCTTATCGGCATATTCATCCATGCGTTGCCAACCCAGTCCAACGGTTTCCAGTGTGCCTAATTGCATGGCCTGATAAAACAGCGAGTCCTTTTCATATACCTTGCTGGCCACGACCTGTGCCTTGATGCGATCCAGTTCCTGCTGGCTGACTGATGTGGTCTTTAATAATTCCAGTTCATCTTTGATTGCATCTATGACCTGCTGAACTGTTTTACCTGCGGCTGGTGTGGCATCCAGCACAAACAGTTCAGATTGACGTGCATACAGGCTGTAACCTGAAGAGGCCTGAGCCACGATCTGTTTTTCTCGCAGGAGTTTTTTATCAAACCGGGAACTGGCGCCACTGCTTAATACACCAGACAGGACTTCAAGGGCATAAGGCTCCCACTCCTGTTCAGCGGTTTTAATCACTGGAACCTTGTAGCCCATCAGGACATAGGGCAGACGAGCAGGCGCTTTGACCTTCACATAGCGTGGTCCATTTTGTTTCGGTTCCTGGCGAGGCTTAAGGGGCTTGATGTTATAGGAGGGTTTCAGATTGCCATAATGACGTTGTGCCAGTTTGTAAACTTCCTTTGGATTAACATCACCGACTACGACAAGGGTAGCGTTATTGGGAGCATACCATTTTTCATACCAGTTCTGCAGATCATCCACCTGCATGTTTTTCAGGTCATTCATCCAGCCAACGATGGGCTGACCATAGGGGTTACTGGTAAAGGCCGCGGCATAAAACTGTTCATAGGTTTTGGAACGGGGTTTGTCTTCGGTGCGCATACGGCGCTCTTCCATCACCACTTCCACTTCCTTTTTAAATTCCTCAAGCGGCAGAGTGAGATTGCGCATGCGATCGGCTTCCATCTCAAAACTAATCGCCAGGCGACTGGCCTCCAGTTGCTGGAAATAGGCCGTGTAGTCCTTGGCAGTGAAGGCATTATCGCGTCCACCGTTGGCCGCAATAATTTTTGAAAATTCACCGGGTTCGAATTTTTCCGAGCCCTTGAACATCATGTGTTCCAGGACATGGGAGACGCCGGTTATACCATTGTGCTCGTAACTGGAGCCCACCTTGTACCAGATCTGTGCCACCACCACGGGTGCGCGGTGATCCTCTTTGATCAGCAGTTTGAGTCCATTGCGTAATTTGTATTCATGGACCTGGGCAGAGGCCTGTCCGTTGAGTAACAGACTGAACAACAGTGAAAAAACTACTCCAAAACGTCTTAAAGTCATAAATCGCAAATCCCGAGATTCCCCTTGGTGAGTGCTTACCCCCGACCGGTGGCGATGGTAGGATAGCCTACCGGGCCGATGGGCCTGCAAGAAAATAATCTAGTTACTATAGCGGACTTTACGACAATTAATACGATGTTTGGTTTCAAGAAAAAAACACCCAAAACAAATGATTCCCCTTCACTCTTTGGCCGACTCAGCAAGGGGCTGGCCAAAACCCGCCACGGCATTACCGATTCGCTGGGTAGTCTGCTCCAGGGTGGCCAGAAGGTCGATGCTGATTTGCTGGAAGAACTGGAGACCCTGTTATTGACAGCCGATGTGGGCGTGGAAACCACCCTACGCATCATCGATGATCTCTCTGAACGGATCCGAAAAAATAAGATTACCGACAGTACGTCCCTGTTCACCTCACTACGTGAAGATATGTCGGCCATTCTGAACAAGAGCGACCATGAATTGGCGATAGATGCCACAAAATCTCCCTTTGTGATTCTCATGGTCGGTGTCAATGGAGTCGGCAAGACCACCACCATCGGCAAACTGGCCCGGCAGTTCAAGGATCAGGGGAAATCGGTCATGCTGGCCGCCGGGGACACCTTTCGCGCCGCCGCCGTAGAACAACTACAGACCTGGGGTGAGCGCAATGACATCCCGGTCATCGCCCAGGGTAGTGGAGCCGACAGCGCCAGTGTGGTGTTTGATGCCCTGCAGTCGGCCCGCTCAAAGAATATCGACATCCTGATTGCCGATACCGCCGGGCGCCTGCACACCCAGAGCAACCTCATGGATGAGCTGAAAAAGGTCAAACGGGTACTGGGCAAGCTGGACGACAGCGCCCCCCATGAAGTAATGCTGGTACTGGACGCCGGTACCGGTCAGAACGCACTGACCCAGGCAAAGGAATTTCACCAGGCCGTAGGAGTGACCGGTATCACTCTGACCAAGCTGGATGGCACCGCCAAGGGTGGGATCATTTTCGCCATTGCCGACAAACTGGGCATCCCGGTGCGATTTATCGGTGTGGGTGAGGCCATTGAGGATCTACAGCCCTTCCATGCTGACGTGTTTGTGGATGCGCTGTTTGAACATAATGAGTAAATAAACCTCATTGCGCCTGCCTGGAAAAAAATAACCCGATGATCCATTTCAGCAATGCCAGCAAACGTTACGAAAGTGGCCAGGATGCCCTGAAAAATATTTCTTTTGAAATTCAACAAGGGGAAATGGCCTTTGTCACCGGTCACTCCGGTGCGGGAAAAAGCACCCTGCTAAAGCTCATCGCCCTGCTGGAGCGCCCCTCCCGGGGGCAGGTCATCGTCAATGGCCAGAACCTGGCCCGGATCAAACGTCGGCAGATCCCCTATTTTCGACGCAACATCGGCATTATTTTTCAGGACCACCAACTCTTGTTTGACCGTACCGTGTTTGACAATGTAGCCCTGCCCCTGATTATTGCCGGTCATGCCCATGGGGATATCGGGCGACGGGTGCGGGCGGCGCTGGACAAGGTGGGCCTGTTAAAAAAGGAAAAGCACTATCCCATTACCCTGTCTGGCGGTGAGCAACAACGGGTCGGTATCGCCCGGGCCGTCGTACACCGCCCTCCCCTGCTGCTGGCCGATGAGCCCACCGGGAATCTCGACCCGGCCCTGTCCTGGGACATCATGCAGATCTTTCAGGAATTCGCCCAGGTAGGTGTCACGGTACTGGTTGCCAGTCATGACCTGGATTTGATCAGCCGGCTCAAGCAGCGACAACTCATCCTCAAGAGTGGTCAGCTGTTTGAGGATAATGAGGCCATGGCGACGGTATGAAAAAGGCAAGCACCGCCAAAGAGTCCAAGCGCCAGCGTAAACCCGGTGTCAGCACACTATTGGGCAGTTATCTGTTACGCCATGCCCAGACTCTTATATATAGTCTGGGCCAGCTATTGCGTACCCCCTTTTCACTACTCATGACCACGGCGGTAATTGGCATCGCCCTGGCCCTGCCAACTGGCCTGCAAGTAGTCCTGAAAAACGCCGAACTGCTTTCAGGCAAAATCGACAGTGCGGCCCAGATTTCCCTGTTCCTGAAAAAGGGGGCCAGTGAAGCCCAGGCTAAACAACTGGCAGAACGACTGGAAGCCATGCCTGAAATCAGCAAGGTACACTTCATTAATAAGCAAGCCGCCCTTAAGGAATTTAAACAAAACGCCGGTTTTGCCGAGGCCATGCAGGCCCTGAAGGAAAACCCCCTGCCCCATGTCATCGTGATTCAACCCTCGATCAGCCACACCGGTGAGACGACCATGCAGAAACTCCTCGGGCGTCTGCAAAATATGTTACATGTGGATGTTGCCCAGCTGGATGAGGAGTGGATCAAACGCCTGTATACCATCATGGACTTCATCAAACGTGGGGTCTGGCTACTGGGCTCCATGCTGGGTCTGGCGGTATTGTTGGTGGTGGGGAATACCATACGCCTGGCCATCCAGAACCGACGCGATGAAATAGTGATCGTCAAACTCATTGGCGGTACCGATGCCTTTATCCGACGCCCCTTTCTCTATACCGGCTTCTGGTATGGCCTGTTCGGTGCCCTGATTGCCTTTATCCTGATCAGTATCGCCCTGCTGCTGCTTAATGACCCTATCGAACGTCTGGCCCAGCTTTACTACAGTGATGTTCTGCTCTCTTCCCTCGATTTCCAGACTACCCTGGCCCTGTTTGGCAGTGGTATTGTGTTGGGCCTGGCCGGATCATGGCTTGCAGTTAGTCGACATTTACGCGATATTGAACCTAAATAAAAACTAGACATTAAATACCGTTTTATTCCCTAACCAGGCAGGCAGTACATGGGTAAAAAAACCACTCGAATCCTGTTAGTTGACGGCTCTTCTGTTACCCGGGCCCTGCTGACCAAAACCCTGCTGGAAGAACTTGCCGATGTGGACATCACGGCAGTGGAAACCGGTAAAGAGGCCATGGAAAAAGTCCAGCAGTCCCGGTTTGATCTGCTGTCCACTGCCCTGATGTTACCCGATATGGATGGCCTGGCCCTGTGCCGTACCATACGTCAGTCCAACGAACTCAGTTATTTGCCCGTCATTGTTGTCTCTGGCGATGCCGATACCCGACTCTTACGTGAAGGCTTCGCCTCTGGCGTCACTGACTATTTTGACAAATCCAATGGCTACAAGGCCTTTGGCCGTTTTGTACAGGGTTTTATCCAGCGAAATTCAGGTATGGTGGGTCAGGTCCTGTTTGTCGAAGACAGCGCCACCGCAGCTGCCGTCACCTGTAATATCCTGAAACAACAAGGCCTGGGTGTGTTGCACGTCAATACCGCCGAAGAGGCCATGTCTTACATCGCAGGCAGCAGCGGTGACAATACCACCACCCCCATCGACCTGGTGATTACTGACTTTTACCTTGAAGGCAAGATGACCGGCGGTGACCTGCTGTACGCCATCCGGGCCACCTTGCAGATGTCCCAGCAGGAATTGCCCGTACTGGTGCTAACCAGCAATGATGACCAGAAGACCCAGGTTGAGGTCTTCCACGCCGGTGCCAACGATTTTGTCACCAAGCCCATTATTGAAGAGATTCTCATCGCCAGGGTACGCGCCCTGTTACTCATCAAACACCAGTACGACGCCCTCAAACAGCAGGCCGAGACCATGCGCTGGATCGCCGCCACCGATAGCCTGACCGGGGTGCGAAGTAAGCGCTATCTCATTGATAACGGTGAAGACTACCTGCGAGATCCTGACAAGCAACCTGTCTGGGCTATGTTGCTGGATATCGACAATTTCAAACAGCTGAATGACAACAAGGGGCATATCGCCGGTGACCATGTGCTGGCCGATGTAGGGGACAAACTGAGTGAAAGCTTCCCGGATGCCATGGTGGTCCGCTTTGGTGGAGAAGAGTTCTGTATCCTCATGGCCAATATTGAGCCGGAACCGGCCATAAAACGAGCCGAAAAACTACGTCAAGACATCATGCAACTGAAACCAGCCGGTATGGATATCACCATTAGCATCGGCCTGGTCTGTAGCCTGGACTTCCCCAAAGAACACCTCACCCAGTTTCTGGCCCTGGCCGACAAGGCCCTCTATGCCGCCAAGGATCGTGGCCGAAACAGGGTCTGTCTGCACACCGATGATGGGATTGTCGACTCCCCCTGGCACGATGAAGAACCCATACCTTAATAACCCATTGTTTTTATTATATTTATAAATTGTTCACAGACTGAACCTTTAGGTCTATTGGCACTCAAAAGGGCAGAGTGCTAATATTAGGTAAAATTTAATGGGAGACAATCAAGATGAGTAAAGCCCTGGACCTACAACTAGCTGTCCCGACCGGTAGTCTGGATGCCTACATGCAGGCTGTCAGTCAGGTACCCATCCTCAGTGCCGAACGTGAAATCGAGCTGGCCACTCGCCTGCATGACAAAGGCGATCTGGATGCCGCTCGAGAACTGGTGCTGTCACACCTGCGTTTCGTGGCCCATATTGCCCGCAGTTACAGCGGTTATGGACTACCCGTGGCCGACCTGATTCAGGAAGGCAATATCGGCCTGATGAAGGCCGTCAAACGCTTTGACCCCAGCAAGGGTGTCCGCCTGGTCTCCTTTGCGGTCTACTGGATTCGTGCTGAAATCCATGAATTCGTACTTCGTAACTGGCGTATCGTCAAAGTCGCCACCACCAAGGCCCAGCGCAAACTGTTCTTCAACCTGCGCAGTGCCAAAAAACAGCTGGGCTGGTTCACTCAGGACGAAGTCGAAGGCGTGGCCACCGACCTCGGTGTTTCGACAAAAGAAGTACGTGAAATGGAGTCCCGCCTTAGCGGTCAGGATATTGCCTTTGACCTGCGTGATGACGATGATGACGACCACAGTTATTCACCGGCCACCTATCTGCAGGACAATTCGCAGGAACCTTCGCAACTGATCGAAGCCAGTGACTGGGAAGCCGATTCCAATGCCCGTCTGGCCAACGCCATTCAGACCCTGGATGAGCGCAGTCGAGACATCGTCCAGCGCCGCTGGCTGACCGAAGACAAGGCCACGCTGCAGGAACTGGCTGATAAGTACAGTGTCTCTGCTGAGCGAATTCGTCAATTAGAGAACAATGCGATTAAGAAACTGAAATCAAGTTTGATGTAAAGTACTATGTCTACTTGAACTAAAAAGGCCTCTATTGAGGCCTTTTTTATTGGATGCTCGATGACTTAATATCCTCTCAAAAAGTCATTGGTATATACTGATAAAACTTCCGCCCAAAACATTCTTCCATCATCAGTTTCATTTTTCCTTTACAGCTAATTGCAAAATAATCATCTTTACTACGATTCAATATAGAAAATATCTGCTTATTAAAAAAATACTCATCAAAACGTGACAACTCCTCAATCAAAACATCCAGTTCAGAATCTGGCTTGGCAATTTTTTGATTAAATGCCTGAAAAGTACGGAGCTTTGTAATTTTATTCTGGTTACGCTCGAATTGACGATCAGCTTTTGCCTTTAGATAAGAAAATAAATTTCCTGTAAAACGTTTCTTTTTAGTTGTAGTTGTAACGCTGCTGCCGTGTCGTCGATATAACACCAGCTCATCATCCAGAGCCTTAATACTACCTAGTCGGCTTGCCACATATGCCAGCCAGTGATCATGGAAGACAGTCTCTGGCAAAGTATCGATATATTGCAATAAATCCCGATGGAACATCATTGTATGGGCAGCAACACAGTTAGCATAATAAAAAGCACGGTGATTATTTCCACTAATAAAATTCACTTTGAGTGATTCTTTTAGTGATTTGCCAAGCGGTTGCTCTTGTTCATCAATTAAACGTGAATTTGAATAGATCAACAGGTGATCATTGATACTATCGATCAAGATCTGCAGCTTGTGGGGTAACCAGACATCATCCTGATCACAGGGGACAATATATTTGCCTTCTGCCCTTTTGGCTGCCTGACAAAAATTCTGTATAAAGCCAATATTTTTTTGATTGATAGAATATCGAAAGTTTTTACGATTTTTCCATGTATTAATTATTTCAGTTGTACTGTCCGAAGAACCATCATCAGAAACAATTATCTCAAAATCCTTAAAACTCTGCTCAAAAATAGAATCCAGTTGGTTTTCCAGAAAGGCTTCACCATTATAGGTCGGCAATATAATGGAGACCAATGGTGTACTCATTGGCTCAGGCTGGCCCTATAGCTAATCAGTTCCCTTTTATAATATTTTTCCTGCTGCACCTTAAAGCATTTATCAGAATCTTCAATCCTTGAAAATTTTGATCGACATAATCGGTAGTTGTGCTCATCTGCCTTATATACTCGGAAACTTTTCTCTGCATTCGCAATAAACTGACCGGCATGTTCTGCACACTTTGCCTCCCTGGATGACTTGCTGAATTTCTTACTTTTCAAACAAACTTCAACTGCCTGATGTTTATAACTATCAGTTGCAATATATTTTTCTTCCTTGACAAGCTTCAGGCCACAGGACGCAACCAAAAGACATATTGGTAGAATTACGAATTTATTCACCTTAACTTCCTCCAGAAAAGAACACCTAGTAAATATTGCTTTATATGATTTTATAAAAACGCTGGTAAATATATGAAAATATTATAATAGAATAGGTATAGAAAATATCAAAATTTATTTTTTATCGCTTTCATCACTATCAAGCCCTGTTTGCTCCCTTAATTCCTTAATTTCATCACTTCTCTCGACATCAATATCTGGTACATCATCCTCATCATCAAGGTGCACGCCTATTTTGGCACGTAATTTAGATAATTCTTCTTCAATATGTTCTGTTCCTTCCTTGCTGGGCGCATCAGAATATATTCTTGAATATTCCTTACTGATACTATCAATGGACTTGATGCTGGCCTCTAGTTCATCCTGCAGCTGTTGTTTTTCCTTACGTAACTTCGCCACAATCGATTTAAGTTCAGTAATCTTATCATCTTTGGCGCTATCAACGGATGAAGCACTACCACCACCTCCTCCGCCACCACTACTAGCGCCGCCACCATCCACCATGCCTTCGCCGAGATGAGTCACAATTCGCTGATAACCATCACCCAGGCGCTCGACATCATTGTGTATTCCCATGGCACCATCCATGTCCTTGCGTAAGATAATTTTCAGGACGCGACTGTACAGGCTCTTTTCATAACCCGCTGCCTCCATTGCACTCTTGGCAGCCCATTCTTCATCCTGTGGAACCATGTCTCCAATAATGGCCTTCAGTTTTTCCTCTCTTCCAGGTAGATATTCTTTTATTTTTGCTTTTAACTCTTTGGCAAGGACAACATCTTTTCGATGTCGGCGCGCATTTGCAAAACGCATATACAGAATAACAACAAGTAGGAAAAATGATATTTCAGCAGAAAATAGCAACAAACCCGTCAGAAAGTCTTCTTTACTCAGGCCGATCTTACCGACCATAATCAGTACCTGCTGCATTACCCCATCAAACAGGTTCCATACCAACTCCTGAACTGGAGTAATAAATTCAAATATTTTTTCCAGTATATCGTTCATAACTCTGTATCGATCTCTTCTTCCTGTTTAGTAATTCCTTTTTTCGCCCGTCTTTTCTTTATCCAGATAATTAAAAAGACGATCGAGCCAATAACCAGTACATTCACCCCGATAAACACACCACCCACATTAAACCAGTCAAGTCCTTCTTTAGGTTCGTCAGATGTGTCCTCTTTGTCGCCTCCCATACCAAGGAAACCATCACCCTTTTCATCGCCTGTGGCAGAGTTATCCATTACCTCTTTTGGTAATTTCACTGCCAATTCGGCTTTGTCTGACTGACCTAGTTTATGGGTTAGATCCATGCGCATATCCTTGCCACTGAATCTGGAACCAACCAGAGTCGCTGTAATGGTCTGGTTTTCATATTTACCAGGAATTGCTAACTGCCATTCCAGCTCTCCAGACTGGGGGATAACCTTTGCTTCGCCATCAGGTAGTTTTAACTGAATCGAAACTGTTTCCGTTCTTAACATGGAAGGGTCAACACGTATGGTAGCAATAAAACCTTCACCTTTTTTCTCTACCTTGATTCGTGCCGGACTACCACGTACTTCCAGACGATGTTTGATTTCACGATTAAATGTGTCACCAATGACCTTTAAGGTCATTTCATAATGACCTGGCTTGGTAAAATGTCCAGCAGTCCCACTAAACACACCGTCACCCGCAAAAGAGTCCTTGCCCTGACCATTGTCAAATAGATCGACGACTGGCAGGCTAGCCCTACCAAGCCTGCGGTGAACAGTAAAACGCATTAGAGAGAGAAGTTTTTTATTGGTAATCGTCTTTCTGTCCTGCAGAATTCGACTACGAATAACAAGTTCATCTCCCATCATTAAGTTGTTTGGCAGGGTATCAACCTTCAGATTCAGGTTTGTCACTACCATGACACGGTTATCTGGATCCTCTGCTGAATCCAGTTGCCACTCACCCGGTTCTGGGTTCGATATAGTCACCAGGTCATAGTTTTTCTCCTGCTGCCAGACAATATTTTTTGGCCGCTTTTTAAAGGTATGACGCTTTTTGGATGGTGAAATAACAGCAGTAGCATCTTTTTTACTATAAGGCCTGAAAATCAGCAGTGTAAAATCTCGGATACTCTTGTCAATCTTGAACTTGTTTTCCTGTAAAGGCACGGTATCCACATCGGCCGTTTTTTCAAACAGGCGTAAAAACACTCGCTCCAGTTCATCCGCTGAATCTACCTGAGCGAAACCACCATCGGTTGCCATTGACAATGTACGCAACAACTCTTCATCAGTATTTTTTGACAGGGCAATGGTATGAATCTTGACCCCAGCCTTTTTCAGTTTAGGTAAAATCTGTTTTAAGATACGTTCACGTGAGCTTTTATTTTTGCGTGGATCTTTTGAGACATCCACTACCCCATCCGTTAGCAGGATAAGATTGCGTTTTGTTCTGTAATTAGGTTTCTTCCAGTCAGCTGTAGAGGCCTTAAGGGCTGCTTCGATATTGGTATATAACCCCCGGGAATGAATACGTGCTGCTCGAATGCGCGCCTGTTTACGCCAGCTTTCCGTGACCCTGGCAGGCTTGACCTGCATGGTGGCACTCTGGGCGAAGTTCCAGACACCTGCATGAGAATCTTTTGGAAGTACCCCAACCAATAATCTCAATGCTGGCTGACGCAGGTTCTTTGGATCTGTTTTTTTCATACTGCCCGAGACATCAATCAACACCCGCACCTCTGGTGTCGGTCCTGCTGCAAAGGCAGGCAACTGCACCACAAACATCAGAATGATGATTAATATAACGCCTATGAGCGTGAGCATTAACTTACTAATGTCGGGCATTCAGCCGGTCCTTATTTTTTCTTAAACTTGTTTTTATTACGTGAATCAAAAACTTAATTACCTGTTTAGGTATTAACGGCTGTTTCGGTAGGAGTTTTAGCCAATGGCGTGATTTTCAGACGGGCATAAAAAAACGGCCTGTTGGCCGTTCTTCAGGAACATATCGTAAGTTGATTATCCTGCAAATATAACTGACAGGAAAATAAGCCAGGAAAAGACAACCAAACCTACAACAATGGCCATGGGAAAATTCTGGAAGGTAAACATCTCTTTCATTGCGACATCCTATTTTTACTGTGTAATAACCTAAACTATATAAGTGAATTCTAATTTAACCGTCGCGATCCTTCAAGCCTGGATCGGTCTTTTTACCGGGAATTCGAGGATCATCGTCATCCATCAGGATACGATGGGCCGGCCCTTCCATATCGTCAAACTGCCCGGATTTGACCGCCCAGACAAAGGCCCAGATGGCGATAGCAAAAATCACCAACCCAAGAGGAATCAATAAATAAAGGATTTCCACTAAATAAACTCCAACTATTTCTTTTCATTACGCCCGTATTGATTGAGCCGTAGAGCATTCAAAACCACCAAAAGCGAACTGGCTGACATGCCAATGGCAGCCATCCAGGGGGCAATATAGCCTGCCGCAGCCAGGGGCAGGGCCACCAGATTATAGCCGATGGCCCAGCCAAGATTCTGCCGAACGATTAATCTGGCCTTTGTCGCTACTTTTAAGGCCTCGGAGAGATGAGTAAGCTGGCCTGATAATAACACCATATCCGCACTGGCCTGGGCCAGCTGGGTGCCACTGCCCATGGCAACAGAGACCTCGGCCCCGGCCAGTACCGGGGCATCGTTGACTCCATCACCGACCATGCTGACCACTGCCCCCTGAGACTGAAGGGCCTTAATCGCGGCCAATTTCCCCTCTGGAGACAAGCCTGATTGATAGGTATCGATACCCAGCTCAACTGCGACCCGCTTAACCACTGCCGGTTGGTCTCCACTCAGGATGGCGAGCTTTAGCCCCGCCTGTTTAAGCTGTCGAACTGCTTCTACCGCATCTGGACGCAGGGCATCGGATAACTGAAATTCAGCCAGGGGCTTACCCTCGGCCGTGGCCAGCACAGCATGGCTGTGGGCATGATCCAATTCATGGGTATATTCACTTCCCTGCAGGGCATAGGCAGTGCGGCCAATTCGGTAGGCCACGCCATTTACCGTTCCGCTGATACCCTGCCCAGGGGTAGCAACAATATCACTGACCGGCTGTGGTTTCTCAACCTGTGCTGCCAGTAGGCGACCCACCGGGTGCTCGGAGACCTGTTCCAGGGCCGCAGCAATCATCAGGCACTGTTGTTCATCCAGCTCAGTAAAGGTTTCCACTTTGGCCAGTGTCAATTGGCCGGTCGTCAGGGTACCAGTCTTATCAAATAGCATATGGCTGGTCTGTGCCAGGGTCTCCATGGCATGGCCACGGGTCGTAAGTACCCCGAGCCGGGTCAAACTTCCCGTGGCTGCGGTCATGGCGGCCGGGGTGGCGAGAGAGAGGGCACAGGGACAGGTGACCACCAGCACCGACAGGACAATCCAGAAGGCCTGATCAGGGTTGTATAGATACCAGTAACTGCCTACCCCAAGGGCAACCAGTAATAAGGCCCCCACAAAATATCCCGCTACCTTGTCAGCCAGCAGAGCAATAGCCGGTTTTTCTGATTGAGCGCGATCTAGCAGGCGCCGAATAGCAGCCAGCACGGTTTCCTCACCAATCTTCTCGACACTAATTTCCAGCGGGCTCTCCACATTAACAGTGCCGGCTGTTACCCCTGCCCCCACAAGCTTGGCCACAGGCAGACTTTCCCCTGTCAGTAAAGACTCATCCACACTGCTCTGACCGCTCAACACGCGACCATCGGCCGGGATGCTATCACCGGGGCGAACACGAATACGATCCCCATGCTGAAGATCCGTTACCGGAATCACTTCTTCACCATCCGCTGTTAAACGGGTGGCCATGGCGGGTAATAATTTAACCAGTTCTTCCGCTGCCTGTCCGGCTCGTTGCCTTGCACCCATTTCCAGGAACCTGCCACTTAGCAGGAAAAAGGTAAACATGGTGACTGAATCAAAATAGACCTCACCACTGTTAGTCACCGTGGCATAAATACTGGCCAGAAAGGCTCCGCCAATAGCCAATGAGACAGGCACATCCATACCCAGGCGCTTACGTTTTAAATCACCCAGCGCGGAAGTAAAAAAGGGTCTGGCCGAATACAGGATGACAGGTAGTGCGATAAGCAGGCTAATCCAGCGAAAGAACTGCTTCATGCTCTCTTTCATGCCTTCGGCTTCACCGGCGTATAGAGCCACCGCCAACATCATCACCTGCATAGCACCAAAACCGGCCACGGCAAGCCGCTTTAAGGCCTGGCCACGTTCTTTCTTATAGATTTGTTCCTGACGACCGGGATCAAAGGGATGGGCCACATAACCAATGGCGGTGATCTCTTTTAAAATATCACTCAAATGGATCTGACTGTTATCCCATTTAAGCTGGGCACGATGAGTTGCATAGTTCACCGAAAAGTCGATGACCCCAGGCAGGCCACCCACATGTCGTTCATTCAACCAGACACAGGCCGCACAGACAATACCTTCAAGAATGAGTGCCGCCTGTTTGATTTCACTGTCATCCCCGGTAACAAAACTGCGTTGCAGTTCAGGGCGATCGTAGAGTGTCAGTTCATCAAGAATTTCGGGGACTGTCGTTGTGGGTGTGGTTGAATTCTGGGTACGGTGTTTATAAAAATCGGTCAGGCCACCTTCAACAATGGCGCTTGCAACTGCCTCACAACCAGGGCAACACATCTCACGATCTTCACCCAGGATCTCCACATGGTAGTGACTGCCCTTTGGCACCGGCAGGCCACAGTGAAAACAGCTGTGATTGGTTTCAGTCATCTAAATAATATTAATTTATTTAACCACGAGGTACACGGGGAATAACCAGATATAAAAGAAACAAGTCGAAAAAGATTGTTAGATATCTTCCTTAAATTAAAGATACCTCGAATTCCCCATGGCCAATCTTTCACTTGCCAATATTTGTTCTGGCACGAATCTCATGTAGAGACTCTCCCTGTTTGATATTTAGAATCAGCTCCCACTGTCCAGGGACCGTCATGGTTAATGCTACCTGATAATATCCGGGCCTGCCCTCCTGCATCGTAAAGTCCTGATCCAGTTTACTATCAGCCGGGCGCATAAACTGGCCAGTAACATTTGCCTTACTGATGGCTTTACCATCTTTGTCTGTCACATGGATCTGAAACTGGGTCTCCTTATCCACAAGCGGGTCGACAGCCCAACCCAGACGTACCTGCCAGTTACGTTCTTTTTGTTCGCGACGTTGTTCTATGTAGCGATTAAACAGTTCTTCCTTTTCGCGAAAATCGTGACTGACCGTACCAGGGAAAAATGAACTGACCTTGCCACCGCTTCTTGGCGCAGGTAAAAACTTTAAGGCCACCTCTTTATGTAAGCCCTTCTGTGCTACCACAATAAGGATCGCATCAACGGCAACAATAAACATAAAGAAACCGATGATAGCTGCCGGTCCCCAGTGAAACCAGTGACCACTGCTGGCATCATGGGTAGCCCGTTGGGAAAAGATAATTCCCAACGCATAAACTGTGATCATATAAATGGCCAGGTGCACTGCAAACACATCGGCACCTGGCCAAAATACGATTGCAACAGGCACAAAAATACCCAGCACCAATAATGCCATTAGGCCTGCCAGAGCCTTGGGCTCAACTCTCAGAACCTTCAGGGCCAGCAGGAAAACGATGACGATGCTCAGAGCCCCTCCCAACAATGTATAAACCAGTGATGCCATAACTATTTACCTACTAATAAATCAGGGCTGACTAAAGACAGCCGTATGTTTGATTGTGGGGATATCAGTAGAGTTTAGACTCTCTACGACAAAGTTAAATTTAAACTGTTTATCCTCATCGCTTATCTTTGTGTGTTTGACAGCGGCCTGCAAGTTGACACTTTCACCGGGTTTTAGAGTGAATTTAGTAAAATGACCCACATCCAGTTCTGCGTGACGAATCTTTTCCATGCTTAATTTATATGACTGGCCATGTGCACTTTTGTTGACAATTTTTAATTCATACCGATTCTGTATACTTCCATCCGACAACCTCACATATAAAGGCTGGCGTATCTTATTCACAGTAAGTTCTGTCACGGTTCGAGAAACAATACTCCATGCCAGTAATCCTGTCACAAGGGTAATTGATATGGCATAACCCAGGTTCTTGGGCTTGTACCAGCGACGTTTTGAACCATGCAGCTCGTGCTCTGATGAATAGCGGATAAGGCCCCGAGGATATTTTATCGAATCCATGATCGTGTCACAGGCGTCGATACACAGGGCACAGGAAATACACTGGTACTGCATACCATTACGAATATCGATACCTACAGGGCAAACCTGGACACAATAACCACAGTCGATACAATCACCGTGCTTTTTATTTTGACGTTCTTCCTGTTTCAATAAACCTTTAGCCGGTTTAATACGACCATTGTCTCGTTCACCACGTGCCTCATCATAGGCTACGATCAGGGTATCTTGATCAAACATCACCCCCTGAAAACGAGAATAAGGGCACATATACGTGCATACCTGCTCACGTGCCAGTCCCGCCATCACAAAAGTGGTCGTCATTAAAAAGAAGGTTGTGGCATAAGCCGGAAAAGGGGCATTGCCGGTAAAAAAATCTTTTGTTAACTGAAGAGAATCACCCCAATAGGCAGTAAAGGCAAGACCAGTAAAAAAGGCCACCATCAACCAGAGTAGTTTGGTTAAAGTGAGTTTAATAATCTTCTCTGCTGTATTTGGACTATTGAGGAGTTTGATACGGGCATTGCGTTCACCCTGTACCAGGTGTTCGATCATTACATAGACATCTGTCCATAGAGTCTGAAAACAGAAATAGCCACAGAACACCCTACCGGCAACCCCTGTCACAAAGAACAGCAGAAAGGCGGCAATGATCAAAAAACCCGCCAGCCAGAAAATATCCTGCGGATAAACAGTCAGATCAAATAAATAAAATTTGCGACCAACGATGTCGAACAGCACAGCCTGCTCTGGCCCATTGTCCCGTTCCCAACGAAGCCAGGGCAACATGAAATAGACCGCATAAGCAAAAAACAGAATGCCATGCTTAAGCGTACGAAACTGACCCTCCACCGAACGGGGTATAACTGGAATACGTTTCTGGATCAGATTATCAGTCATGTCTGTGTGTAAATTTCATACTCTTAAATACGGCAAAAGGGTATACCTTCTATTAAGGTATACCCCTGCCAGTAACAATGCGTTTGATCAGCGGTTCGGTAATTAACAACCAGACCAGAATAACGCCTTCCCCCTTAAAGGGGAGGGTTGGGGTGGGGTGATAAAAATAATTTTCCAGCTAATTTTATCACCACCCCCTAGCCCCCTCCTGCAAGGAGGGGGAAGGTTAACAAACCTTAAATCCTGATCTACTTACCACCACCCAATTGATGAACATAGTAAGTCAGCATCTTAATATCAGCATCTGACAAACGTCCCTGCCAGGCTGGCATGTCACGACCGGCTACACCGTTAGTAACAACTGCCTTAACAGCGGCCTTTTTCTCAGCCAGGGTCTTAGCAGCATTCACATTAGCAATGGTCCAGACTTTATCTGTCAGGTTGGCTGCACCCATGGCGATCTGGCCCGTACCTTCTTTGGTGTGACAGGCAAAACAACCACCACTACCTTCAAAGATTGCCTTGCCTTTTGCAGCCTTGGCGGCATTGACCTTGGTTCCCGAAAAACTCAGTACGTATTCGGCAACATTATCGATTTGTGCTGCACTCAGGCTAGCTTTAAAGCCAGGCATAGATCCTTTACGACCACTGCGGATGGTCTCTTCGATCTTGGCGTAAGAACCACCCCACAGCCATGCATCATCTGCCAGATTGGGATACATACCCATTACCCCGGCACCACCAGATTGATGACAACCTGCACAATTATCGGCAAACAACACTTTTGCAGTTGAGTAGGCAAAGGCACTTTGATCTTTATCTTTGGCGATCTGGCTATAGCTGGCCTTTACAATTTTATCGACGTAAGGCTTTTGCATTTCACGCGCTTCCTGCATTTCTTTCATCAGCAGGGAACGGGTGTTCCAATGGGTAGTATGTTCTTTGCCATCGGCTGTTTTATAAGTGATGTCATTCATTACACCCTTGGTATAACTTTTGCCTATCGGAAAAGTTGGGAACAATACCCAGTAGATCACAGCAAAAACTACCGTGGCATAAAAACCCCATAGCCACCAGTTAGGCAATGGGTTGTTAAATTCCTGCAGGTCACCATCCCAGGCGTGACCGGTGGTCTGTACAGTCTGTTGTTTCTTTTCAGTACTCATTTGCTTGCTTCCTCAGGATGAGTGGACTGCTCGTCCTCATCGGTTAATGGAATATTTTTATACGATTCCAGACGTTCACTTCGGTTTTTGCCGGTATAGACATAAAGAATAATGCCGACAAAAGTGATGAAGAACAGCACCAGCACAAAGGGCTTGGTGTTTTCCATACTGGTAAACCATGTGAGCCATTCAATCATAGGTGCTGTCTTCCTTCGTTTCGCTATTAACGGCCCAGCTTATCTAAAGCGGGTGAAGTGACCGTCTTCAAATTTCTTGAAGTCAACCATTGTGCCTAACACTTGCAAGTAGGCCACCATGGCATCCATTTCGGTAATGTCATCTTTATTTCCGTCATAGTTACCACTTTGTGCCTGGGCCAGCAGGTTTTTCTCAGCCTGGTTGATGTCCAGTTTGTCAGCTACGTCTTTGCCATATCGCTTAACATTAGCCTTGTACTCATCTTCAGTGATGCTGTAAGGCACACCAACCATTTTCAGTGCCTTCAAACGACCAGCAATATCCTTGTACTCCAGTTTGTTTTTCATCAACCAGGGGTAGTTAGGCATGATGGACTCAGGTACAACCGAACGTGGTGCAATAAGGTGCTGTACGTGCCACTGGTTAGAATACTTCTTACCAACACGGGCCAGGTCAGGACCGGTACGCTTGGAACCCCACTGGAAGGGATGGTCGAACTGAGATTCGGCCGCCAGTGAGTAGTGCCCATAACGCAGGGCTTCATCACGGAAGGGGCGGATCATCTGTGAGTGACAGGTATAACAACCTTCACGCTGGTAGAGATCACGACCACGCAGTTCCAGTGGTGTATAAGGGCGAACAGTGTCCTTGCCTTCCACTTTCACAGTTTCAATAGTGTCATCGATAAAGTACAGCGGTACGATTTCCACCAGACCACCGATACTGATGACGATTAATGTCAGAAAGATAAGCCAACCGGCATTCGTTTCTATCGTTTCATGTTTCATTGCTTAGTACTCCAAAAACTTATGCGTTGGCCAGTTTGGCTGCCAGTTTCGCTTCCAGCACTGCCGCTTCTTTACGGCCCTTGAAGATGGTCATGAAGACGTTGTACGCCATAATGATCATGCCAGAGAGGAAGAAGACACCACCGAGGGTACGCACCACATAAGGTGTGTGCAGGAAGCTCACGGATTCAATAAAGGTGTAAGCCAGGTTGCCGTACTCATCAAAGGCACGCAGCATCAGGCCCTGACCGATACCGGCCACCCACATGGAGCTGATGTACAGCACGATACCGATAGTGGCTAACCAGAAATGGGTGAAGATCAGCTTTTCGCTGTACATCTTGGTTTCCCACAGGCGGGGAATAAGGTGATAGAGCGAACCCATAGAGATCATGGCCACCCAACCTAAAGCACCGGAGTGTACGTGACCGATAGTCCAGTCAGTGTAGTGCGACAGGGCATTCACACTCTTCAGGGACATCATCGGACCTTCGAAAGTCGACATACCATAGAAAGAGAGTGACACAATCATAAAGCGCACAACCGGGTCATTACGCAGGCGGTCCCAGGCACCGGACAGAGTCATAATACCGTTGATCATGCCACCCCATGAAGGTAACAGCAGCAGGATTGAGAAGGTCGCCGCCAGGGTCGAAGTCCAGTCTGGCAATGCAGTCCAGTGCAGGTGATGCGCACCAACCCACATATATAAGAAGATCAGCGCCCAGAAGTGGATAATGGACAGACGGTAGGAGTAAACCGGACGACCCGCCTGTTTTGGAATGAAGTAATACATCATCCCCAGGAAGGCAGCAGTCAGGAAGAAGCCCACGGCGTTATGACCGTACCACCACTGGGTCATGGCATCCTGTACGCCGGCGTGCAGGCTGTAGGATGACAGACTGAACATGCTGACAGGCACAGCCATGTTATTAAAGATATGCAGAATGGCCGTTGCCAGGATAAAGGCGATAAAGAACCAGTTAGCCACATAGATGTGTGGCTGGCTACGGTTGACCATGGTCATTACATACACAATCAGGTAAATCACCCAGGTAACGGCGATCAGCAGATCAATTGGCCAGACCATTTCCGCGTATTCACGGGCCTGGGTATATCCCAGCAGGTAACTAATGGCGGCAATACCAACAGACAGTTGCCAGCCCCAGAAAGTGTAATTGGCCAGCTTGCCGCCCCACAGGCGCACCTGACAGGTACGCTGCACCACATAATAAGATGTGGCGAACAGGGCGCTACCACCGAATCCGAAGATTACCAGGGTGGTATGGACCGGGCGCAGTCGCCCAAAGGTCAGTGCTGGATTGTCGAAGTTCAGGAAGGGCCATGCTAATTCTGCGGCGATATATACACCGGCTAGCATGCCCAGTACACCCCAAACGACGGTCATGATCGTAAACTTACGCACGATGTCGTAATTGTACTGTTCGTTTGCTACTGCTACGTTGGCCATTTGCTGCCTCTTTTCGTAATTCTTCAAGCCAAAAAAAACCCCGGCGAATCCTGAGGGAATCGGTCAGGTATATTAATAAACTCTAATATTATAATTTTTTGGCCCATGCCATGGCAAGGAAAGCTTGCCTCCATATTGGTGTTATTACATCGACCCAGGACAGAAATTATTTAGACGACGATAGAAATGGCTAATCCGGAGAGCTAATCATAACCAAGTGATTTTCTCAGGAAAATCAAATATATTTATCCCTTTCATACAATTTGATAATCATACAAGGGCAGATGAGAAAACAGCCGAACACAGGCCAGCTTGGTGGAATCCTGGCCGTAATCACTGCCATGGCCCTGTATGCCACCAACTTCATCGCCTCCAGATACTCCATCCAGGCAGGACTCAGCGCATATGACCTGACGGCTCTGCGCTATCTTTCAGCAGGTCTGCTCCTGCTGCCTGTATTAATAAGGTATGGATTAAGGGATCTGGCCGGGATTGGCTGGCAGCGGGGCTTCATACTTGCCGTTCTGGCCGGTGCTCCCTATATGACGGAGATATTTGTCGGACTGGAATTTTCTCCTGCGGCCCATGGGGCTGTGCTCAACCCTGGCTTTGTCCCTGTTGTGGCTGCCATAGGAATGTGGCTGGTAGATGGAATTGCAATTCGTCCAGTCAAACAATTTGCCCTGCTGCTAATCATCATCGGACTGGGTCTGGTAACTTCCTTTTCTTTCAGCAATCAGGCCAGTGTGTTGTTTGGAGATTTTCTATTTTTACTTTCAGGATTAAGTTGGGGAGTCTTCACTGTACTGATCCGTCACTGGCGACTTGACCCATGGCGGGTAGCCATTGTGGTTTCAGTGCTCTCCATGTTGTATTTGCCTGTTTATTCTCTTTTTATGGAACCACAACTATCGGCGGTTTCATTTTCTCATATCCTTGCACAGGCTACATTTCAGGGATTAGGCCTTTCCATTCTCGCCCTGTTTCTTTTCGGTTATGGTGTTAAAACCCTCGGACCACACCACGCTGCGGTCTATTCACCACTGGTTCCCATTATAGCCAGTCTAGTCAGCCTTTCATTGTTGGGTGAAAATCTACTTTTGTCTCAATGGTTTGGAATCTTACTGGTTGTTTGTGGAATGTACCTGGCAGCAAAATTCTCCTAAATATATACCTACTATAACAAGCATTAAAATCATCTCTTCACTAAATCACTAGTTAATTGTGCCGATATGTAAATAGTGGTTTGTGACTCCTTGTACAGCCATATATTGCTAAACCATCTTAATATTTAGATAAATTAAGGATAATACTATGCAAATTATTAAAACAAAAATCACCTCAATCGTATTCATGATTACATTTGCAGTCTTAAGTGTCGCATGTTCGAGTGATGATGCTGCCAAACCCGGGACAACAACTGGAACTGGAACTGTATCTATGAAAAATGTGTAACCCAAAAGGAGAAATCAGATGTTAAAGGAATCAAGTTTGTTTAAAAAAATCTTGTTATTTGTCGGCCTGAGTTTGGTTTTAGAAAACTCAGCGCAAGCTGCTACTAATGAAAACAGTTTTACACCGACGTTGTTGAAAAAACCTATAAAGGAAATTTCACTTGGCAGCTCAACAGATTCAACTGCTTATGCTTCACTCTATTCATGCTCGGGGACTTTAGCTGACTGTATGGTAAACATAGCGGATAATACTGCTCTTGCCAGCCTTCTATCAGCTTCAGTAAGCATCTCAGCAGGAACCTATGATCAAATTAAAATTTCCAGCTGTACGACTGAGGGAGGTTATACCGCTCAAGTACAAGGCCAGGTAACATTAGGAAGTACAACGTACTACACTGCCTCTGGTGCAGACCCGCTTACCACCAGCGTGGGAAGTCTTGGACCAGTCACCCTGTCATACTCTGGTTGTGTGAGCACATATAAATTACCAACTCCAGTTGTTGTTACTGCTGGTAGCACTGTTCATGTCAGCCTATACATCAACCTGGTAAATATAACCTGGGCAAAGCTTGGCACAAAAACCATCCCTAGTGGCTGTACAGAAAATACAGGTAAAACTATGTCAGTCTGCTCTGCATATCCTGACGTTGTTCCTTATGTTGGGACAACCACACCAACAGTCGAAATCTATCACCTTAAAGCCAATGGGGGTGGTGCTGGAACTGAGGGCGGCCAAATTCTGTTACTGTTTGATGCTAGCGATAATATCCTTGGTGGATTTAGTCGTAGGCTATTCAGTCAAAACTCTGTTGCGCTTAGCCAGTTTGATACACCACTCAAGACATTTACAAAAAATGGTGATGGTATCACCTATACTATTGAAAACTATGGAAGCAGCACGACAACTTACTATTGGCGCACTACAGATTTTCAACGCACCACAGGAACAACCAGTAACATAACCTTTACACTAGGTAGTGGTGGGACTGTCAGTTACGACAGCACTAAACAATAATCAAACAACGAAACCAAAAGGAGAAAACAGGCGTAATAGTCTGTTTTCTCCCTTAATTCATCCCAGCAAGTTGTAAAATACTATCACTAACCCTTCATTGGCTCTTAAAACACGATTTAGGTGGTGCAGGATAAGCAACAGTTTCAACAATTAATTAATAAGACTGCGAATATTGCCTCATGCCATATTCGCACCCCTCCGCAAAAATAGCTCATATTTTTCTTGACCTGGAGTCAACTCCAGATAATACAATTCCTGCCGATATATCCACACATGAATTGAACCAAACACCTGTCTGAGGTTCAAACCCGTAGTCATTAAAGCAGGATAACTACATGAAAAAATTGATATTTATATTTCTTCTGGCCCTGGGTGGCCCACTAAGTGCTGTTGCTGACTCCAGTTATGTCATCAAAATTGATGGTATGACCTGTAAATTCTGTGCCCATAACGTCAAGAAACACCTCAAAAAACTCGATGGTGTGGAAGAGGTCAAGGTCGACCAGGACAAGGGACTGGCTTCCCTGACGGTCATTCCAGGAACTCAGCTCACAGATGCAAAACTCAAGGCTGTAATAGCCAAGGCCGGTTATAACTATCGTGGTATCCAGACACGGCCGGAATAAAGACATGCCTCTACAGGAAACACAGAAACGTAACAACCTCGCCTGGCTGGCTCTGTTTACTTCCATGACTACCCTGGTCTGTTGCGCCCTTCCCATTCTGCTAGTCAGCCTGGGTCTGGGTGCCACCTATGCGGCCATGACGGACAGTGCACCCTGGTTGATCACCCTAGGTAAATACAAGGCAGTCACCTTTTTTGTTGCAGGTATTTTAATCTCAGGGGCGGCATGGTTTACCTGGCGACCCGGTCGTGCCTGTCCAACAGACCCGATTCTGGCAGCTCAATGCCAGCGAGTTGATAAATGGAACAAGCGAGCACTGGTACTGGCAATTTCTGCCTGGCTTATCGGCTTCTTTGCCGCTTATCTCGCCTTTCCGCTTCAGGTATGGCTGGAAAATTAGGAGTATTCAAATGGTAAAAGTAGAAGTTTTTTCTTCTCCCGGCTGTGGTAAATGTGGCCATGCTAAGGCCGTATTACAAAAGATTGCAGAAGAAATGGGGACCGATCGCATTCAGTGGCGAGAAGTCAATGTTCTGGATGATCTAGATTATGCCGTCAGTATCGGCGTGTTATCCACACCTGCCATTGCCATCGATGGTGAACTGACCTTTGCCAGTCTGCCATCGGCAAAAAAACTGCGCCAGGAACTGGAAACAAGGCTGGGTTAAATAATGGAAAGCACTCTTTATCTTATTATCTTCGTACTTGGGCTACTGGCCTTTTTTGAACCCTGTACGATTGCAACCCACACCCTGTTTATTGCCCGTACCCATAAGCAAACTAACAATCAGATATTCTCCAGATTACTGGTAGTCTGGCTGGCAAGGAGTCTGTTATTTTGCAGCATTCTTGCCCTTGCTGTAATTTTCATACCGACACCAGTGTGGCCGACGAGTACTTTCAGCGTGATACTCGTTATGATGGCCTTATTGTATCTGGTATCTCGCTTTACCTATATACCAGTTCCTCACCTGAATTTTTATCGGCTACTACCGTTTACCGATGCCTTACCAGATCCAGTCAAGCTTGGTCTTTCATTACCGGCCTGTACCATCCCTTTGTTTGTTGTCATTACTGGTCTAAACCTGCAGTACGATAATTTAATCATTGCCCTAATCAGCGGTTTAACATTTGCGACAGGCTTTTCTGCACCGCTAGTAATTGTCACCCTAAAAGGTATTAATGAAAATGTGCAGGATTTCCTGCAACATGCTGCGAAAGGAAGCCCCTACTTAACTGCGATATTATTAATTGGTGGCGCTCTTTATATACTACTACCCGGAATTGATCTCAGTAGTAAAGCACTTAAAATCAGTCTGGAACATGCAAGCTGGACAGGGATTGGTCTTTCCTTTCTGGCCGGCTTTGTTTTCAGCTTTAATCCTGTTTCATTCGCCTCTATTCCAGTGATGCTGGCTTATGTAACCAAGGCCCACGAAGAACGCCGCGCCATTTTGATGGGAAGCGCCTTTGTGCTTGGAATGATTACCACCCATGTTGTGCTAGGAGTTGCTGCGGCAATAAGTGGGGATGGAATCAAATCTGTCCTGGGGCGTGAGTGGAGTCTGTTATTGGGGCCTGTATTAATTATTCTTGGCCTCATCTGGACAGGTTGGTTGAAGATTCGTCTACCCTGGTTTGGTATGCGCGCCAGAAAGGTCAGTGGAATCGGTGGGGCCTTTTTACTGGCGATCCCTTTTTCAGTAGCGGTGTGCCCCTTCTGCACCCCCGCCCTGCTGGTCACACTCACCGCCAGTGCCGCAATAGGATCTATTTCATTTGGTTTTGCATTGCTACTGGCCTTTGCATTAGGCCGCAGCATCCCCATTATCCTGGGTGCCTGGAGCATGGGCTGGCTGGAATCACTTAAGATTTTATCCCGCTACCAGAAAATTTTTGAAATCATTGCCGGTATTGTTTTGATACTGGTAGGGCTATATTTACTAAACGAATATTTCTTTATCATCGAAATATAAAAGGAGTTAAGTATGGGCGCATGTTGTAATACCCAAACCTCTCAGGGCACAGCACCAAAGGCAGTTTGCCCTGCAAACGGCAAAACATACAAACGGGTCTCCAGAGAAACCATTCTCCATCACCTCAATAAACCCTGGCAGGTCGATTTACCTGAGCAGGAATATTATTTTTGCGATAGTAAGGATTGTGATGTTGTTTACTATGGTGAAGACCAGCGTATGTTCACTCAGCTCGATTTAAGAACCACGGTCGGTCAAAAATCAGAAAATCTGTTGCGTCCCGTTTGCTATTGTTTTGATGTAACACAGATTGACCTGGAAACACGGGACACAGCAAAAGACTTTATTATTCAACAAACCATGAATGGAACCTGCCACTGCCAGATACGCAATCCATCTGGCCGCTGTTGTCTAAAGGACATTCCTAAAGAAACACCATGAAGACCCAGCCTATTTATAAGATTGGGGATGTCGCGAATCTAAGCGGTCTGAGTGTTGATACTCTTCGTTATTATGAAAAGATTGGACTGTTAAAAAATATCTTTCGTAATGAGAGTGGCATCAGGCTCTATAGTGATAAAGATATTTCCCAGCTAAATTTTATCAAACGTGCCCAACGCATGAATTTTAGCCTGGAAGAGATTCGTGATCTATTAGAAATGCGCACCAATCCACAAAAGGCCTGTGTTGAGGTACGTGAACTAACAGCGAATAAACTGCAGGAAGTTGAAGCCAGTCTGGATGAACTCAATACCTTGCGTAATGAACTGCAATTACTACTCAATCTCTGTCAGGCATCAGAGAACGGTTGTCCAATTATCGAAAACCTGGATGATATTAAACATGATTAACATGTACCCTAGATATAGTGGTCAATCAACAATACACTGAACAGCAACATCAAATAAATAATAGAATAACCAAAGGTCTTAATTGCAATCTTTTCATCTTTCCCAGACTGCAATCGAATTGCATAACTTAGAAAAACTCCACCCAGGATCATGGCACCAATAAAATAAAACATACCACTCATCCCAGTCACAAAAGGTAGTGCGGTAATTGCCACAAGAATTATCGTATATAAAAGTGTATGTAGACGTGTGTACTCGATTCCATGAGTCACCGGTAACATGGGAATATCCACCTTGGCATATTCATCACGCCTGTGAATAGCCAGCGCCCAAAAATGGGGAGGTGTCCATGCAAAAATAATCAGGAACAGTAACAGGCTATTCGGATCAACAGTACCAGTCACCGCTGTCCAACCCAATACCGGTGGTGCCGCGCCGGCAGCACCACCAATCACGATATTTTGTGGTGTCGCCCGTTTAAGATACAGAGTATATATAAAGGCATATCCAACCAGTGAGGCAAACGTCAACACAGCCGTCAGGGTATTCACAAAATAAACCAGGATACCCATCCCAAGTGCGCCAATCACAAATGCAAAGATAATGGCCTGTTTATTGGTTAAATTTCCAGTTGGTATTGGTCTTTTGCTAGTCCGACGCATATCTGCATCAATTTTCTGATCAACCACCTGGTTGATCGCGGCTGCTGAGGCAGAAGCCAGGGCAATACCCAGTGAACCGAAGATGAGTGGCTTGAGTGGAACCATACCGGGCACCGCCAGGAACATCCCGATGATGGCAGTAAACACCAATAGTGCAACAACACGTGGTTTGGTCAACTCATAGTAATCACGCCAGTGTATCCCGATACTCTGAATAAAGGGTGTATGTTTAATTGTTTCAGGCATTTTTAAAGGGCCTCCCCTTTTGGTCGGATAGCATGATTAATGGCTACCATAACGAGTAATAACAAGGCACCCACCGCATTATGTGCAACAGCAATGGCCATTGGTAAAGAGAAAATTATATTTGATACCCCAAGCATGATTTGAATGACCAGCACGACAAGTAATGCTGTACCCAACTTACCCAGGCACTTACTGTCAGGAAAATCAATCAGCTTGAAAGCAAGGAACACAAGAATCAAAGTAGTTATGACTGCACCAATACGATGGGCCATTTGTATCGCAATACGTGCATCATTTTGTAATACACCAAATTCAAAATTCATTTCGGTGCCACGCCACATGACAAAACCTTCCTTGAAGTCCATTACTGGCCACCATTTTGCCTGACACATTGGGAAGTCATCACCACAGGCAAGGGCAGCATAATTGGCACTGGTCCAACCGCCTAACATAATTTGCAGAATAACAACCACAAGGGCCAACAGGGCAAGTAAATGCAATCTATTTAAGCGGGTTAAATCAAGCCTTTTCTCGGATAATGCACCTGTTCCCCTTAAACTGATCCAGAAAAGTAATGAAAGTGTTGTTAAGCCACCCATCAAATGGGCCATTACAATAGTCGGGTTGAGTTTTATCGTTACAGTCCACATCCCCAACAATGCCTGGAATATGATTATAAATGTAAGTGCGATGGGTACGGCAAGCTGTTGATTCGGATCCCGGCGGTTGCGAATGGCAATAATAGCAAGAGCAAAAACCAGTAAACCCAGGGTACCCGCAAAATAGCGGTGTATCATTTCTTTCCAGGCCTTGGCAGGTTCAACAGGACGGTCTGGATAGGCCTGATTTGCTCTGGTAATCTCATGATGCTCTTCAGGTACATCTATATGACCATAACAACCTGGCCAATCAGGACAACCGAGCCCGGCATCACCCAACCGGGTATATGCTCCCAGAATCACCACTACAACGGCTAGCAATACCGAGATGACTGCCAGTCTGTTAAATAATTTATTATTCATTACATCACCCGATTCGTGAGACCTTCAACAAATGCTCAAGATCCTTGATGATGCCAATCAGTCGAACATCTTTCTTATAACGCATCATCAGGTTCCCCAAAGGATCAATTATAAAAATCAAATGGTCATCCCTGATCATGGTGTTAGCGTCGGATTGAAAAAGTTTTATTGTTTTATTCTGGTCCTGCCCTTTAGCTGATAGAACCGATAGTCGTGAGTAGGATTTTGTTAAATTATTAGCAACTGCACTATCGATCCCACCCAGCGCTATATAAACCAACCTGACTCGACTCATGGCGCTCCCCTGCCCCATTCTAGTCTGATGCATGGTTGATAATCTTTCCTGGCAAATGTCATTGCACTGACCTTTACCAATATATACGAGATGCCATTTACCTTTTAGAGCTTCAAAACCAAAATCCTGGCCTTTTAGTGTTTGTAAATTCAATGTTTCCAGAGGGCGTGCCGGGGTAATTAATTCACCGTAATTTCTGGTTTTGGTCACTTCCCCCATGTTAAAGAAAACAACATATGCAGCAATAATTGGTATAGCAAAAGACATGACTAACAAGATTATAATCTTCTGGTTCTGTTTTTTGATTTCTTCGGTACTAGGCATTTTGACTATCTGATTCTCTTTTAAAATTTACAACAATAAAAATAATCACCAACAATGCTGCAAAACTAAACCATTGCATGGCATAACTGGTATTTTTATCCGGATCCATCTTTGCATTACCCCACTCCCGTGTATATCCATGTAGTGCATCAGAGTCCATTAAAATGGCAAATGGGTAAACTCTATATCCAGTTTCCCTTTCAAATTGCTCCACATCCAACCACTGCATGCGCGCCGGCCAGCCATGGGTATCTCGATTTTCATCGCTAATCATAAACACATCACGTCTGGCTTTAACCAGCACACCGTGTATTGTCACATGGGTATCCGTCACTGCAATGTCAGGTAACTCACTACGGCTTAGACCAGCAGGTACCCAACCCCTGTTGATCAGCACATACTGATCACTCCCTACCATCTTGAGTGGAGTGATAACGTAATAGCCAACCTTGCCTTTATGAATCTTGTTATCAATCAGGATCTGCCGCCCTGTGTCAAATCGCCCTTTTACAAATACCCGCCGATATTCCAGTTCATCACGCGCTCCCACTCTGGGCTCCAGGGCAAAACTCGGCATCCCGGCCCTCTGGCTGTAATTTGTCTGTAGCTCCCGTTTCTGGTCGGCACGATCCAGTTGCCAAAATCCCAGACGAATGAAAATGGGTAATAAAATCAGCGTGACTATTGTGGGGACCAGAGTCGGTCTAAAACTACGGCTACTCATGCAGATATAATACCATGAAACACATCAGATCATTCGATCCTGAATACCCTGTGAGTTATACTGGAATTCCTCATATCCGGGAGGTAAACCTGTGTTATTTAAAACCATCGTTATTTTCATTCTATTTCTGGTCGTCTCCAGCCTGTTTACGGCACTGTATTCAATGATCAAGGATAAAGGCCAGAGTAACCGAACTGTCAAAATGCTGACCATGCGTATTGGCATGTCGATTGGACTTTTAATCCTGCTTTTAATTGGCTACCAGCTTGGCTGGATTAATCCCCACCCTGTTTGATTTATTAAATAAGCAATAACTGAAACTCATTTCCAAATTAAAAAAGGCGCTGCAGAAAGCAGCGCCTTTATTTTTTCCTACTTCTTTGTCTTGCTTATACCAACCAGTAAACAAAGATAAACAGGCCTAACCAAACCACGTCTACAAAGTGCCAGTACCATGCCGCCGCTTCAAAGGCGAAATGGTTCTTGGCAGTAAAGTGACCCTTCATAGAGCGGAACAACATCACCAGTAGCATAATGGCACCGATGGTGACATGCAGACCGTGGAAACCGGTCAGCATAAAGAAGGTTGAACCGTAGATACCTGATGTCAATTTCAGGTTCAGGTCATTGTAAGCATGAATGTATTCATAAGCCTGCAAAGCGACGAAGACTGCACCCAAAGCCACAGTCAGGAACAGGCCCATAATGAGCTGACCACGATTGTCTTTCTTCAGACCCCAGTGCGCCCAGGTCACTGTCAAACCGGAAGTCAACAGGATGATGGTGTTCCACAGTGGGATACCGTAGGCACTCATGATTTCAAACTTACCACCTACGCTGGCTGGACCATTAGTAGGCCAGTCACCGGCATAACCTTTCCAGAGCAGGGCATTGGTCATGGCGTTATTGCCTTCACCTGATAACCAGGGCACCGATAATTGCCGTGCATAGAAAAGTGCTCCGAAGAACGCAGCGAAAAACATAACTTCAGAGAAAATGAACCAGACCATACTCATACGGAATGAGGTATCGACCTGAGCATTGTATTTACCACTTTCACTTTCACCTATGACCTGACCAAACCAGCCGAATAGCATAAAGGCAACGATGGCCATACCGATGTACATCATGGTCATATTGCCCATCTCACCATCGGAGGTACCGGGCAGGGCTGAAGCAAAACCGAACAGCATTATAAACAGACCGATGGATCCCACTATCGGCCAGTGACTGGGTGCGGGTAAATAGTAACCGCCTGATTGTGTTGACATTGTATACCCTCTCTATCTGGTAGCTGATACTTAAAAATTTTTATTGTTGTGCATTCGTTACCACTGAATTCACAGCCAGTTTTGTTTCTCTGGAGTTGTCAGTCATATTTGAGGCCCTACGATTCTGTGTATCAAAGAAAGTATAGGCCAGGGTTAAGGTGGAAATCTTGCCGGGTAATGCCGGATCAACCACAAATCGCAGTGGCATCTCCCGTGCCTCACCTGGTTTAAATGTCTGCTGGGTAAAACAGAAACATTCAATCTTGTTAAGATATTTTGTGGCTCGTCCTGGAGAAACACTGGGTACTGCCTGAGCAATCACCGTCTTGTCCGTGTTGTTTTTGGCATAGAACTTCACAACACGAATTTCACCAGGATTGACCTCAACAATACTTTCCAGCGCCTTGAATTCCCAGTTCATGTTCTGATTACGGCTGGCCGTAAACTGAACCTTCACCAGACGAGACTTGTCGACCTCGGTGATATTTGCCACTTTGTTGCTTGAATCATAAGTCCCATCCTGAATCTCAACAAAGCGACCATTGATCCCAAAGGCCTGACAAAAGGCTTCATACATGGGTGCCAGTGCAAAACCAAATCCAAACATGGCGACAGCGATTAGTGAAAACTTACCTAATGTTATGTTATTTGCCTTGTTCTGGTTTTTATCGGTCATCACATTTGCCTTATCGACTTAAAACAAAAAAGCTTGCAACAAAAAAGGCGATGGCTATTCCAAATAGAAGAACCAGTACCCAGGGATTTGCGCGTCTTTTTTCAGTCATTTCCACTTATAAACTCCAATTAAACAGGCCTCGCCATTTGGCGAGGCCATATTTCATTACTTGATCTGTGGAGCCGTTTCAAATGTGTGATACGGCGCAGGTGAAGGAATAGTCCATTCCAGACCTTCTGGGTTATCCCAGACCTGATCAGTTGCTTTCTCACCACCGCGGATACATTTGATAACAATGTACAGGAACAGCAGTTGAGTTGCCCCGAATACAAAGCCACCAATAGATGACATGAAGTTGAATTCGGAGAACTGCACGGCATAGTCAGGAATACGACGTGGCATACCGGCCAGACCGATGAAATGCTGCGGGAAGAACAGGATGTTGACCGAAATGGCCGACAACCAGAAATGCAGCTTACCGAGTTTTTCATCGTACATGTTACCGGTCCATTTAGGTATCCAGTAGTAAATACCACCGATAATGGCAAACACTGCACCAGGCACCAGTACATAGTGGAAGTGAGCCACGATGAAATAGGTATCATGGTACTGGAAGTCGGCAGGTGCAACACCCATCATCAGACCGGTGAAACCACCAACTGTGAACAGGAAGACAAAGCCAACTGCCCAGAGCATGGGTGTTTCAAATGTCATGGAACCTTTCCACATGGTGGCAGTCCAGTTAAAGACTTTCACCGCTGTTGGTACGGCAATCATCACCGTTGCATAGGTAAAGTAGAGTTCACCTGCCACCGGCATACCTACTGTGAACATATGGTGAGCCCAGACGATGAATGACAGGAAGGCAATCGCTGCAGTCGCATATACCATTGAGGCATAACCGAACAGTTGCTTACGTGCAAAAGTTGGGATGATCTGCGAAACAATACCGAACGATGGCAGAATCATGATGTACACCTCTGGGTGACCGAAGAACCAGAACACATGCTGGAACAACACAGGATCACCACCACCGGCAGCATCAAAGAAGCTGGTACCAAAGTTACGGTCAGTCAGCATCATGGTAACGGCACCGGCCAGGACTGGCATAACCGCAATCAGCAGGAAGGCTGTGATTAACCAGGTCCAGACGAACAGTGGCATTTTCATCAATGTCATGCCGGGGGCACGCATGTTCAAAATGGTTGCGATGATGTTAATCGCGCCCATGATGGAAGAAAAACCTAACAGATGCACAGCAAAGATGAAGAAGTCCGTACTCTGAGGTGCAAAGGTGGTTGATAGTGGCGCATAGAATGTCCAACCGAACGCCGGTCCGCCACCTTCCATGAACAGGGTAGAAACCAGCATGGTACCTGCAAAGGGCAGAATCCAGAAGCTCCAGTTGTTCATACGTGGCAGTGCCATATCCGGGGCACCGATCATCATGGGCACCATCCAGTTGGCAAAACCAACCATGGCTGGCATGACAGCACCAAATACCATGATTAAACCGTGCATGGTTGTCATGGAATTAAAGAACAGTGGGTCAACCACCTGCATGCCGGGTTGTAACAGCTCAGCACGAATTACCATCGCCATTGAACCACCGACAAAGAACATAATGAAGGCAAACCACAGGTACAGGGTACCTATGTCTTTGTGGTTTGTTGTGAAGATCCAGCGTGTAATGCCGGAAGGTTTGTGATCACTCATTTTTATAATCCTCCGCTAGCCTTAGCGTGAAATCTGAGAAGGTTGAACAACATCGCCCGTGTTATTACCAAAAGCATTACGCTGGAAGGTTATAACGGCAGCTGAATCAGCTGGGCTCAACTGCGTACCAAAGGCCTGCATGGCGGTGCCAGGCTTACCGTTGATTACGATGTCGATGTGTCCTTCAACTGGGCCAGTAGCAACCTTGCTGCCAGCAATTCCGGGGAAGACACCTGGAATACCCTGACCATTCGCCTGGTGGCAAGCCGCACAGGATGCGTTGTAGACCTCTTCACCACGCTTCATGAGGTCAGCCTTACTCCAGGTTTTGCCAGCACTGGCCTTTGCAGCTGCCATGGCTTTTTTCTGGCTAGCTACCCAATCGTTGTATTCACTATCTGAAACGACGTTTACAACAATTGGCATAAAGCCGTGGTCTTTACCACACAGCTCAGCACACTGACCGCGGTACACACCTGTTTTTTCAGCCTTAAACCAGCTTTCATTAATAAAACCGGGAATCGCATCACGCTTAACTGCCAGTTCAGGTACCCACCAGGCGTGAATTACGTCATTGGCCGTGGTCAGAATACGAACCTTCTTGTTAACAGGAACCACAATGGGGTTATCAACATCCAGGAGGTAGTTTGGAACCGTGCGAGGGTCAGTTTTTGAACCCAGTTGGCGGGCGTCGTTACTGGCCTTATCAAGATTACTAAAGAAATGTACGCCGTTATCCAAGTATTCATATTCCCACTTCCATTGCCAGCCTGTCGCCTTGATAGTCAGATCAGGATTACTGGCATCCTCAATCTTCAACAGTACCTTGGTAGCTGGGACAGCAATAATAACCAGAATAATGAATGGGATAACAGTCCAGATAAACTCAACCGTGGCACTTTCATGGAACGTGGCTGGTTTTGCACCCTTAGACTTACGATGGTTTATTAGTGAATAGATAATTACTGCAAAGACAGCGACACACACCACTGTACAAATTATCAGTACCAACATATGCAGGTCATAGATTTCCTTACCTAGCGCTGTGACAGACTCCGTTAAGTTGAGCTCGTAATCTGCAAATGCCAGTCCCGGTATCAGGACCAACGCCATGCAGATTAAGCTGCTTAGCTTTTTCGTTATTTTACTTGCGGGCATACCTCTACCTCTCCGGTTAGGATTTTTTTTATTAAGAAACTGGTGCAAATCCGGTAAGTTTTATAGTTCTTTTTTTAAATGATCTATGTCATGGATATCGAAATTTGCGCACTGAAGATACTAATGATCCTCAGTCAATCCTGCAATAGAAAAAAAAGAATAGGCTTATAACAAACAAATATAAAAGATTATATTTATATAATAATATTGTTATTTTCTTATTATGATACGTTTTAATGTATTAATATTAATGAGCTTAATACGAATAAGATTATAAACCCTTAACCTTATTTGTTGTAGTCTTTAATGGAATGATGTCTCACTCTTTGTAATAGTGAGTTATTGATAAACGTTTATAAAAAACTCGCCAAACTCAGATCTTTGGCAAACTGTAATTCTTTTTGTTCATTGCCCTGCTTGTAAACAACTCTAATGCCAAACCTGGCACGTTCAGAATCCGTTTCGATTACCTTGATAGCCTCAATATGTTGGCGAACGTTTTTTCCTAACACAAAATAACGACTAGCATGTTCAAGACCATTTAAACTGGATTCCGGTTTTATGACATGCGGTGTTTTTCTAGTCACCACATGTTTATTGATAATGAAGCTTACGCTTTCAATGGTGATTGCCTGTTTGTTTTTGTTACGAATATTAAATACCTGTCGCAGATCTGTATCGGATATGTCCAGGGTGCGCCAGGTAAAATCAAGATCATTATTAGACCATTCCTGATACAGGTTATATCGCTTGACCTGCTTTCCTTTAATATGCAGAGTTGGTATCAGCTTTTTATCTGCCTCGGCAATCTTCCGTTCAAGATGAAGTGTATCGCCTTCCAGTTGATTCCAGCCTGACTTGCCTCTGAGTTCAAGCACGAGACCAAAGTCCTGCTTCAGACCCAGATCATAACTTAACTGAACATCATCAAGATTCTGTTCACAACCTTCATAGGCAACTCTGGGCTGTACCTTGAGATCATATTGAACCAGTTCATGACCCTGTTTATACATTCCCGTTTCATCCAGCACGCGTAACTGTACCTGTTGCCTGGCTGCATGTTGCTCTGCCTGTTTTCGTAAATTCAGACAACGCTGCCTTTCCTTACGAACTAAAGCAATCTCCTGATTAGCCCGGTTAATCAGATCTGACTGGCTAATGGCTTCCCTTATCGCACCAACATCCAGTTGTCTTCTCCAGCCAAACCAGCCTTCGCCATATTTAATGTTTCGAGAAAACTGGCTGGTACATGGGTTATAAGTCGTATGTTTGTTGTATTTAACGTCCTTACCGCAGTCATACTGGCGTCGGGTCTCGTCAGTAAACTGATAATGGACATAGTCTGGCATCACGATCTTTTTGTCTGTCTGTATATAAAGTCGCTCTTCCTCTTTGAGAAGATCAACCGGTTTACGCTGACTGCCTATAGACTGAATAAGCCATTGCCCATCAACCGACAACAGATTAACAAACAATACATCCTCAGCCTGCGGGGCCTGGGGGCTCAGTTGAGATGAAATCTTGAGAGGGCTCTGTTGTTCCGCTGACTCTGGGTTAATACTACAGGCACCGAACAACAAACCAAGTAAGACGATAATACCCTTTTGCATCCTTACTATTCCGTAATTATTATAATGTTATGATACACGAAATCGAATTTGAATTCTCGTGATACTATTCAAAAAACAAATACAGAGAGCTTAAACTCACTCAATTTTAGAGCTGGACTTATACTATATATATACATGCAAACAAATTGTATTGTTGAATTTAAACCAAAGCCTGATCACTCCATTAAGCATTTAAACTAAATTCAGGACAGATTCGATTACATGAACCATTTAAACCTGCCTGTACCAGCTTATCCATTCAGTTATTAAGGACGAGGAGGAAGCGGTAAGGGAATCAATCGTCTGGCAGGCTGGTGAAAACCAATGCTGGTCAGGATACTGCAGGTTTCACCTGCCTCACATAGACCATTCTCATTACCATTTCCGTTGCCTATTATTTCAACCATGTTATTAATCACGGTACTTGTTGTCGCATCTGCCCAGGTATGGATATAGGTGCTGTCATCGGGTGTTGGTAAGGCATACCGGGCAGCTGTATCACTGCTTAATAGACTCCAGTCCCAGATACGCGCATCGCCATACCAGGTATGTCCCAGGCTTGTACATTCAGTTTTCGATCTGTAAAGGCCTGTAGAACAGCCAAGGTACTCCCTGCTAGCACCATTAGGAAATAATCCACCGTCTCTACCCCATGTCCTGTATTTTGAACTAAAACTGGTCCAGTCCAGAGAGGGTTCATCAAGGTCTGTCATGGTTAGTTGGCCATCAAGATTACTTGCATTCGCACTGTCGGTTATACTGACCTTTCCGCTCAGTATGCTACCGGCACCACTCACTGACTCCTGAGTAAAAGTTGATCCCCCTTCTGCTACACAGTTTCCAGAAGATGAGGTAATACCGCCTGATATACCAAGGCAGTTCGAGCCATTTTCACTGACTCTGAATAGGCCGCTGAAAACATTTGCAAGTGATACCCCTGCAACTATACCCGCATCATTCCCTGTTAGAACCAGATTTTGAAAGATATTACTTCCCGAGGTGTTGTCACCGGTATCTGTATTGAAATGAATACCATTCATATTATTTGCCGCCAGGATATTAATAAATCTGTTAAATGAGGATACATTCACAAGTTTTATTCCAAGACGGTTGTTACCCAGCGTCATATTTTGTAGCAGGTTATTGCTTGCACCATCCAGTAATACGCCATTTACTGAGCTGGTCACGAGTGCACCGGAAATGATGTTAGAATTACCTCTTATATGCAGACTATCAGAGTCTATGCTGGATACGGCGATATCTGAAATAGTATTTGAATCACCAGTTAAATCAATCCCGGTTTTACCTCCTGACAATATGGCACTAGAAACTACATTTGAGTTTCCTGACATAATAATACCGGTACCTAGTGAGTTTTTATATTTTTGGTAATTGTATTTAATTTTATTTAGGTAATTATTTTCTGCAGTTTGGAATACTGCAAAGCCTGTCAAACAATTCCTGCAGTTTACGTTCTCAATCTGATTTCCACTTGAATCGACAGGACCTGCACCATTTCCCACCCGTAAACCGTAATCAGTGTGTTCAAGTAGAATACTTTCCAGACTGTTGTTTAAGCCAGTTAAAAGTATTCCATTTAGCCCACCGTTTATTGATATATTTCTGAAAGAATTATTATCGCTATTCGATATTCCTAATCCACTGATATTTTGATTTAATATAATACGATCGAGTCTACTGTGATTTACCTGATTCAACTTTATTCCATATCCCTGTCCAGTATCAGAATATAAAACAGTCAAATTCCTGATCACAGAATGTAATACGCCATATAAAGAAAGGCCGACACTATTGCTTGAAACTGTATTTTCATCAGCTTTGATGGATCCTTCTACCCAGACAAAATTCCCACCAGGATAAAAGTTGACAGCCGCCTGGGCAGCCGCCGTATTTTGTAGATGTCTACCCGGTCTAATCACCAGGCCAATATTGTTCTGATAATCAAAAGTGTAAGCCGCATCTACATTTTCAGTGACAAGATAAATTGTATGATCAACAGCTTCGCCAGCAGCAATACCATCATTATCGATAAGAACAAGGTTTGCCCACCAGGAATTCTTCGCTGCGACCTGAAACTGCACCCCATTATCAAAGATATGTACACTATTGGCTTTCCAACCAGGCGCAAAGAAATCGATTAAATCTGAAAGGTTCTTCTCTGGTTTTAACTGACGTGAAATGAAAAATATTTGATCACCATCCGCAAAACACTCCCAATCAAAGGCACCGATCGAATCACTAGCCGTTAAACCTGTACAGCTAGATTTACTTGGCACAAATACTTCCTTGAGTTCACCGGCATGGGTACATGAATCATAACCAACGTCAGTCACGGGATCGCAGGCGGCTCCGCTGTGGTCTAAATAGCTGGCACCATCGCTGGCAACATAATAGTTCCACATCTCATCTGCTGGATTTGCTGGATCACCATTTGAATATAGTCGGCTAATACCACCGGGCAGGCATTCAATCGCAATATCCGTGATGTCTGTATCTACAACGGCACCCTTTTGATTTCGCAGAGTACAACTCAGCCCATCAGGTAATTGCTGGATTATTAAAGTGTATGTATCCCCAGGATTCACACCAGTAAAGAGAAAACTACCGCTAACACTGGTGCTGGTCACAGACATTGACATATCAGGACGAAAAATACTTAACTGGATACGCAAGGGCTCTTCCGTACCGGAGATTATACCGCTGATAGAAAGCCCAGGATCTGGCTCTGGTTCAGGCGCTGGTTCCGGTTTGGGCGCGGGTGGTTCAGGTGCTGGTTCTACCGGGGGAGCAGGCGCAGGTGGTTCGGGTGCTGGTTCTGGTGAAGGGGCCGGCACATCAGGGGTTGGTTCCGGTTTGGGAGCAGGCTCCTCTGGAGCTGGAGTTTCTGGAGTGGGATCTTCTTTCGGTACCGGATCGGTATCAGTGTCTGTTTGCTCTTCTGACGTTGGTCCAGCGCCACCGCCTCCACCGCTGCCGCCACAACCAGTTACGGTTACAGTAAAAAATACAATGAAAATCAAAAAGATCCAGGCTTGTCTACTTTCCATAGCACCATCCCCAAAACATAATAATTTTATGGGTATTTAACAACATTATTATTAAGCTTTCAAGCCTTAATGTTGATATAAGTCATTGTAAGTAAAGTCTGCTGGTATCTGTTCTAAACAGTCAGGTTTGACTAATAAAGGAATCAACACAGAAATTCGGTTCCGTTGCCCAGCCCATTTGTACCAATGGTGGCATTTCCAGATGTCTAGTCAGATAATCCAGCTGTTTATCCATTTCAGGTAAATCCGGCTCGAGCATGTTGGCCACCCAACCCGCAAAAACGACACCTGATTTGTGAATAGACTCCAAGGTCAGCATGGCATGATTTAGACAACCCAGCCGTACACCCACGACCATCAGTACAGGAAGATCGAGTTTGGTTGCCAGGTCTGCAACTGTAAGCTGTTCTGATAAAGGTGCCAACCAGCCACCCACCGCTTCGACAAGACTGAAATCCGCATTAGTATTCAGATCAATCAACAGTTTTTGTATCTTGTTCAGATCAATATCAACACCCGCTTCTTCTGCCGCTATATGGGGTGAAACAGGAGGTGAAAAACAATATGGATTAATTTCTTCATACTTCACAGGATAATTTAATGCCTGCTGAATCTGTTGAGCATCATCATTTCGAAGCTGGCCATCGATCATATCTGCCCCGCTGGCAATGGGTTTCATGGCGGCGACTTTTAAGCCGCTTTCCTGTAGGGCTCGAATACAGGCGACGGTAAACCAGGTTTTACCAATCCCGGTATCAGTTCCCGTGATAAATAAACCTTTCATGGTTTGATTTGGTCCAGTGAAATGCTAACGGATTGTGTTGGTGCCCAGGCATGACCATAAACTACTTCATAACTGGCTGGCAGCACGCCATCGCTTCGAAACTGTTCATAGGCCTGTAGCATCTGTTTCAGTTGACGCTTGCCCGTCATATGCCGACTGCGTCCACGAGTCACATTATGGGCACCGATCTGTTTCAGTTCTTTCATCAGCGTCATCGCCTCCCGATAGGTCATGGTGATGTACTCGGTATCCATTACCGGTTCCGCAAAACCCTGGCGCATCAGTGCATCACCTACATCATGCATATCAAAAAATTGATTCACATGGACTTCACCATCGACTGCCGCCCAGCTGGTACGTAATTCCTTTAAGGTATCCGGGCCAAAGGTGGTAAACATCAACAAACCACCCGGTGCCAGTACGCGACGAAACTCAGCAAACACTTTATCGAGATCATTACACCATTGGATCGCCAGACTCGATACGATTAACTCCACACTGCCACTGGCCATAGGCAACTGTTCAGCATCGCCGGTAATAAAGGCATAACGATGACGCATGCGTTGCCACCAGCCTGCATTGGCCCTGGCAAGTTGTAGCATATTAAAGGCAAAGTCCAGGGCATATATCCTGGCTTCCCCATAACGCCTGGCCAGGTGATGGGCACAAAAGCCGGTACCGGTACCCACATCGAGGATGGTTTTGGGTTGATATTTAATATAATCCAGCCGCTCCAGCATACGTGTTGCCACCTCACGTTGCAGCACTGCCGCATCATCATAACCGGCTGCTGATTTTTCAAAGGCCAGTCGAGCAAGTTGCTTATCAATAATGAAGTCCTGTTCACTCATGATAATAAAAATGCCCGACAGTGTTGAATGACTTCATTTTGATGTGAGATGAAGGGTGCATGGCCCGCCCCTTTTATAATATGTGTTTCTGATTCTGCAAGTTGTTCGGCCATGGCCTGTAGTGCTGTGATTGGTACCAGAGTATCTCTTTCACCACCCAGCAACATGACAGGGATATTTATTGCTGATAGCTGGTCTCGTAGATCAACCGATTGCAGCAGGGTCAAACCTGCCTGCAACGCGATAGGATCTGGGTCACCTCGGCTGTAGAGTCTTTCCTTTAATTTAATCAGTTCCTGCTTCTGCTTATCACTGCCCAACACCTGGATGGCCAGAAAGCGGTTTAAAGTGGCCCGGTAATCCCGTAACAGACTGTCTGCAAAACCATTCAGAATCGATTCACTGGTGGCATGCTGCCAGGCTTCTCGTTGTACAAAACTGGGGGAACTGGCAATCAATACCAGATTATTAACACGTCCGGGAAATTCATGAACAAGTTGTTGACTGAGCAAACCACCCAGTGACCAGCCAATCAGGGAAAAGGGTTTTGTTGTAGTGTTATCAACAGTCTGCATAATACGTTCAATAAATGCTGGCAGTTGCTGCTCGCCCTGATAGTCACTATGACCATGTCCAGGCAGATCGATACAGTGCACACGAAAGTCTTTCTGTAACTCATCCACCACGGTCTGCCAGTAGGCACTGTGCATGCCCCAGCCATGTAACATAAACACATCCTCTCCCTCACCAAATGACTCGACATGCAGCAGGCCTTCAGTGAGCGTTTTAGTTACTGTCATACCTTAATCACCCTGGCTAGAGTATCCAGCAGTTGATCGATATGTGTTTCTGTGTGTGCTGCAGAAAGTGTAATACGTAACCTGGCCGTATCAGCGGGGACTGTTGGCGGACGAATCGCAGTAATCAGCAGGCCCTGTTGTCTCAGTGTTTCACTAATGGCCAGTGCCTGATCCGATTCACCTATCATCAGTGGCTGGATGGCAGAAACCGATTCCATCACAGGCAGGCCTAACTGGCTGACCCCCTCTCGGAATTGTTTGATCCGAGTATGTAGCTGTTCTCGATGATCACTCTCGGTCTGCACCACTCGCAGCGCCTCTCGACTCGCTGCGGCAAGGGCAGGCGGCAATGCGGTGGTATATATATAAGAACGGGCCTTCTGGATCAGGGTTTCTATCAGCACCTCTTCACCGGCCACAAAGGCACCGAAGGTACCAAGGGCCTTACCAAAGGTTCCCATCAGAATCGGCACATCTGCCACACCCAGACCAAAATGTTCCAGTGTACCTCGACCTGTTTGCCCCATCACAGCCAGGCCATGGGCGTCATCGATCATTAACCAGCTGTCATACCCACTAGCGATCTGGGCCAGCTGTTTTACATCGGCAATATCACCGTCCATGCTGAACACACCATCACTGGCGATCAGTTTCTGTTTTGCCCTGCTAGATGAAATTTTATGATCGAGGTCATCCCCATCCAGGTGCTGATACCGTTGTAGTCTTGCCTGGGACAACAGGCCGGCATCCAGTAATGAGGCATGATTGAGTCGGTCTTCAAACACCGCATCGCCCTGTCCAAGCAATGCACTGATAACACCGAGATTGGCCATGTAACCTGTAGAAAAAACCAAGGCCCGTGGATAGCCAGTAAACTCAGCCAGTTCCTCTTCCAGTTGGTGATGATGATAGCTGTGACCACTGACCAGGTGAGCGGCACCACTTCCTACGCCATATTCTTTTGCTGCACTTGTGAAGGTCTCAACAATCTTTGGATGATTGGCCAGACCCAGATAATCATTACTGCAGAAGTTTAAATACGTCTGGCCGTTGATACTGAGTTCAGCACCCTGTGGGGACTCGATCACCTGGCGATGACGATAAAGATGCTGGGCCTTACGTTCAGCTAGCCCCGCTTCCAGACTGGCATAGTCCGCCATAGAGTTTACTGCATGACCTCAATGCCGAGTTTGGCAAACAAGTCCATATCGTGATCGGCTGATGGATTAGGCGTCGTCAGTAATTTTTCACCATAAAATATGGAATTGGCCCCGGCCAGAAAACACAGGGCCTGGGTTTCATCACTCATACTTTCTCGACCGGCGGAAAGACGCACAAAGGAATGGGGCATCATGATTCTGGCCACGGCCAGAGTACGAACAAACTCCAGTTGATCCAGTTCTGCCTCTTCGGCCAGGGGTGTGCCTTCAACCCTTACCAGCATATTGATGGGTACGCTCTCAGGGTGCTGTGGCTGATTGGCCAGTTGTTGTAACAGACCGACGCGGTCCTTACGGGTTTCACCCATGCCAACAATGCCGCCACAACAGACATGAATACCGGCATCGCGCACATGGCCCAGGGTATCCAGGCGATCCTGATAGGTGCGCGTGGTAATGATCTCACCATAAAAATCTGGTGAGGTATCAAGATTATGATTGTAATAATCCAGCCCGGCCTCTTTCAGTCGCTGGGTCTGTTTTTCACTTAACATGCCCAATGTCAGGCAGGTCTCCATGCCCAGGGCTTTTACACCCTTGACCATATCGATCACCGGTTCAAGGTCTCTGTCTTTAGGACTGCGCCAGGCAGCCCCCATGCAAAACCGAGACGAACCTTTTTCCTTCGCTGTCTTTGCTGCCGCCAACACTTCATCCAGCGGCATCAGGGGATCCACCGTCAATTCAGCATCATGGCGAACGCTCTGAGGGCAATAGGCACAATCTTCCGGACACTTGCCCGTCTTGATACTCAACAATGAACTGATCTGTACCTTATTGGGATCAAAATGTTTGCGATGGATAGTCTGAGCCTCGAACATCAGATCCATAAACGGCATATCAAACAGCCTGGCTATTTCATCAGCTGTCCAGTCATGGCGTAGTTCTTCAGGAATAATATTTTCAAGGCGTGCATTCATGATTGTATTTCCTCTAGGGTGACATCCTGCCACTTTTCTTTGTAAATTCGATAAACGTCGATTAAAGACCAGGGCACCAGGATCAGGGCACAAACAACCCAGGTCACCAGCCAGTAATTCACATTGGTGCCATAGAAGGTTCCGGCCACCACGATAATCCCTATAACACCGTAATAACGATAGGCCGCTTGCTGGGTGTAATGGCCTGTACGCTCATTAGGGTTGTGACGGGCAAAGATATACACCGCGATGGATACGGCAAACCACAAGATCATGGGAACAATGGTGGCGATCAGCATGAAGATCATGCTCATCTTTTCTGTCTCGCCAAGCATTAGGCTAGGAATGACAAACAGGCCGGGAAGCATGGCAATAATATTGCCGTAATTAAACAGGGCTGCGGTATTGCGGGCACTTTTGGCACTGATGGTTTTATTGGTGGTTTCAGGCATAATTCAACTACACAGGTCGGGTCAGGGAATGATAGTGAGGCAAATATTGCTGTCAACTAGATTAGGGAAATTAGTTAACAACTGTTTAAATTATGTGCAATTTAAACTTTATCCACCGACCTGCGTCCTGTGCAACACCTCGGGCCATTCTGATCTGGATATTTGCCCGGCCTGTGTGGATTCACTGGCCCGTATTAACTCCCCCTGCCCCTCCTGTGGTATGCCTTTGGAAGCGAGTGAGCACTCACATTGTGGTAGCTGTCTACAACTCCCTCCCCCTTTTCAGTCAACCCACAGCCCATTTTATTATGAGCCCCCGCTGGTAAAACTGGTCACTGATTTTAAATTCAATAACCAGTTAAAAATGGCTCGAGTATTCGCCGGCCTGCTTCGTAAAACCCTTGCAGACCGGGACAAACCCGACTGCATTATTCCCGTCCCACTGCATCGTCGACGCCTGCAGGAACGGGGCTATAACCAGTCACTGGAAATTGCTCGACTGCTTGGCAAAACCCTGGGAATTCCTGTCGACTACCGACTCTGTCAGCGCACGCGTCACACCCCACCTCAAACCGGGCTGGATGCCAAACAGCGACGGCGCAATATGAAAAATGCCTTCGGCCTGACGGCGAAGTGCCACTACCGGCACGTGGCCATTCTGGATGATGTCATTACCACAGGAAATACCGTCAGTGAACTGGCCGGTTTATTACGAAAAAATGGGGTAGAAAAAGTTGAGGTCTGGAGTGTGGCGCGGGCCGTGCCCGATTAGAAACGATAATTCAGATCCAGAAACAAAGTCTGCACATCCTGTGACTCATTCTGGTTCTGCAACTCAAGGGGATTTTGCTGATGCTGCCAGCCTCCCTGTAAACCAAAACCATTTCGCCATTGATAGAACAGCTTGGCTTTATAATCATATTCCTGGCTATCCAGATTGGGATCATATGTTCCACTAACACCAGCCTTCAAACCACTGAAGGGCAGTTCGAAAATTGCGGCGGCATGAACACGGGTACGCGTTTCCGTGGGATCGATATTCAGCCAGTCCTGATTCTGCGACAGGGGCAAATAGGCCTGGTTGGCATCTTCCTGCAAACGTAGATTTACACCCAGATCAAAACTGACGCCCTGGCGATGCAGGGGGTAATACAGAATGGCATCGTAGGTTCTTAGCTGACTTTCCGACCCATTGGAACGATGGATTTTACCGGCGCTGGAATCAGGTTTGAGAGTTGATGCAAGATCAGGCTTGAGCAGGTTTTCGTTTTTCTGAAGTTTGAATACAGGGCCGAGGTCTTCACGGGAATGATCCTGAGCGCTGGCAATGTTTAACCAACCCATTGTCAGTACCAAAAAACCAATTTGTAACAGGCCTTGTCGCATTACAACTCCGTAGGTCGCTCGTCCTTGTTATCGTGTCTGTGCTTGGCTCGATAAAACCCTATCGAGAGCTTGATTATAGCGCAATCCCGGCCCGGTATATCCATACAATTTGTTGAAAAATCAGTATGCTGTCACCAAAATTTACATATACGTCAGAAACAGACCAACAAATATCGCCATACCCAGTCGATTATTGCCGACAAAGGCCTGAAAACATGAGCGCGGGACTCGGGCATGGATCAACCACTGATGCCAGATGGCAAAGCTAGCAGCAAAAACCAGACCTAGATAATAGGAATAACCCAGTCCAAGCTGTTTGCCTAACAGGATCAGACCTGCAAACATGACCAGTTGTAACAAACCGACAATGATGCGATCCGCTTCACCAAAAAGAATGGCCGTCGACTTCACACCGATCTTAAGATCATCTTCCCGATCCACCATGGCATACATGGTGTCATAAGCCACGGTCCAGACAACGGTGATGACATAAAGCAGCCAGGCCTCCTTGGGTACCGAATCCGTCAATGCGGCGAAGGCCATGGGCACGGCCCAACCAAAGGCCATACCCAACACCACCTGGGGTAGATGGGTATAGCGCTTCATGAAGGGATAGACCGCAGCCAGGGCTGCTCCACCAAACGATAGCAGGATGGTAAATGTGTTAAGCGTGAGTACTAGAGCAAATGCCGTCAGGCAAAGCACAACAAAAACCGTCAATGCCTCTTTGGGAGAGACCTTGCCCGCAGCCATGGGGCGCTGTTTGGTCCGTGCCACATGGGGATCGATATCACGATCCGCATAGTCATTGATCGCACAACCGGCTGCACGCATCAATACCACACCGCTAACAAACACAAACAATACCCAGGGATCCGGTTTACCCTCACCGGCAATCCACACGGCCCATAGGGTAGGCCAGAGTAATAACAAGGTGCCGATAGGACGATCAAAACGAGTCAGCAGGAAATATTGATAGAGACGGTCTTTGATAAGGGCAATATTCATGGCCGGCATTGTAACAACGGCCAAGACTCCAAACCAAAAAATTATCGGGTTATTTTATGACGGGTATATCCGGCAAAAAGATTTCACTCACCAATAGCGGTTTGTCATGTAAATAAAACACCGACCGTCGCCCCCATATCGATGCTGGGTCGGCCTTCAGGTGGGCCGTGGCGGTATGAAACAGACGCTGGCCGGGTTTTATCTCGGCCACTTCCACTTCACTGCGTTGCATGGTGGGTTCGGCAAACAATACCGCACCAAGGGGTTTGTTTTTTAAATGGGAAAGCTGCTTTTCCTTGCCACTCAGGGTTGCTTTAGGAATAACGGTACGGGCAAAAACCCATGGCTTGTCGTCACAATACAGATAGACCTGCCGTATCAGGGCATGTCGGCTGGAGGGGATTTTCAGACACTGTTCTTCATTTAACATGGGGCGCTGCCAGCCCTGTGAGATCACTTCAACCCGGAACCGACCTGAACAGGCCGCAACCAGTCTTGCCGTCAGGGAGTTTTCATCAAACAACCACCAGGCAATATCTTCAGGAACCTGCCCCGCAAACAAATAGCGTTCGGCCCGCCAGATGGGTTCAAAGGCATGTTGCCCAAACCGACTAGGGTGATGATGGGTAACGGAAAGTTTGTTGTGTCTAGACCTCGGCATAACGGGTCGATTCACCTATCCAACGTTGAATGAGTGGCTCTACATGGGCCGGGTGAGACTTTAACAGGATATCCGCACTCTGCAATACCCTGGTGATCAGGCCCTGGTCGCGTTGTAGATCGGCAATGCGTAATTGCAGCATACCCGTCTGGCGAGTCCCCAGCACTTCACCGGGACCGCGCAGTTCCAGATCTTTTCTGGCAATCACAAAACCGTCATTACTCTCACGCATCACCGCCAGACGTTGACGGGCATTTTGTGACAGCTTGCCGGCATACATCAGCACGCAGGCGCTCTCCTGTGAACCGCGCCCGACTCGACCACGCAACTGATGCAACTGTGATAAACCCAGTCGTTCGGCATTTTCAATGATCATTAAACTGGCATTGGGGACATCGACACCTACCTCGATGACCGTGGTGGCCACCAGCAGATCCAGCTCCCCTGCCTTGAACTGCTGCATGACCTGCTCTTTTTGTTCCGGCTTCATTCGCCCATGCACCAGCCCGACTCGAATCCCCTGCAGAGCGTCAGCCAGCAAAGTGGCGGTATCTTCTGCGGCCTGACACTGTAACTTTTCAGATTCTTCGATCAAGGTACAGACCCAGTAGACCTGTCGCCCCTGCCGACAGGCCTGTTCCACTCTTTGCACGATATCTTCACGACGGTTTTCGGGTAAGACCACGGTTTCCACCGGCTTGCGTCCCGGCGGCAGTTCATCGATCACGGAGCAGTCCAGATCAGCATACACGGTCATGGATAAGGTTCGTGGTATGGGGGTTGCCGTCATAATCAACTGGTGTGGATAGGTCCCGTTATTGGCGCCTTTTTCTCGAAGCGACATGCGTTGATGCACACCAAAGCGGTGCTGTTCATCCACCACGATCAAACCCAGCTCACTGAAGTTGACCCCTTCCTGAAACAGGGCATGGGTACCAACAATCACCCTGGCCTTACCTATATATATAGCCTCCAGGGTTTCCCGGCGTGGCTTTGCCTTTAACTTACCCGATAGCCAGGCGACCTCAATACCCATAGGTTCAAGCCAGTCTAAGAAATTACGGTAGTGTTGTTCGGCGAGAATTTCCGTCGGTGCCATCACCGCGGCCTGATAGCCGGACTCGACAGCACGCAGTGTCGCCAGGGCCGCGACAACGGTTTTGCCCGATCCCACATCACCCTGCACCAGACGTTGCATGGGCACAGCCTGTTGCAGATCGGTTTCGATCTCTTCCACAACACGTTGCTGTGCGCCAGTCAGTTCAAAAGGTAGGTTCTGTTTAAAGGCAGAGACATGTTGATCATTGCCTTTTAATACTGGGGCCGCATGTTGCTGGGCACGATGTCGCAGCTTGCGCAGGCTCAGGGTATGGGCCAGTAATTCTTCAAAGGCCAGCCGTTGCTGGCTACTGTGTTTGCCTTCAGCCATCACATCCAGTGGTGCATCTGGTGGAGGGCAATGCACATAGAGCAAGGCATCACGCAGGGTTTCAAAGCCCAGTTCCTGTTGAATGGCTTCTGGCAGGAATTCATCCAGCTGCAACTTAGCTGATGCTAATAAATCTGTTACCTGCGTCATCAGATTTCGAATCCCCAGTTGGTGCAGACCTTCAGTGGTGGGATAAATGGCGGTTAGATGCTCCTGCACTTCCGGCACACTGTGCTCATCAACCAGACTGTACTCTGGATGCACCAGTTCCAGCATAGTCTTGCCTTTACGGACTTCCCCATAACAACGCACTGTTACCCCTCTCGTCAGAGACTGCTGTTGTTGAGCATTAAAATAAAAAAAGCGTAGACCGATAGAGCCCGTGCCATCACTCATGCGCGATACCAGCATACGACGTCGGGCAAACTTGATTTCAGTAAGTTGAATCTTGCCCTGCACCACTGCCGAATCACCGGGGCGTAAAGAACCAATGGGTACGATGCGCGTTCGGTCTTCATAGCGTAATGGCAAATGAAACAGCAGATCCTGGATACTGTGAACACCGATGCGCTCAAGACGCTCCGCCATCTTCGGCCCCACACCACGCAGGCGAGTGAGACTCAGATTATCCGAACAGGAGGTTTGGGTAACGTGGGACATAGCAAAAGAATAACATGAACCAAAAAAATTAGACTGGCCACTACCCCCTCCTTGCAGGATGACGCACAAGGATGTGCTAATGTCGTGGGAGCCATGGATGGCGGGAACGACTGGGCTGGGGGGTGGTGATAAAAAAGTCTAGCTTTCATAAAATCCCCCCACCCTAACCCTCCCCCTGAGGGGGAGGGAATGTACGCAATTTGTCAGCCGACTATTCAGACTAGCTCTAAAACAGCATCCATTTCCACACCAACGGCCTTTGGCAGAGCGGCCACACCGATTGCAGCACGAGCCGGATACGGCTCAGTAAAGTACCCCGCCATGATCTCGTTCACCAGAGGGAAGTGTGACAAATCGGTGAGAAAAATATTCAGCTTGGCGATGTCTTTTAGATCACCCCCCGCCGCCTGGGCCACGGCCTGCAGATTATCAAACACACGCCCAATCTGGGCCGCCATATCACCCTCAATGACCTCCATAGTCTCAGGTACCAGTGGAATCTGACCAGATATATACACCGTCTTGCCACACTTCACCGCCTGGGAATAGGTACCAATGGCCTGTGGCGCATTGTCAGTATGAATGATTTCTCTGCTCATTAGTCACCTCAAATAATCAAATTAGAATTGCACAATATTACGTTATTCAGTGGCTGTAATGTAACCATAACAATTACAAAATGTATTAGAAAGCTTAATAATTGAGCAGTCACACCAAAGTATTTTATGTTAAAAAGGGAGAAGAAAATACGAAGATGTCCGATTATCAGCTAAAACGGGTATTAGAAGACATGTCTTCTAATAAGGTAAATTCGGACATGTCGACTAAACAACTGTTGGGCGGCACAAAAGGAACGCATTAGCACATGACTTTATGTCTCGCAGCAATACAAAATAATGAAGTTTACTTACTAGCTGATACATTACTGTCCTACCCAGCAAAAAGTGGGAAAAAGCCATTTCATGGGTTAAAGATTATCTTTATTGATGCACAAACAGCAATTGCATATGCAGGAACTGCAGAAGAAGTAGCGCAAAGCAGGCTATACGGAATATATAAACAAGGATATAGGGGAGATATAAACATCCTTGCTGAACAGATAATTAAAAGCTTTGATGAAGAGGTTGATTTTCTTATAGCACAATCAGGGGAAAAACCAGCTATTGCAAAAGTATCAGGAGGTTCAAAGTCTGCGCGAGAAACTGAAGGGATTTATTGGATAGGTGATGTTGATGCGGCTCGTTTTGTTGCAAATGCTGATAACAGTGATGTGTATCGATTACAGGAAAGTCTAAGTAACGCTATAGAGAATTCGGAGTTTGATACAGTAGGTGGACACCCGATAGTAGCAAGGGGAAAAATAGAGGGTTTTAAGTTTATTCCATACATGAAACTTGTATCACCAAAATATTTTTCATTAGAAGAAGGATGGAAGACGGTTGATTTTGGAACATCACAATCCGGTGGGTTTGGCTATACGACGGTTGTACCAGTAAGAGAAGGTGATAATGGATGGGGTATATTCTATTTTCATGGTATGTTTGGTGAATTTTGGCATATAAACCTTGAATCGAATGTCTGTGAAATATTGAAGGCATACGCCAAGAACGTTCAAGAGTTTACAAAAATTATTCAAAAGGAAACTGGCATTGAACTTGAGTATTGTGGGAGCCTAGGGTAGCGGCAAATAAACTTGCCCAACAAGACACTCCAGCCGACGCAAAAACCGCGCGGCTGAGTTTATCGTTAGGCCCACAAATGATAAATACAGTAAAAACATATACTGACATTTTGAAACCAAAATGGATGCTATTGTTCATGCTTCCTGTAGTGTGTGGCTTGACTTATATGTCACTGACATTAATAGAGAGCAAGTCATTCCTATTAGAGCTAATTAAGTTATTTATTGTTTCAGTAGCAATCATATCTTATGGCGCACTTTTGCTTGTCTGGTTTTTCTCGGGGCCAGGTCCAATGGATCGATTCTGGGATGAACAAAAACAGGAAAATAATAATATTACCCTTATAGAGGCAGCAAAAAAGAAAATAAATATATTTGCTGCTTATTTAATAATCATTGTCACCCCTGTTTTTTGTATAGTGGTTATTTACAAGTACTATGTACACTTGTTTAATGTCAATTAAGCCTAACCAGCGCTTCGTGCGGGACCGCCTTACTGCTCCGCTTCGCTATGCAGGCGGCCCCACAAGCAAGCGTTAGATTTAAATAAATAATATTATGCTAAATAAAATGACAGACAACGAATATATAGAAAAAATTATAAAGAAGTATGTGCGGCGTAAAAAACAAGCAATTATATACGGCGTCATTGGTATTGTTTTAGGAATGACTACATTTATCTCATATATTGAAATCACTGAAAAAACAAGTGATTATAAAAACACATTATTATCTTTTCTAAAAGAAGGTCGCGAATTAACTGAACACGACATTAGGCTTATAAAAGCAAACAATGAACTTTCATACGTTATAGGTACTCGAGTTGGCCAATCATTAAATTCATTTGCTATTGGCTCAGGTATATCAATAGGCTACTGTCTATATTTGCTATTTTGGGCTAGGAAGGAAAGAATTATTTTAGAGCTATATGAAAAAACAAAAATCTAACAATTCAATCGTGTGTGACTGCCAACCCGCCGCTTCGCTTTGGGTTGTCATCCACACATTGCAACGTTGGGTATAAAGAAAATAAGGAATATTATATTTCGATATTTAGTAATGGCAACTTGCACACCACAATTTCAATCATTTGTTATAGAGACATATCAAGCGTTTTTAGAACTTTTTCGGCAGAATGGAAACCTTGAAATAGCTGGACCATTTACAGATAAAACTGATGGTGCTTACTTACTTAAGACCTCTAATTATGAAGAGACTCAAGCAAGGTCTGCCAAACTTCAGCGGCCACTTAGCTCAGAGTTGTGTGTCATTAGAAGGAACTGAAAAATGAAAAAATTATTTGTAATACTTACTGTGCTATTTATCATCCAAAAATGGGATGTAATTAGTGCCTATATCAATCCTAATCCAGATTATGGCGAGCAACAGAATGAGGAAGTCATTCTGTATGCTACATCCTGGTGTGGTTATTGTGCTAAAACACGAGCATTTATGGAAGACAAAGGAATATCCTATTATGAGTACAATATAGAGGAATCTACCGAGGGGCATCGACAATTTAAATCGCTTGGTGGCAACGGTGTGCCTTTATTGCTGGTAAATGGAAATGTAATTAAAGGATATAATCCAAAATTAATACTGAAATATTTAGACTGAACTGGAAGTCTCGCGTAAGCTGGCTAGCCCTAAGTCGGAAAATGTGAAAACGAAGCATGTATTTCATCTCTGTTAACCATACCATTGCAGTCACTGATTGCTGGCTCAATAGCATTGTGGGGAACATCGTATATTGGTTTGAAAAAGAAGGGGCATGCTTATTAAAAGGCAAATCACAAAAGGAAAAACTAACAAAACACTTCGGTGAAAAATTCATATATTACGCAGAGCAAAACATTAGCATAATCTGTCATGAGTAAGCCATATAAAATTATATTCGCTCTCTGTTTATCATTTTCAATGCAAACATGGGGACAGACTCCAGCAGTATCTGATCCCGCATATGAATTTGTAAAGCAGCTATCTGCTCATCAAAAGTTTGAATCGACTGACTGGAAAAATTGGAGTTATAGTTATGATAAGCAACCCGAAGGAGGTTATATAAATCGCTTTGAGCTCGATGCTATGAATGCGTGGCACCCTTATAATCCAGGTTTTAAAGTTCAGCATCAACATAATGACCCCATAAGTGCAGCTGAAATCGCAGAACTTGATACATTTTCTATTCGATTCAGAAAAAAACTGGCGTGAGTGGTCCAGTAACCTATTGTTCATTATCTTGTTGATATTCGGTTTCTTGTCTCTGCCTGCCCCTGAGGAAATAGAAAACAAATTGCATCAGTGGCAAATAATACTGCCAATTATCACACCTATCATTTATGGATTATACGAATGGGCAATACCCGGACACGCAAATATAAGAATTGATCTATTTTTCATCTATCCTTTAATGTTATTTATTTTTATCATGGGGATAATACGCTGGAAAAAAGTGATACGCTCGTAAATGATCATTTGTGGACAACAAAATTCATAGTTATATTAAACCAAATTGAATCGACCGGAATACGACTTCCATAAGTTAAAGAAAGCCAACAAGGAAATTCAACACGGACAATTATTTCAATAAACAAAAACCTTTCATTGAAGAAATATCGGTTAATTGCGACGTTTTACGAAACAGGAAAGACATTGAGAATAGTTATTTTCATATTTTTAATTTTATTATCAAATATGTCCCTTGCATGTAAATGCATTGGGCCCGACAAATATGACTCAATATTTACAGGTATGGTGACAGATATAAAGATTAACTCTGATGACGAATTTAGTCAGACAGTGTCATTTAGTTCTATCAAGCTTATTCAAGGTATACCTTTAAAATACAATGAAATACATAACCCTAATGTTGCACTATGTGGCTATAATTTTAAAATTGGATTTACCTATAAAGTTTTTGTTGTTAATGAACCAAGACCGCATACAAAATATTGTTATGGAACTAAATCTCAATAAAACGTACATCAAGGTCATCAACCATGACCACCATGAGCTTCGGCCTAAACTACTAGCCTACACTCACGGCAGTATATTATCACATCGTTATATTACATTCTTGTTTTGTAAGTTTGAAATGGTGGAAAAGTGAGAGACTAAACATGAGTATTTGGATGCGTTTCTTTGAGATGTTTCTTGCTATTGTGATTGCTTGGTTTGTTGCTGTTATTATCATCGCATTATCAAAATCAGACGTAACGTATGCTTTAGCAAACGCATATGATTTCGTTGTTACGCACGTAGAATCAATTGGGATTAATAATAGTTCTAAAATTATTTCACCTATACTCTTGTTGTTAGGAATTATCGGATTATTTATAAAGGAAAATGAAATACGTAGAATATTATTCCAATTAGTATCAATAGTTTGGGTATTTTTTGGATTTTTGTATGTAGCTGGAGTAAACTAGGCATGTTTATTATGCAATAAAACAAATCTCTCAAGGATCGTGATGTGCTAAAGTGCGTCCGTAGCTCAACCGTTAGCATTGCTTAAGGTTATGGAGCGCAAACTTAGATTAATTACTTACCCGATCGGACTGGTGTAGTTACTCATCATCGCTGCACTCATCAATTTTTTGGTTTTCATTACCTCCATTTTCTTCCGAAAACCGTCTAATTGAGTACGTTAGAGATGGGAATATTCAAATGGATGAGGAAACGATTCATTCAAGAGTAGACGCCAATAAACCATGGAAATAGCGTGATATGTTATCAAAGGCAGAAAGCTGTGCTTTAACGTTAAAAGACATGATTATCGTTGGAGAATCTTTTGAAGTATAATATTTTCTTATTATTCGTTTTTACATGCGTCGTTGGTTGCAGCAAAGAACCTACCCCCACCCAACTCGATATAGTTGATCGTCTAATTCAAGAACAAATTGATGTCTCGTACAATGAACCGAACTTTAATGCTGCAAAAGCTATTCTTTCAAAATCTGGTAAGACTGTTAAAGAAGCAACAGAACGGAATAAAAAACAATACACTGAAATACATAACTATCTCGTTACATTACAAAGTAAACCATATAAAGATAAAAAATCATGGGCTATAACTTATTTAGAAATAACGATAAACCACTCGGAAAGCATAATAAAATCATTAGATACATCTGACAAAGAAAATAAAGAGTTATTTCTTTTGCATGAACAGAGAAAAAAATGGCTAACCACCCTAAAAGAATAAGTCTTCAAACAATATAGTCAACACTACAGGGGCTCAGGTACCAGTCGAATCTGGTGGGAATAGGCCCCAATTGTCTGCGGCGCCTGGTCAGTATGAATGATCTCTCTGCTCATTATTCACCTCAAATAACCAAAATAGAATTACTCAATATTACGATTTTTAGTGGTTGTTATGTAACCATAACAATTACAAATTGTACTAGAAAGCTTAATAATTAAGCAGTCACAACAAAGCGTTTTATGTTAAAAAGGGAGCAGAATATATGGATATGTCCGATTTTCAGCTAAATCGAATATTAGCAGACATATCGTCTAAAACCGTTAGAAGGTATGAGAAACATGGTATACGGAAAAATTCTAATCATACTGACATGCTTATATTTTACCGCTTCTTGTTCAAAACAATATGAAGTTAATGTGAAAGAACAAAAAGACTCCTGGGAGCAACAATTTGTGGCATCTAGCATGCCTTATAGTGGTTCTTCGCTTAAAGTCGATGTAATTGGGAATGTAAATGGTGTTGCACTAATATCTGCTTATCCATCGTCTCAACATGTTGAGAGCATAAAAAGCACGACAGTAGGCCCTGGAAAATTTGTATTTTCACTTGAGGAATTAGAATACTGGAATAAATCTGTACTATTAAAGTACGAGCCTGAAGCCAACGTAGTTGGTTCATTTAGTATAAAGGTTAAATTTGATGGAAAATAAAATTCTTCTAACAAAACGCTCAAGCCAGCGTACAAAAAGCATGCTCGACTTAGCTTGACTCTATAAGGAAAAATGAAAAAACATAACATACTCTTAACATCAGCTTTTTGCATCACCTTTATGTTATCTGCGTGTAAAGAGGCAACGCCTATTGATCAAGCTTCTTTTAAAAGCCTGTGGGAGGAGTCTCGTAATCATTCTGCAGTTTCATGGTGGTATGCAGGCGAGTCAGAGGATTATTATCTAATCATAGAAAAATGGCCAGCTAAAAGTAATTTATACAAAGTTTCTAAGCACGCGATAACCATAAAAGGTATACCGCAGTTTCAAGGCAACTCAGGCAATAAGCCTATTAATCTAAAGAACCACAATATTGTTTTAACTAAGCCAACTCACAACAAGTTATTTGTGTGTGATAGTCGAATGTACTGCGCGCTTAGTCCGCACCCACAATTATATTGTTATAAGTTATTATGAAATATTCATTATTAATATCGTTTCTGTGTTTATTACAGCTGGCCCATGCTGAAACAACACCTTTTTTTAAACCGAGCGAATTTAGTCAGTGGCATAATCCAAACAAATTTACTCAGATTTTAAAGATATCCCAAAGGACAAATACCCAGTTATTATTGAAAGTGCTAATTTAGTGGGTGATGGAGTTGTTTTTCGAGTGCTTGTCAGGCCAAAACCGAACAAGAATTTTGAATCTCGCTATATTTATTACGTCAATACGAACGAGTTCATCAGGGCGAACGATAAATTTAGCCAACTTGGTTTTATATTAATACACCATCAAGTAATACAATTAATGCTTGATAAATCTCATCAAGCCACATGGGTAAAAAATGACTTACAATAAATCAACTAACTGGAACAGCTTTATCTGCCTCCGACTTTAATCGTCAACATCATGAATAAGACAATCACGCCTATCTTTTTAACTCTACTCACCTTTGACATTGGTGCAGAAGAGCTTGATAAACGTAACTGCATTTCACAAATTGAGAAAACATATGGGCACATTGAACAACAAATACACAGGATTAATTCACGATTTGAGAAACTAGTTATTTCTTCAGGGGTTGAAGCAAAACTGCACAAATATTACGAATCTGCAGGCGACACACAAGCATTGTGCTACTTTGATAAAACAATACGCAAAAATAGTAAAATATTTTTACAAGGCATCAACAATAAACGCATATCTGAAATTAACCATATCAGATCACAAAAAAAGTTTGATACCGCTGCCTGCTCCAAGCATATTAAATACCTGGAAAAAGAAGCTCAGCAACTCCCAGCACGATGGGAAAACTCATGGCAAAAGGTCATCTCCAAAGCTAATAAGAATTTATTATTTTACTCTACCATGGAATCTGCTGAAAAAATGCATAAAAATCACTAAGCTTTTATCTATATTTAAAATAGCCAAATTAACTGACAACAAATGGCAACGATAACAAACAGGGATATAATTAAAAACATTCAACAACGGAGTGTCTTAATGAAAAAATTTATCATTATTTTATCTTTATTATTTCTTTCGCCATTAACCGCACTTGCTGAAACCGGGTTTATCTACAGGGGTGACCTGAATGGTGATGGTGTTGATGATTCTATTCAGTCTGGCCCGAGAAGCCTGTTTGGAAAATCTGGGGGCCCTTGTGTCATCACTCTAAGCACCGCTCAAAAAAAGGCGTTAAAAGCACTTATCAATTGCAGACCAGATGGCTTCATATTAGAGAAAAGCGAAAATAAATATATGCCAAGTCGATACTGGGGCTACTGGAATCATGGTGGTGGTGAAGCTACGGTAACAGCCATCACTCTTGACGGTAAATTCAAGCGCCAATCACTGGATTTGTATGGCACTGTTGGTAACAAACAAAACCTCAGCAATGCGATCCTGGTGGCAATTAAAACCCATACACAGCATATTAAATTCAAACCGGTGGAAAACTATACGCCACCAGAACATCCTTGTGGAGACGAATGGGGAAAAGGCGGCTGTTAAGCTAATTGTCGGATAAAAAGGAGTGAATACATGAACAAGGTATTAATATCTATACTGCTGTTAACGACGTCCATTGCAATGGCCCAGGGAAAACGAGAAACTGGTGATTATAATTTTGATGGCAATGAAGATTATCGAATCTATGTGATGTCTAATGGTAAATCAATAATTTGGGAATATTATATCTATAACCCAGATAAAAAAGTACACGAGACTAATTCATCCTTAGTTGACCTCAGAAATCCAACGTTTGATGCGAAAATGAAAACAATATCCACATTCATGCCAGGAGGCCATTCCGGCATGGTTTATGTAAAAGAACAATATAAATGGCAAAATAACATCCTGATTCAAACCCGGGTGGTAAGACAGGACTGGTTAAAAAAGACAAACACCTATATTCGTGTAACAGCTGATATTGAAAATGGAAAAATACGGATATCTAATATAAAAGAAGTTAAACCATAATTTTGATAACAATACCTGCCACACAGGAGAATCAGGGCATGGAAAAGTTTATTCTCATCGTCAGCATCTGTTTGTTATTGATTCCGACTCTAATATTTGCCGGTGAACCACACACGCCTGTTGAAAAATGGAAGGAGCCAAGACTCTATCATTCGAGTTTTGATAGTAAATTTGACGAGCAAATCAGAATTGCCAATAGTTCATGGCCAACTATGAGCTTACAGCATAATTTCTCTACAAATAAAGCATACTGGTTTGGTGTAATCAGGCCAGACACTAAAAAATCCGGCCCATGGACCACCAGAATATTTATCAATAATGAGAAAGACAGGCCCGTACAAATAGACATCGTCAATCATGGTAGCTATCCAGTTGATATTCGCTGGATAAACGAAAAGCTGATATATGTACAGGTCTGGTGGGGACGAGTGATTGGTACTTATTTTATCTATGATACGGAAAGTGAAAAAGTTCTGATTAAGGAAATGGTCGAGGATGGCGCTATCCTGTTTAATCAATACCAGCAATTCAAGGCAGCTAATAAATCTAAATGAGCCGGCAATATAGGACTATTTTATGTTTCATAATATATCTTCACAAACAGACTACAACTCTCAAGCAAAACAAATATTTTTATGGTCAATACTACTGCCTTTAGTTTTCACTCCACCAAGCTTATCAGGGGAACCACATTCTAAACAATATTATGTCACTGCTGACAAAGTTGAGAACCTGCCTGACAGATTTAAACAACGACTTATCCAAAGCGGATGTAAGATCCCGCTACAACAAATCTCGTATAAAGATGAGTCAGGTTATCATTACACATGGAAACCGGCTGTAGTATCAGGCCAATTCGCCAAAACCGGGCAAAAGGACTGGGCAGTTTTTTGTATTATCAAAAATGAAGAAGCCATACATATCCACTGGGGTGGAACAGCAAGCTGCCCTGACAAAACGAATACACTGGTTGTAGCTGATGGGGGCTATTCTGCACCCGGGGGCAACAACAGTTTTCAACGTTACATCCGTTCAGTTGATAAATCATATATCACCCAGCGGTATAAACGATACGCAAGCCAGGAAAGATTTCCCAAGCTGCCGCCTTTAGACCATACAGCAATCGAAGATGGAGTCCTTGAAAGGGCATCCGGCCTGATTTATTGCCATAATGGCAAATGGATACAACTTCCTGGAGCGGATTGAGCTCATGAGTGTACACGCCACACTACGTATCAGCTTAGTCGTATTCGCACTACAATTTTGTGCAAGCTCTAATGCAGCACCAAAACTGGATATCAGTGCACTGAACAATCTACTTCAGGAACAATTCTCAGATATAAGTATTATCAAAAACGACAATACATGGATTGCAAAATCCAGAACCATGCTGTTCCTTATACCCGGCAAATATAGAACAGGGGCACCTACTGGTAAATTTTATCAACAAGAAGGTCCAACTGCTCATGGAATTATCCTGACAATCGAAGAAGGTACAGGTCAACCCATGAGTTCGGCCATTGTTCCCCAGACGATTAAAGGACTTTATTGGAATACCTATATCAATGCCTACCCCATACATCACGGTAAATCCTATTACTGGATAAAATTTTCTTACGGTAGCAAGATGCCTGATGAATTTAGAGCAAAATTAATACAGTTTTTATCACAAAAAAACTAAACGGTTTTGATGTTTTTCTTCTTATGACTATTTTATAATTTAATGTAACCTTTACTTTCTATTCGATCTGACACATGAAAAAATTATTCTACCTGCTTGTTCTCATCACCCTCATCGGTTCCGGTGGCGGAGTCTATTACATGACCCAGAACAATATCGAAGAGCTCATTGTTTGCGCCACCGATGACAAGGCCAGTTATATTCCTGCTATTGTCTGTGAGACCTATCTGTTGAACTACAGGGGCCATGGTGCTGATCTACAGTATCTAAAAACACGTACCGGGCTAAATTTTCTGACCAATATTGAGGATGTGTCGATACGTAATCAATTATTTAAATTCTTTATCGGCCGGGGTATGAACATTAATGCAGTCAGTCCGGTGGATGGTCTGACACCACTACATGCAGCGGTATTATTGAATGACTCGGAGCTGGCCCGTTTTCTGATCAAACAGGGGGCCAATCCACGGGTTCGTGAGAAAAACAGTGCCCTCACTCCACTGGAATACCTGGATCTAATGAATGCCCAATACCCAGGGATAAATAGAGATAAAACCCGTCAGGCTTTATCACACTGATTGAAATCAATATAACTATCAGTATATTCTTATAGACTTCTGGATCACATAAACAGGCTTACCCATAAGGAAATCCCATGTCCCTCAAACTCATCAGCTTTGAACTCTGCCCTTTTGTACAACGCTCGGTCATCACCCTGCTGGAAAAAAATATCGATTTTGAGATCAGCTACCTGACTCTGGATGAACTCAAGAACCCTCCCGAGTGGTTTCGTCAGATATCCCCTCTCGGCAAGGTGCCAGTTTTAAGGGTGGATGACACCACCCTGTTTGAGTCGACCGTGATCATGGAATATATCGATGAGACTAGTGCACCCTCTCTGCACCCGGCCGATCCCCTGCAACGGGCACTGAACCGGGCCTGGATGGCCTTTGGAGGGGATTTACTGTTCGCCCATTATCGCTACGCTACCGCTGCCGACAAGGAAACGTTTGAGGCCAGCAGACAGGAATTGAAAGACAGCCTGTTAAAGCTTGAGCCTATGGTCAAAGGACCATTTTTCAATGGTGAAAGCTTCAATCTCATTGATGCCGCCTTCGCCTCCCTGTTCATGCGCATGGATATTCTCGAATCTCAGCATAGCAGTGGGTTTTATGCCGACACCCCTAATATTGCAGCCTGGGCAGCGGCTTTGGCTGAGCGTGACACCGTCAGGAATTCTGTGGTACCCGACCTTGCCCAAAAATATATCGATTATTGCTGTAATGCCGGTGAATTTGCTCGCAGTGTTTTTTCAGTTTCCATGGAAACAGTCTGATTTTTAGAAATAATCTAAAATTCTATTTTTAATTGATCGTGATCAATGTGAATCCAGGTCACATCCTCTATTTATAAGCCTCCAGATATACCTGTTCTGGGTATGTCCATTGACGCTAAAGGCTTTAGAGAGGTAAGAAAAATCATGACCTGGGCAGAAAAGCAGGTTGGCCCTCACTCCAAGTACAATAAAACACATCCGTATACCTATGAGGCCAGGGTTTCCGTACTGGAATGGGATGATGCTTATAATTCATACTATTCCGATACCATCTGCGGCCTGATCGATTTTCTGAAACAGAAAAATATCCGACCAGACCAGGTGACTATTTACGAGGTCTATCAGGACCATGAAGAAATCGTCGATACCTGTCTGTGCCTGGATAATCATGATCTCTGGTTATCCCGACCGGGACTCTGCCGTGCTTTAAAGGATTATTACAAAGGCCATATTGATAATGACCACTGTCGCTATCACAATCGTAGCCGGATCGCATACAGTTCCTGAACAACACAGCCTTACATTCTTTGTAGGTAGATAAACACAAGCCCGTTCCTTGAAGGAGAGCATCATTCTGTTAGACTTTCTTGAGTATCCGTAATCAAGAACAGAGTCTTTATGCTGACTGAGCGCCTTCATTCTTTTCTCATTATTATTCTGTTGACCCTGGCAATCGCCGCCTGCGGTCTTGGCGGTGGCAGTGGTGGAGGCCAGGGTAATGCCCCATCCAACGGCAATGAAACACTGGATAAATCTGGTCAGGTTTTCTCAGTTGAGCAAATTCTTAAAGAAACACCTTTTACACTTGAGCACCTTAAGATATTGCATAATTTCTACAAGCCTTATAATGGTCTAGGCTCTATCCCACCCGACAATATTCAATATACGATAAAGGTTCATAAGGTCGTCTACTGGACGACTGATGCCACAGCGCAACCAGTCAAGGCATCCGGTTTGCTGGTATTGCCCGACACCTCAACGGGAAACAAACCATCAATCATTAATTACCACCATGGCACCATATTTGATAATAGTCACGCCCCAACAAACCAGGCTTTCTATCAGGATACGGGTGCCATTATTGCCGCAATGAATAATATCGTAATGATGCCAGATTACGTTGGTTATGGAGAGTCCAACAGCAGTTTCCACCCTTACATGCATGCTGAAAGACTGGCCACATCCAGCGTGGATTTTTTAACTGCCGTAACAAGTATCCTGTCTCAGGAATCGATCTTAACCGATGGTAAGCTGTATCTGACAGGTTATTCAGAAGGGGCCTATGCCGCACTGGCAACTCACAAAATGATTCAGGAAAAATACAGTGATCAGTTTTCTGTAACCGCCACACTAGCAGGTTCCGGGGCCTATGACCTTAGCACAACAGCGACTGACGCCCTGATGGCAGACACCCTTGCATCTGGGGCCAATGTAACTTATTTATATAAGGCCTATGATACGATATATGGCTACAACCGAGTTGATAGTGTATTAAAGGAACCTTATGCCGGGTATACCGATACCTATTTTGATGGATCGCAAACAGACAGTAAAGTTGATTCCACCTTTTCAAAAATTACTGCAGAACTTTTTCAGGAAACCTTTCTAAATGACTTCAGGACAGATGGTGAAACTACCATAAAACAACATTTAGTGGATAACAGTATCCATGATTGGAAACCGACTTCTCGTGTTCGGCTTTTCTATGGAGTATATGATAAAGTAGTCCCACCTAAAAATGCAGAGGCTACGTGGTCTAACATGGTAGCCCGAGGTGCTGTCTCAAACGTGGAGTTAGTCAATTGCAATACTGTTCCTGAACTAGATGCCAACCACATTAACTGCATGCCACTCTACCTGTATGATATGGTGACCTTCATACTAGATAGCCAATAGATTTTATATCAGTCACCTCTATTTAACTAACACCATACCTAACTTTTTTGCCATGTCTTCACTAAACGGAAGAATAGACTGGTCATTATAAATTGCCTGTTTCAAATTCGTCCCCGCCAGTCTTGCACCACTAAGATTGGCACCCCGAAGATCCACGCTCTGTAAATTAGCTTGATAAAGATTGGCCTGTCTTAAATCTGTATAGCGTAAATCTGCATGACTTAAATCGGCCTGCTTCAAAATGACAAAGGCCATTTTGGCGCCCTGTAGACTGGCATTTTTAAGATTGGCCCCATCTAACTTTGCACGAATCAAACGAATACCATTCAGGTTTCTACTTGTCAGACTTTCATGTTGCAAATCCTGTCGACTAAAATCGGTACAGGCTGCCGGTCCTGTATCAGGTCTGTGCTCATAAGTCGTACAGGATCTGGTTTCTACCTGATAGACACCACTTGCAATCGAATAAGAGGGTAATACTAATAGTAAACAGGGAATAATCTTTTGCTTCAGTCGCATGAGAAATCAATTACCAATAGTGGCAATGGCCTCCTTATAAACATAATAACTTTGTTTGATGACTTCAGAATAAGCAGGCATGGGTTCTGTCTGGGGGTTGGCTGCCGGATTGGTAAACCATTTATTCCACAGATAACGACTGCTTTCACCTTCAAGAACTCCATTGAATACAACCGCCTGTGCTATACCCAAAGTGATATAGGCATCCTGCCAGGTTGAGGGTGTTGAGGCATCATCATGAAAAACCTTATGCTGTGCAGGATCTGTAAACTGTAATAGTGCCCAGGGTAATAACACCTCGACCTGATTGGCCTGAATGATTACCGCATCTTTTGAGCTTACCGATCCACCTACCGGTCTGACCCGTAATTGTCCGGCCTGGAATTCATAATTCGTCTGGCTGGCATAAAAGGAACTATATGATACGCCACTATAATCGGTGTAGTTGGTTTTCCAGACTACCTTACCCCAGGTATTAGTTGGCGTAGTTGGTGAACGAAGATTCGAAGTATGCTCTGAACCGTACAAGCCATACAGATCATAATCCTGCCCAACATACAACTGGGCCTGCCAGTTACCACTTGCATAATAAATCCTCAACAGGAATTCACTACCCTGTGCGGTGTTCACCGGACTACCACCAGTGATGTAGCTACTCTCGTTACTGGTAATTTTTGTTTCACCCAGTTTGGCTGGTGTGGTGGAATCGTCATAGGTATCCAGGGCAATGAGTATCTCATCACTGGTAGTTAAAGAAGCGGCCAAACCCAGTTGCAGGCGATAAAAACTTGTATCTGCTGCTGCTTTTACACTGGTAATATTCGTACCTGACCATGTCAGGTTTGTATAAGCAGGCGTATCTGGTTTAAATCCCAACAGGCCGTAATTCTGCTCCGGTGCCATGATGTTATGCCAGTAGGCACGACGGCTAAAGGGAAAATCAAACTCATTGGTCAACCAGGTAGGCTTCCACCACTCATCAATCCAGGCAAACAACATCCCGCCACCCATTTCCACATCGGCAATGTTCTGCAACATACGAGCGCCGTAATTCCCCTGGGCCGTTTCATCATGACCACCATGATGCATACCACTATGCGAAGAATGCACATTGCCCCAGCTGGATGGCACACTGAATTCAGCAATCAATACTGGTCGGCCACTATAGTGATTACGCAGTGCAGCAAGATAGCCTTTATAACTGTTTGCACCATCAGCATCGGTCCATGTTCGATAAGCCGTATCTTCACTAATAAAGTCAGGATAGTAGGGATAGGCATGGAAGCTATAAAATACTCCCGCTGCTGCACTGCTTATATCAATATTCGCCAGATCAACCTTTTCGCTGTCTTCATAACCGGAACCACTGATCTCGGTACTATGACTCAAGGGATCCAGAGTCGGCCAGGAGGAAAAACTGATGGGTCTTTGTTTCGTGTATTGTTGTTTTTCATATGCCAGCACTTCGTCCATGCGCGCCGTAATCCATGCCTCAGACGGACTGCCACTGGGTAATGATAAAACCGTCCCACTATAGGAATTAATACTAGAGTTGTTACTATTGGTCAGCGCTATTTCATCAGGATGCACTTCTCGACCAATAATCCAGCCAATCACCCATTTCTGGATATTCGCAGTATAGATACCATAGCCCTTGCCCGGCCTGCCCACATAATCCAGCGTTATATTGCCATGCACTGCATTGACCACTTCATTAATATTGGTGGAGAAGTTACTCGTGACAGTATAAAGGTCCACAGCCGGGCTATTTTCATCCAGCCAGATACCATGCATGACATAAAGTGGTGACTTACCACTGGCTTCTCGTGCAGTGTTAAAGTCATGTACAGCATCATAGAAAAAATCCATGTGCAAGGTATAAACGCGAACGACATTGATACCTGCATCCACCATCAACTGAAACCAGCGCATGAAATCATTGTAACTGGCTGCAGTTTCCAGATCGCCTGCGTATTTTCCTGGTTTGGCAACCCCCAGGTTGATACCCTTGATAAACAAGGGCTGATAACTGCAATCAGACGTCCTTAGTAGTTTGATATAATCCCCTTCTGCCTTGTAGAGATAGTCTGGTGCACTGCTCCCTGTACACTGTGCTGTAGCAGCCGCCCCAGAACCTGATGAATTACTACAGGAAATCAGTACCAATAAACAAACAAGTAAGGAGAGAATTTTCCGCATAGCACCCACGATGAACCCGATTATTATTTTATCGGTATAGGAGCAGGCTTTACAAAGTAAACAAATGTAAAATCGTGTTAATAAAAGTGATATTGCAGGGGAATAAACCTAAAAGAATTCCAATGAGCCATCATCTTCATCCTGCTCTTCATAATTCTGTTCTTCGCCAGTATGGGCTCGTTTTTCCTCTATCATGGTGTATGTGTTATAAAGTTTATCCAGCCACTGTTCTACATCAAGAGGATTAAAGACATTGCTCTGTTTATTATTCTCAAGAAAATCAATTAATGATTCCACATCATCAGTGACATGGATTAACATCTGCGATGTCTTGTCCTGATACTGCAAGGCCACCAGAATTTCATTAATTTCATTTTTAATATTGCTACTCTCGACTAGCAGAATTTCGGATGACTTACTCAGGCTCAGGGCCAGCATACGGAAACGCTCATACAGAGACATTGTTTTATTGGAATTGTTAGCCAGCTCTTCTGGACCATTGGCATTAATATTTGTTTGTGCAATAACTTCGTCCATTTTTGATTCCAGCATCTGAATGCGATGCCCGACATCATCCACCATTTGCTCTGATTGTTCTGACAGCTTACGTACCTCATTGGCAACGATACCAAAGCTCTTGCCATGGACACCTGCTCGTCTTGATTCAATGGAAGCATTAATCGCCAGAACCTCTGTTCGACGTGATACAGCCTTAACAGAGGAAACCACCTCTTTCATGACATTGGTTTGTTCCTTCAATTCATTAATTTTGTCCAGTAAAACAGACTTAACATCGATGGCCTCTTTTAAGGTATCCAGCATTTCGCCCAGTTCCTGCTGACTTATCATGCCAGTAGCCCCTTCGTCACGGTTACCAATATTACTGGCACCATCATTGGCATAACTGACTGAGGCCTGTATCGATTCATTCAGGCGTCGAGCAATACCGCCAAACTGTTTAGCCAGGTCTTTTACCGCTACCTCAGACTGCTTACGTGCAGACTCTATCTGTCGATTCCAGACAGGAAGCACGGCTCCATTGAGATCTTCCAAGCCTTCTGTATATTTGACACTTTTCTGTTTTTCTTCAAACACCTGCTCATTTTGTTTTGTATTGCTACGCTTAACCAGCCACTGCGATACCATGGCAGCAAGAATAAATAATGGTAATAAAACCAGTACCGAATAATTTAAACTTTCAAATTTTATTTCAGCGTCATAAAAGGGAATATGGAAAGGGTCAATAAGGTTAATCAAGGGTATCGAGTCATATATGTCGGGTAGAAAAATCTCGACATTCTTCAGACTCATCGCATCAAATAAAAATGGTTGCAAGACAAAAGGGATCAGCATGATCAATGCTGCAGCTTTATGCAAGCGAGGCAGTTTTATATAGCGTGATGGATTAAAAGATTTTAAGAATCTTTTAATTTCAATTTTTGCTAAATATTTTTTCAACATCAATGAGGCTTTTTTCTTCTTCACAGACACTCCCTGATAAACCCATCTCCCAACTCGACCACCAACTCACGCCATAACGTCACAATATAATTGCGGCTATATACACACCTTGTACATGACAGGAAATCGGCCTTTGATGAGACTTTCTTTAATAAGGAGTGAAATGTAGAAGAAGATTTATTCAGCCACCCTAACTTTAGTAGCTGATTAGGGCAGTAGGTCCTAGTGGTGCATACGATGAATACGTTCCACCAGGTCGATGCTGCGAAGCCGCATAATGATTCGCGCCAGGTGTTTGCGGCCTGTTACCGCCACAATAAAGGAAAGACTGGAATGCAGGCCATCGCGTTCCTCCATAATGACATGCTCAATATTGGCGCTGAGCTCAGAGATAGCCGCCGCAACGGTAGCCAATACACCACGCTGGTTTTGCACTAGCAGGCGTAATTCGACAGGAAATTCCCCTTCCACATTATCGTCCCACTGCACATCGATCCATTTTTCCGGTAGCTTGCGATACTCGGCGACATTGGAACAGGTCTCTGAATGGATCACGATGCCACGCCCGGAGGTAACAAAGCCGACAACAGGGTCACCGGGAATGGGGCGACAACATTTTGCAAGGCTGACAACCGCACCTTCCGTGCCCTTGATCACCAGGGGATGCTGTCCACCCACATCCTGCTCCACAATCTCCGCCTTTTTAGTCTTGGACTGTAACAGGCTACGAGCCACCAAAGCAGGAATTCGGTTACCCAGACCAATTTCACTTAGCAGGTCTGAAATACTTTCCAGCCCATAATCCTTTAACAAAACATTAAACTGCTTTTTAGTAATGCTCTGCATATCTACATCGTAACTGCGTAGTGCCTTTTCCAACAATCGTTGTCCCAGGGTTACGGCTTCATCGTATTGTAAATTTTTCAGGTAATGGCGAATGGTGGCACGAGCCTTGGCCGTTACCACAAAATCCAGCCAGGCCGGGTTGGGCCGTGTGCCTTTGGCCGTGATGATCTCCACAGTCTGGCCATTGATGAGTTCAGTTCGTAATGGCATAAGCCGGCGATCAATTTTAACCGCCACACAATGATTACCCACATCAGTATGCACGGCATAGGCAAAATCCACTGCGGTGGCTCCACGGGGCATTTCACGGATTTCACCATTGGGGGTAAAGACATAGACCTCATCGGGAAACAGGTCGATTTTGACATTTTCCAGAAACTCAATGGAGTTACCGGCATGTTGCTGAATATCCAGCAGGCCACTTAACCACTGGCGAGTGCGTTGATGGGCAGTGCTATTACGACTTTCCTTACTCTTGTATTGCCAATGGGCCGCAATGCCCGCCTCGGCCACGGTATCCATGTCATCGGTTCGAATCTGCACTTCGATGGGCACACTATAGGGGCTGAACAGTACCGTGTGTAATGACTGGTAACCATTCACTTTTGGAATCGCAATATAGTCTTTGAAGCGACCCGGAACCGGGGTATAGAGATTATGTACCGCTCCCAATACCCGGTAACAGGTATCGACGCTATCCACCACAATACGAAAAGCAAACACATCCATAACTTCATGAAAGGACAGTTTTTTCTCCCGCATCTTACGGTAAGTGCTATAAATATGTTTCTCTCGACCCACGACCGAGCTAGGCAGCCCTTCCTGCTTGAGCCGCTCCTTCATGGTCTCTTCCATTTTGCCTACAATTTCGCGTCGATTACCGCGCACCTTTTTCATTGCATCGGTCAACACACGGTAGCGAAGGGGATTACTGGCGAGAAAACCCAGATCCTCCAGCTCCATACGAATTCCATGCATTCCCAGACGGTTGGCGATGGGGGCATAGATTTCCAGGGTCTCTCTGGCAATTCGGCGGCGTTTCTCTGGTCGCATGACCCCCAGGGTACGCATGTTATGCAGACGGTCGGCCAGCTTGACCAGGATGACGCGGATATCATTCACCATGGCCAGCATCATTTTACGGAAGTTCTCGGCCTGGGCCTCGGCCTTGGTGTCGAATTCAATATGGGTCAGCTTACTGACCCCATCCACCAATTCAGCGACTTCTTCACCAAAAGAGGTGATCACCTGTTCCTTGGCCGTTGGAGTATCTTCGATAACATCATGCAAAATCGCGGCAATGATGGTGGGGGGATCCATGCGTAATTCCGCCAGAATACGGGCTACGGTCAGGGGATGGAATATATAGGCTTCACCACTTTTACGTTTCTGGCCCTCATGGGCCTCGGCACCAAATAAATAGGCACGATACACGTCCGCCACCTCTTCGGGGGACATGTATTGCTCAAGCATTTCACATAAGTGGCTGATACGAAACGCCGGCTGGCGTTCCGCTTTGAACTTTCGGGTTCCTGGGTGGGGTCGGGCGCTAATACACGCCTCCTGCTTACTCGTCTTCGTTTTTCAGAACAGGATTCTCGGCTGTGGCGTCGACAATCTCATCACTGGGGTTGGTGGCTGCAGCGGTCTGTTCCTCACCACCCTCAGCAATAATTTCTTCTTCCTCCAGTACAGGGTTCTCAACCGCTGTCAGAATATCACGAGTCACTAAACCCTCAGCAATTTCACGCAGGGCAACCACGGTAGGCTTGTCATTCTCCCATGCGACCATGGGTTCCTGTCCATTGGCAATCTGGCGGGCACGCTTGGTCGAGACCAGTACCAGCTGAAAACGGTTATCAACATTATCCAGACAATCTTCTACGGTTACACGCGCCATACTTTACTCCAGTGATTTTGCTACCCCCTACGCTATCCCGAGGGCCGGCCAGAATTTGATTCAAACGAACTGATAAGTATACCGGCCGAATAGCTATTGTGCCAGCAGACCCTCGATCATTTTACCGTACCGCCACTGCTGGGCGGGTAGCCGCTGGCGCTGGCAGGTGACAATGGCCTGTAGTTCGGCCAGGGCAGTATCGAAATCATCGTTGACCACCACATACTCAAACTCATGGTAGTGAGCACTCTCAGACTGGGCATCGCGCATCCGGCGGGCGATGATCTCATCACTATCCTGACCCCGGCCACGCAGTCGCTGCTCCAGGGCATCCCGGGAAGGTGGCAGGATAAACACCCCCACGGTTTCCGGCATCAGCTTGCGTACCTGAGCCGCCCCCTGCCAGTCAATCTCCAGGATCACGTCCATTCCCAGGGCCAGTTGCTGCTCGATACCCGTGCGGGAGGTGCCGTAATAATTATCGAACACCTTTGCGTGCTCCAGAAAGGCATCCCCGGCAACCATTTTTTCAAATTCCGGGATATCGACGAAGTGATAATGCACACCATTCTCTTCTCCCGGTCGCATGGCCCGAGTGGTGTGGGATACCGAAACGGCAATCCCGTCCATATTTTGCAATAAGGCCTTGACCAATGAAGTCTTGCCGGCACCTGAGGGTGCTGAAAAAACGAAAAGAGTACCGGGATAGGATTCAGAATTCATACTTTTTCCATTTCGATAAATATATACAAATGATAACTGATACAAGTGAGTTTACTATTGTCAAATTCTAACAGCTAACTCCAACAAAGATAAGTTGACTACGCTCTAACAGCAAACAAAAAAAGGCTGACATGAAACATGTCAGCCCTTAAGTTCAAAGAAGAATTTAATGAATTGTTACAATTAAATAACTAATCATCCAAATCAACATAACCTTCTTCAAGTGCCTCAGCACCATGCTGGTTACCTTCGGCAATATCCTTGACCATAATGGTACCTTCTTCTGTACCATCAGACTTCCATAGTTCATTACCATGAATACCATCATTGGAAATGAAGAACAGGATATCATTGAATACATCAAGTCCGTATGGATAAGAATCTCCATCAACGTTAATATCCTTCACCATAGCTGTCCCTTCAAGAGTTCCATTGGTTTTCCAAAGCTCACTACCTTGCATACCATTGCTAGCAGAGAAAAATATCTCGTCTTTGTTTTTAACGATACCGGCCTCAAAGTTAACCCAACCACCCAATTCACCAAAATTGGTCAATTGAACAGTCCCTTCAGCAGTACCGTCTGATTTCCAAAGTTCTTTCTCTTCGTTTTCAGTGTAAGCAAGAAAATAGACATGGTTATCAATGACTTTAAAGCCGCCAGAATTACTAAAGCTCCACATATAGCCAAGACCATCATAAGTATCAAGAAGGTTTATTACCATCTGAGTACCTTCTTCAGTACCATCAGTCTTCCAAAGCTCAAAACCATTGGATCCATCATCTGCACCGAAATACAGAACATCACCAATACTGGCTGCAAGAAAGTCCTCATAGTCAGCAACACCACTACCATCGGGGTTGATATCCTTAACCATTTTGGTACCAGCAAATGTCCCATCAGTCACCCAGAGTTCTTCTTCGTAGTTTTCATGATAAAACACAAAGTAGACCTTATTGCCTGCAGCAAAAAGGGCCGATTCAGGTTGAATAAGACCACTGACAGGTAGTGTCCCTTCCAGAGTACCGTCGGTTTTCCAGATCATCCAGTTGTCACCATCAATAAAGAATAGTGTGCCATTGGCATCAACAAGACTCGTTGGGTTTGAGTTGTTATCACCTGGATCAAGATCCACAACGATATGAGTTCCTTCCTCAGTTCCGTCGGTTACCCATAACTCATCACCATAGTCGTCATGATCGGCGACAAAAAACATTTTATCACCTGAAGCAGTCAGACTTCTGACGTCATAAATATCCGCGCCCAGTTTCATGGTGCCTTCATTGGTACCGTCAGTTACCCATAGCTCATTTTCTTCATTGCTACTTTGAGCAACAAAGTATAACTTGCCATTGAGTTCAGCCTTGTCATAAGGATAGCTACTTTCGACAGGGTTAACACTAACATCACTAATCATTACTGTACCATCAGCAGTGCCATCACTAGACCATGGTTCAGAGGAGTGAACACCATCATCATAGGCAAAATACAGTTTATCTGCACCTGTATGCAGGGGAGAATTGTTGTATTTTTCCTGTGTCAGATAGGTTGTAGGCGCATAGGGACCACCGTTATTAATATAACCATACTGATTGCTATAGTTATAAAAATAGACTCTATTACCACTCTTAGTGACCTTATGTTTGCGAATATTACTTGCAACATTTACTGTCCCTGCCAAAGTTCCGTCTGATTTCCACAAGTTATTACTCTTATTAAAATAGACATCACCATTTGCAGTCGCCTGGAAATCATTCATGTAATAAAAATAGTTTGTCGTTACAGAAAATGTTCCAGCTTGAGTTCCATCTGTTCGCCATACTGCTCGACCTGAACTATTAATAAAATACATTAATGATCCATTTGAGCCTGTGTATTGATAGCTGTTATCAATATAAACATTTGCATTACTGGCATTCTTGACAGGCAAAGTATTAACATCTGTTCCATCAGTTACATAGATCATACGGTTGTAGTTTGTAAAGATCAGCTTGTCTCCAACTGCATGCAGCTTGCTGTTAGCATTTAATCCACTACTGGTGCCTACAAAAAGATCCTTAACAATATTTGTACCCGATACATTGCTAATCCATAACTCTGTACCAAATCCATTAGAAGCAACGAAGTACAGGTTACTACCAACAACAGTCAGTCTATTTGCACCATTAAAGACAACTGGCGCATCAACTGGAACGCTGGCAGAGGCTATAGGAGAAGATGGGAATGTCACCCCATCAAACTTCCACAGGGCAGCACCATTCCCAGTTGTAAAGTACAGCGTTTCATCAGCAGCCATTACAGTAAGGTTATCAACCCCTGCAATACTACCTAATCTTACTGTACCTTCTGCTGTTCCATCACTTTCCATCAACATAGCAGTGTTCATGTCATCATTCGCGATGAAATAGAGCTTGCCTTTGAAGACAGTCATTTGACGTGGATTGCTGGTACCTGAAGGATGAATATCCTTCACCAATGAAGTTTCAAGGCCATCAGACTTGTGAAGTTCCTTACCGTGAAGACCATCATCAGCAGTAAAAAAAGTCATGCCTCCAACTTCAATAAAGTTGGATGGGTAAGACGGGCTAGCAGTATTGATCTCCTTGACCAAAGCAGTCCCTTCTGCCGTACCATCTGATTTCCATAACTCTGAACCGCTAGCAGCAGACTTACCAACAAAAAAATGGGCCTTAAGTTTAGGCACTTCCACTATTGGTGCTGGTATTTCCGGTGTTGGTTCGTCTGGCGCTGGCGCTGGCGCTGCACTACCGCCACCACTTCCACCACCACAGCCTGCGAGTGCCAGACTGCTACTCATTGCTAAAGCTATAAAGCTTTTTCTAATTTCGATTTCCATTTTAAACCCCCATAAGAAGATCCATATTTCAAAAGCTTCGTCACAAGACGAATTCTCAACTTGGTAATGGGGGAGAAATGAACAACCCTGATTAGATTTTGAACGTCCCTGTCCATGCTAAATTTAATCCAAAATAATTAAAATTAGACTAATTCCAAAGACAGTTTAAAACATCCCAGATTGTTCAAAAATCATCCATCCCCCACACTCTGGCTGTACAATATATTTCCACATTAATATTGTCAACATATAAAACCAATTTTTTTAGGCTTTTGAAAGCAACTCGAAAATTTGTATACATGCACTAGAACGTTCGGACTAAGCCTTTTCACAGATGTAACGAAATGAAACTGATGGTTGAGTTATACGGCCTCAGATTAAACAGCCCCTGGTACATTTATGAGCTATATCAAACAATTTTGATAACTACTGACAGAAAAGCAGCCCTCTTATCATCGGTTCCTTTAGCGTAACTTTTATACCTGCTGTTAAAATTTCACAGAAAGTAGATCCTATTTCATCTATGCTCGGAAAGACTGACCGCCTCGTCAGACAAAAATATACACATAATAATAATCAAGGGAGGTGTAAACATGACGATTAAAGCAGCGCAGATCGGTATATTTTTTGATGGTACTGGTAATAATAAAGATGCCGATATTCCAGAAGGATGTGAAACCAATATTGCCAAATTATTTCGACTCTATAACACATCACCGTATAACTATAACAATGAAGCTGACATTCAATTTATTCGCAAAAAATATATCCGCGGTGTAGGCTCAGTTAGTGGTAGTCGATTGATTGGCGGTATCACAGGGGCTGGTGCACGTCGTCGCATGACCCGAGCGTATGAATTTATCAAGTATCAACTGGACAAACCTGAAGCACGCGATTGCGATAAAAAATACATCGATGTATTTGGTTTTAGCCGTGGCGCGTCCCAGGCACGGCATTTCGTGAACATGTTGTTGAACCTGCCCATCCCTGTTGGTGACAGTACAACAGAACATCATGACATCACGATTCGTTTTCTTGGTATTTTTGATACTGTCGCCTCATTCGGCATTCCTGGTAATGAACTGGATGTCGACTTTGATCTGTCAGTTGATCCCGCCAGGGTGATGCGCTGTGTACATTACACCGCCGAACATGAACGGCGTGCCCTGTTTGATCTGCAGTCCATTAAGTCTTCGGCCACTCAATCCCTGCCTCAGCATTTTGTCGAAACCGCCTACCCAGGAGCCCATTCTGATGTTGGTGGTGGCTATGGTATGACCCCTTATCGGGCAAGTGGCTTTTATAAGCAACGGATTATCAATGGCAAGCTGGTGGATATCCCTGCCGCCAATAATCAGTATGAGGATCTGCAATACCTGACCGATGATGCCCTCTATGCTCAGGAAGAAGAAATGTCTGAAGAATATTTCCTGCCGGAACAGGCTGAAAAAACCAATGAGCTATCCCGAATTCCTTTACGTGATATGTATCAGGCCATTACCCATAGTGGTATACAGATGTTAAAGATGGCCGATGATCCTCGGTATGCAGCCTCCATCGCGATATCTAGTGAAACACAAATTTTTTATGATAACTATAAAACCAATGGATTGGGATTTGATAAGGCGATAAATTCAAAATACATTCATGACTCACGTTATGCTACGGATCGTATCAGTGAAATGTTACCTGGTAATAAGCTGCAGCGCGAAATCTATTTTAGCACACCATCATCCATTGTCTGGCAGCATGCACGAGAAATCATGGCAGGAGAATGGGACAACTATGATGAAGAGAATGCGTAATCATACCTTATAAAAGAAAAAAGCCGGTTCAACCAACGAACCGGCTTTTTGTTATATCAACAAATAATTATTGAAAAACGTAAACAGCTCCTGCACCAGCGGCATTATTATCAGATTGCACCCCATCTGCACTGGCTTCACCATTTGCTCCTACCACGAGAGTATCACCACTTATCCCAACACTAAACCCAAAGAAATCTTTGTCATCAGGATTACTGGCCTTAACATAGACTTGTTGCTCCCATACATCACCTGACCGAACATAAAGGTAGGCGGCCCCGGATTCTGGTGCATCGTTATTTGAAGCTTCAATCGTGCTATTGACATCCCCGCCCTCACTCACAGCACTTATCACAAGTGAATTGCCATCAATATCCACACTGTAACCAAACAGGTCTCCCGCCTCGGCATTGCTTGCGGACAATGTCACTGAATACAGCCAGTTTGAATCATCACGATTGAAAATATAAGCGGCACCTTTTCTCCCATCCTTACCTGGGGCACCCACCACAAGCGTATCATCATTGATCGCAACACTTTGACCAAAGGCGTCTTTTGTTTTGGCATCCTTTGCCTTTAGATAATGAGTTTGATCCCACACACCCTCTGCAAGAGTGAATACATAGACAGCGCCGGTATCCTTTCCCTCATTATCGTTATATGCACCCACCTTGCTGTTTGCATCACCTTTTTCACCAACAGCACTCACCACAAGTGTGTTAGCTTCGATATCAACATCGTAACCAAACCGGTCAAGCTCACCCGCATTTTCCGCTTTCAGGTATTCGATCTGCTTCCACTCAGTACCCTTGCGTGAAAAGACATAAACTGCACCTGCACCTGTTGCACCATCATCATCCTTGTCTGATGACAGCTTACCATCACTTGACTTAGTTCCACTTTCACCAACGGCGCCTATCATGACCGTATCCCCAGCAATACCGACACTCCAGCCAAACAGATCACCTGCCTCGGCATTTATTGCTTTTAGATAAGCCTGTTGAGTCCAAACTCCACTATTACGCACAAAAACATATACAGCCCCTGCATTTGGCTCATCATCATTATCGACTAGCATTTCATTGAA
>JAOULO010000066.1 GCA_029881995.1 Gammaproteobacteria bacterium
ATCCTCATAAGCAGCGCCCACAACCAGAGTATCCTCATCAACATCTATACTCCAACCAAACCGATCACCAAACACTAAACCACCTTCAGTGTTAGACCCTTTAAGATATGCCTGTTGAACCCAGTTACCATCTGTACGCTCAAATACATAAACCACACCAGCATGGTTTGCGTCGTTATTTGCACCTTCCTCTATGCCATCGCTATTAGTATCACCGTCCTCGCGGTAAGCCCCAACCACCAGAGTATCCCCAGATAACGCCACTCTAAAACCAAAGTCATCAAACTTGTCCGGGTTACTGGCCTTAAGATAGGCTTGCTGAATAAACTCTGCCTTGCTCTGTCTAGTGACTACAATGATATAAGTATTCCTGGTAGAACCATCTTCGGCAGTCACTTCAACCGTGATGTTGTTTTCTCCCTCAATAAGTTCAAGCTTGAGCTGCCCTGTACTGGTATCCAGTTGATCCCCGTTGAGATTGAGAGAGGCCTTATTATGGGAGGTGACTGCACTGACCGTTACCGAGCTAATCAGGAAACTGACTGTTGCGGTGTACTCAAATAAATCAGCCTGAATTAGCTGATCAAGACTACCATGGCTCAAACTAAGTCCTGACAGAGAAGCATCCTTACTAAGGTTTGTACCGCCATCACCACCTGCTGGTGCACCACCACCACCGCCTCCACCACAATTAATGGTAAACAGTCCGGTAATTAGCATAAAAAAAACAATGCGAAATTGCGTAAATATGGTTTTCATGTTCCTATTCCTTCTGATTTTATTAGGATTATCTTGCTCTCATGTCCTTAAGCGACAATTTATCGATAATCCCCTCATCGTTATTACAACTAAATTGAAGGAATAAATAGATTATTCACGAATGAACGCTGAAGAATGAAGAAATAGTGTGAAAAGTGAACCACATCGGCTCTATCAAACTCAAGCTTTTGCATTAATGGGCCAGCATAATGGAGTGAAGAACAAAGGTTTGTTAATAATTAACAAAATCTGTAATTTTATTAACTACTTAAACCTGGACGATAAGATGACATTTATCACAAGCCATGACCAGAATGTCATAGCTATATAAGTGAATGACTTAATTTTATTCTATGTTCTGTACCTGTTCCCTGGCCTGCTCAATGAGCACTTTCAGTTCAACAGAGGCGTTGGTGGTCTGTTTGTCAATGGATTTTGATCCCAGGGTATTGGCCTCACGATGCAATTCCTGCATCAGAAAGTCCAGGCGTCGGCCAACGGGTTTATCACTTTCGAGAATGCGCCGTATCTCATCCAGATGACTGTCGAGGCGATCCAGTTCTTCTTCCACATCGGTCTTTTGGGCAATATGGGCCAGCTCCTGGGCCAGACGGTTATCATCAATCTCGATCTTTAGCTCATCCAGCCTGGCCTGGGTCTTGTCTTTCCATTTGCTCATGATCTCAGGAATGACGGCTTTGACCTTGGTAGTCTCAACGGCGATACCATCACAGCGTTGCAGGATCATGGCCTTGAGTTTTTCCCCTTCCCGTTCACGGGCCACAACCAGATCATCCAGTGCCTTTGCCAGGGTTTGCAGCAAGGCCTCCTGTACCGGGGTCATGTCCTGCTCTTCATACTGCAGGACACCGGGCCAGCGTAGAATGTCCATGGAGTTGATGGGCGATGGGTTGTAAAGCAGGGCATCCACCTCACGGCTGGCCTTGGAAAGATGGCTGGCCAGTTCCTTGTTGACGGTAAAAGCACTTTGCTGGGTTTCGGCCCGGTTAAAGCGAACCGAGCATTCGACCTTGCCCCGGACCAGTTTGCCGTTGATCATTTCCCGAAGTTTGGGTTCCTGGGCCCGCAGTTCCTCGGGCAGGCGAAGAAAAATGTCCAGGTGGCGTTGATTAACGGAGCGGAGCTCAAGGGACAGCTCACCCCAGTCGGCACTGGTTTCCTGTCTTGCGAAGGCGGTCATACTACGGATCATGAAAATTTTTCCTATTTGCTCACATGGCTCTATACTGATACCCCTGCGGTGCTGCCATTGTGCGGGCCAGGGACAGATATCATAACGTAGATAACAACAACAAGACATGACTGACAGCAAGCATGCCCTGCCAGAGGGCGCCATTGTAGACCACTATGAGATTGAAAAGCGCCTTGGTGGAGGTGGTTTCAGTATCGTCTACAAGGCGAAAAACAAGGAGGATGGCAGCAATGTTGTGATTAAGGAATACATGCCGACCACCATTGCTGAGCGGGATGATCAGTTTCGTGTCATTCCCATCGGCACTGACAATGATGAACGCCTGTCCCGCGGCCGACGCCTGTTTTTCCAGGAAGCCAGCACCCTCACTGGCCTGAAACACCCCAATATCGTCAATGTACTGAATTTCTTTCGTGCCAATGGCACCGTCTATATGGTCATGGATTATGAATCCGGGGTAAATCTACAGGCCTATATTAAAAAGTATCAAGGCAACCTGACCGAGCGTTTTATTAACACGGTCTTCGTGCCCCTGCTGCATGGCCTGAAAGTCATCCACAGCCATGGCCTGTTACACCTGGACATCAAACCTGGCAATGTTCATATCCGTAAAGGGGGTAACCCCCTGTTGCTGGACTTTGGCGCCGCCCACGAAATGATGCACACCCGCCAGTTCCAGTCCAACCAGGTGGTCACGCCGGGTTTCTCCCCCATCGAACAACTGGACCCGGCTGGCTACATCGGTCCCTGGACTGATATTTATGCCCTGGGTGCCACCATGCGATCCTGTATCGAAGGAACATCCCCACCACCCTCACCCCAACGTCGGGAAAGAGACAGCCTTAAGCCCGCCAGTAGTGCCTTCAAGAAACGCTATTCCCAACAATTGCTCAAGGCCATCGACTGGGCCATGGCGGTCGATCCCCTGGATCGGCCCCAGGAAGTGGATGAATTACTGGACCGGCTACCGGTTGATAAGGTTAGCCTGCTCAGTGAAGAAGAGATGCCCGAGGTCTAGCGATGCAATATCTCACTGCTACCGCCAGCCTTTTGGGAAACCGAAGTAAAAATCAGGACCGGGTGGCCATCTATGAAAAGCTGGATACCGTCCTGCTGGTGCTGGGTGATGGGCTGGGGGGGCGTCCCGGAGGAGAGTTAGCCGCCCAGACCCTGGTGGATACCGCCGCCGAGGCTTTTACCCGCCAGAGTATTCCGATTAAAGACCCGGTGGGTTTTATGCAACAGACCCTGGAAACAGCTCATCAACGGATTGTAAAACAGGGCCAATCCCAGACCCCACCCATCAACCCTGGTACCACCGCTGTGTTATGTCTTATGCAGCAAGGCCTTGCCTGGTGGTCTCATGTCGGAGATAGCCGCCTGTACCTGTTTCGAAACGGGGTATTTGTCGAACGCACCCAGGACCACTCGGTGGTGGAAAATATGCTGGCCGGGGGGAAACTGGATACCGCCATGACTGGCAACCATCCCCTTCGCAATGTGGTGACCCGCTGTCTGGGTATGTCTGAAAACCCGCCCATCATCACCATGAGCCAGAAGGTGGAGTTAAAGCCGGGTGACATCATGCTGCTGTGTTCGGATGGTTTCTGGGAACCCCTGGGTGAAAAAACCATGGCAAAATTCCTGTTTGATGGCCGCCTGCAGGACAGTCTCGATCAAATGGCGACACGGGCCGAGAACATCAAGGCCCCGGAGAGTGATAATGTCAGTGCCATCGCCCTGCAGGTGATGTCTATCAAACTTCGGACCCGATCTTTGCAAACCAAAAAAAAGGCAGCCCGACCAAATAGCTTACGCGCCAAATCCTAGGGACTACCCAGTTCCCTGGGGTATAATCCCCGCCCATCCAATCCATCACTATATATATAAGGAATGACTATGCGACCCAGTGGCCGTGCCCCCGATGAAATTCGTGAAATTCGCCTGACCCGTAACTACACCAAACATGCCGAGGGTTCGGTACTGGTGGAATTTGGTGACACCAAGGTCATCTGCACCGCCTCAGTGGAAGAACGAGTGCCTGGCTTCCTACGCGGTAAGGGCCAGGGCTGGGTCACGGCAGAATACGGCATGTTGCCCCGATCTACCGGTTCGCGCATGGGTCGTGAAGCTGCGCGCGGCAAACAGGGTGGGCGCACCATGGAGATCCAGCGCCTGATTGGTCGCTCCCTGCGCGCAGCAGTGGACATGCAGTTACTGGGCGAGCATTCCATCACCATCGACTGCGATGTGATCCAGGCCGATGGAGGCACCCGCACCGCCTCCATCACCGGTGGCTATGTGGCCCTGGCCGACGCCATCAACCACATGCTGGACAAAAAACTGATCAGCAAGAATCCACTCATCCATCAGATCGCCTCCATCTCGGTGGGTGTATACAAGGGCACTCCCGTCACTGACCTGGACTACCCGGAAGACTGCGACTGTGAGACTGACATGAACATCGTCATGAATGACAAAGGTGGCTTCATCGAAGTTCAGGGCACTGCCGAGGGCGAGGCCTTCAGCCAGGATGATCTGGATGCCATGCTCAAACTGGCCAAAGATTCCATCGCCAAACTGATGGACAAGCAGCTCGAAGCCCTGGGTAACTGACTACCTCTTCCCCCTCCTTGCAGGAGGGGGTTAGGGGGTGGTGATAAAAAGGTATTCTATGATCACCCCACCCTACCCAGTCGCTAACGGCATCCATGCCTATCGCGACACTAGTACATCCGTGTACGTTGTCCCCTGCAAGGGGAGGGAATGGCTAAACCCTAATTCGGTAACCAACCATGACTCAAAAAATCGTTCTCGCTAGCAACAACAAAGGCAAAGTCCGTGAAATTGGCCAGCTACTGGCCGGTTTTGATATGCAGGTAGTACCACAGGCCGAATTCCAGATCGAGGAGGTAGAAGAAACCGGTCTGACCTTCGTGGAAAACGCCATTTTAAAGGCCCGCAATGCCGCCGAACATTCCGATTGCCCTGCCATTGCCGATGACTCGGGCCTGGAAGTGGATGCCCTGAAAGGAGCACCCGGCATTTACTCGGCCCGTTTTGCCGGTGTCGGTGCAACTGACGAAAAGAACCTGCAGAAACTGCTAACTGATTTAAAGGATGTTCCCGAAGCCGAACGCACCGCCCGCTTTCAATGCCTGTTGGTGTATATGCGTCATGGCAGCGATCCGACTCCCCTGATCTGCCAGGGCACCTGGCAGGGCATCATCACCTTCGAACCCCAGGGTGAAAACGGTTTTGGTTATGATCCGGTGTTTTTCGTGCCGACTCACAACTGTACCTCGGCCCAACTACCTGCCGACACCAAGAACGAACTCAGTCATCGTGGCCAGGCGCTAAGGACACTGGTTGCAGCGCTGGGACACCAGTAAACCCGGACTGATTCATCCATATGTTGGACCTGACCCAACTCCCCCCTCTTTCCCTTTATATCCACTTCCCCTGGTGTGTTCGCAAGTGCCCATACTGCGACTTTAACTCCCATGCGGTGAAGAATGGCATCCCGGAGAAGGACTATGTCCAGGCCCTGTTACGGGATCTGGAAAACCACTTACCGGACATCTGGGGACGATCGATTCAGACTATTTTCATGGGCGGTGGCACGCCCAGCCTGTTCAGCCCCGAAGCAATGGATGACTTGTTTGTCGGCCTGCGGTCCCGCCTGAACCTGAAGCCAGACATCGAGATCACCCTGGAGGCCAACCCCGGCACAGTGGAACAGGGTAAATTTGCCGAGTTCCGGGACACCGGCATCAACCGGCTATCCATTGGCATCCAGAGCTTCAATGAGGATCATCTGCAGAAGCTGGGCCGGATACATAATCGCAAAGAGGCCATTCGCGCCGCCGAGCTGGCCCACGATGCCGGCTTTGACAATTTTAATCTCGACCTGATGTTTGGTCTGCCAGGGCAAAGCCTCGAGCAGGCCCTGGCCGATATTAAAACGGCCATGGATCTGGAACCGGCCCACCTGTCCCACTACCAACTGACCATCGAACCCAACACCCTTTTCTACAGTCAGCCGCCCCAATTACCCGATGAGGACAGGATCTGGGACATGCAAACTCAATGTCAGCACACCCTGGCCGAACGTGGCTATGCACATTATGAAATTTCGGCCTATGCCAGGGCCAAACGACAATGCCAGCACAACCTCAACTACTGGCAGTTTGGTGATTACCTAGGCATCGGTGCCGGTGCCCACGGCAAGATCAGCAACTCGGCCAGCCAAAGCATCACTCGCCACTGGAAACACAGGCACCCACAGGAGTATTTAGCGATCAATGAAGGCCAGTCCGTCCTGGCTGGAGAAAAACCCCTGCAACAGGATGACCTCATTCTCGAATTTATGATGAATGTCCTGCGCCTGAAAGACGGGGTAGAAAGCCAGCTGTTCTCCCTGCACACCGGCCTACCCCTGGAACTGGTCGAAGATGCGTGCAACAAAGCTCGAGAACAGGGCTGGATGGAACCAGATAGCCAGCGCATAAAACCCACCCCCAAAGGGCAGCTATTCCTGAACGATTTACTTGGTCTTTTTTAGATCGACTGTAAAAATACCCGGAATATACCCTTACTTTTGTCGATTTTATTTACGCTTTAACCTCTTCACTGATGATTGTTCATTATTTAATCAACGATTTCAGTTATTTAACCGGTTGGCACAATAATTGTATTTATTTTGTACAAATTTTATCCACTAATTCGTAGAAGAGGTTAACTATGAAAGAAATAAAACACATGACGATGTACCTGATTTTCGTTCTGGCCTTCATGGCCCAGCCGGCCAATGCCGTCTTGATCGACCAGGGCACATCCACCTTAGACCAGAACACCGGCCTGGAATGGCTGGATATCAGTCTGACAGATGGTTCGTCTGCCAATAATGCACTGGGAATTTATGCCGCAGATGGCTGGTCACTGGCAACTGAAGCCCAGTTTTATACACTGTTCGATACCTATTTCCCTCTATACACAGACCCATTAGGTTATGGATATGAGTCATTTTATGATGCAACCACGATTGCTGATGCCACTATGTTTAATAACTACTTTGGCCTGACTGTTGACTCAACAACAACCTATTACAGCTATGGTCAGTACATGGGGAGTGATGGTTCAATGAAATTTGGTGGTTGGCAGACGGCTTCAACATCTACCTTTACCAACCTGCACCGTGATAGAACACTGGGATTAACTGTTGATACCGGACATGCCGCTTTAGGTGTCTTCCTGGTACGTGACACTACACCGGTTGAAGAACCTGCACCCGTTGTGGAACCCACACCTGTTTCTGAGCCTGCTACCCTGCTGTTGCTTGGTTTAGGTCTGGCCGGTCTGGGATTTGCTCGCCGTAAATCTTAAATTTTTTTGTTGGTATCTCCTTTGAAATTTCTACCGCCGTACTCCGGCGGTTTTTTTATGCCTGGAGAAAAATGACCAGTAAAGCCACAACCGCCACTGCGGTTGCCATCAACGCAATAAGGCGGTTGTTTCTGACGGCCAGGGCAAGCTCATTATTATTTTTCGCCAGTTCTTCGATAAGCAAGGCCTGCTTTTCAATAAGGCCGGCCAACTCATCAATGCGAGGATCGGCTGCCTGTTGCGGTTCATCGGTTTGTTTGCGATTACGTACCAGTTTAATGATGTCGGTAGCAGCAGAAATAATACCGGGTGCCGCAGCCAGGACAGTACCAAGGGGAAAGGCCATAGTGCCTCCTGTTAATTCTTTTCCTATTCTCAATCTACTATGGAAACGAGAAGAAGGCGAGGTGGCTTGAGTTTATGATTGTTTTTTAACAAAAAAGTCTTTTATCACCCCACCCTAACCCTCCCCTGCAAGGGGAGGGGATATATAGAATGCCTTCTCCTACAAGGAGGAGGTGGCTTGAGTTTATGATTGTCTTTTAACTAAAAAAGTCTTTTATCACCCCACCCTAACCCTCCCCTGCAAGGGGAGGGGATATATAGAATGCCCCCCTACAAGGAGGAGGTGGCTTGAGCTTATGATTGTCTTTTAACTAAAAAAAAGTCTTTTATCACCCCACCCTAACCCTCCCCTGCAAGGGGAGGGGATATACAGAATGCCCCCTCCTTGCAGGAGGGGGTTAGGGGGTGGTGATCGAATTTAGTCAGCTTTACGTCAGTAAAGCTTCAACAAATCATGCAACCTTCTCCATCGCCAGTTGCTTACGGTTCACCGCCGACAACACCGCCTTGAGTGAGGCACTGATGGTATCGTGATCAAATGAGATTCCAATAACACGCTGGCCATCAATGTTTAACTGCACATAGGCCACGGCCTCGGCATCGGTGCCTTCGCCCATGGCATGTTCACTGTAGTCCACCACACTAATATGCTGGCCCGTCTGTTTTTGCCAGGCATCGACAAAGGCCGAGATGGCCCCCTCACCTTCACCGTGCAGGGTCTTTTCCTGCTGACCATCTTTGATACGTACTTCGATCACGTCATGGCCATTTTTATCAATGCGATAACCCTGCAGGCTCATGGGTTCACTGTCACTGACAAAACAGTCATGGAATAAGGTGTGAATAGTCTGGCTATCCACTTCACCACTCATGGACTCACTGGCCTGTTGCACGATCACTGCTAACTCCGTCTGCACAAAGCGTGGCAGGTGCAGGCCATAGTCTCGCTCCAGTACAAAGGCCACACCGCCCTTGCCCGACTGACTGTTAACCCGGATCACCGCCTGGTAATCACGACCCAAATCTTTGGGGTCGATAGGCAAATAGGCCACCTGCCAGTGCTCATCATCTTTTTGTTGATGCAGGCACTTACGAATTGCATCCTGGTGACTGCCGGAAAAAGCGGTATACACCAGCTCACCGATCCAGGGATGGCGAGGACTGACAGGGATGTTGGTACATTCTGTAACGACGTGAATGATCTCATCGGGGTTGGATAAATCCAGTTCGGGGTCTACGCCCTGGCTATATAAATTCATGCCCATGGTAACGATGTCCATGTTGCCGGTGCGCTCACCATTCCCTAATAATGTGCCTTCAACTCGATCAGCCCCGGCCATGAGGGCCAGCTCGGCCGCACCCACGGCACAGCCGCGATCATTATGGGTGTGCACTGAAAGCACAATACTGTCACGCCGGTTCACATGGCTGGCAAAGTACTCCACCTGATCGGCAAACACATTGGGGGTGGCCACTTCCACGGTCGAGGGCAAATTGATAATGCACTTGTTATCCGGTGTGGGTTGCCAGACCTCGGTCACTGCATCACATACCTCCACGGCATAATCCATTTCCGTGCTGGTAAAACTCTCAGGCGAATATTCAAAACTCCAGTCCACCTCGGGATATTTTTTTGATTCTTCCCGTACCCATTTGGCACCGTTCACGGCGATGGCCTTTACACCTTCTTTGTCCATACCAAACACACGCTCACGCTGAATGGTGGAAGTAGAATTATAGACATGCACTATGGCGCGCTTGATGCCAACCAGGGATTCAAAGGTACGTTCAATGAGTTGCTTGCGGGCCTGCACCAACACCTGCACATGCACATCCTCGGGGATCTGATCTTCTTCGATGAGCCAACGCACAAAATCATAATCATGCTGGCTGGCCGAGGGAAAACCCACTTCGATCTGTTTAAAGCCCAGTTTCACCAGCAAGGCCCAGAGTCGGCGCTTCTGTCCCACGCTCATGGGTTCCAGCAGGGCCTGATTACCATCACGTAGATCCACACTGGCCCAGATGGGTGCCTGCTGGATAGTCCGGTTCGGCCATTGCCGATGGGTAAGTGGGACCCCTGTTGCGGGGCGATACTTGCTGTGATCAAAGGCTTTCATGTTCTTTTCCTCAAAATTGCCGCGTTAGTATATGACTCGCTTCGACGTCCACCTCCGGTATCAGCTTCTATCTGGCCCGCCTTGGTAAGGCCGGCTTTCTGGAGTCAAAAGGCCCCTCAGGGCCATCAAATTGCTTCTTTGTAAGAAGTGGAAGAAGAATACGCCAATATTCGGACAATTATCTTGCTTATTCATGCCGATATCAGGCCTTTATTGATAGTTTATTGCTGCTATAATCCCATTTATGGTGAATTCAACTACGGCTACTCAGACCGACGCAAGGATTGAGCTTGATCGCTTCGATCGGCAGATCCTAAGCATCCTGCAGGAGGACGGTCGTATCAGTAACCAGGATCTGGCCGACCGTATTGGCCTGTCCCCCTCCCCGGTATTGCGCCGGGTGCGCGCCCTGGAAGAGGCCGGGCTGATCAGAGCCTATCGGGCCCTGTGTGATGCCAAAAAACTGGGCCTCACCCTCACCGCCCTGATCCACATCTCCATGGATCGCCACACCCCGGAACGCTTTGAAAACTTTGAAAGGAAAATTTCGGATCTACCGGAGATCATGGAATGCCTGCTCATCACCGGCCAGAGCGCCGACTACCAGCTCAAGGCCGTGGTGCAGGATATGGATGCCTACCAGATATTATTACTCAACAAGATCACCCGCATCGAAGGCGTCACTGGCGTGCAGTCCAGCTTTGTCATGCGGCGGGTGGTGGATAAGACAGCCCTGCCCATCAGCTAAACACCATTCAGTTTATCCCCCTCCTTGCAGGATGACGTACAAGGATGAGCAAATGTCGTGGGAGCCATGGATGGCGGGAACGACTGGGGCCAGGGGGTGGTGATCAAAAACAAAACTCTAAACCGTCAACATATCCAACGGACTCGTCACCGTCACACCCGGCTTGTTCAACACATGGGTATAAATCATGGTCGTCGACACATCCGCATGACCCAGCAACTCCTGTACCGTTCTGATGTCATAACCCGATTCGAGCAGATGGGTAGCGAAGGAGTGTCGAAAAGTATGGCAATTTACCTTCTTAAGGATACCCGCTCTATCGACCGCCTGTTTGATATACTTTCGCAAACCCGTTTCATGCATATGATGGCGTCTTGTTATCCCAGAACGAGGGTCTGTCGATGTTTTGCCAGAGGGAAATACATATTGCCATTTAAACTCTTTAGGTGCATTCGGATATTTTCGAGCCAGGGCATGCGGTAGATAGACACTGCCATATCCGTCATCCAAATCTCCGTCGTGCAAATCTTTTACAACTTCCAGTTGTTGTTTTAATGGCTCAACCAACCGGGCTGGTAACGGCACTACACGATCCTTCTTACCTTTGGCGTCCCGGACATGGATCTGCGAATAACCAAAATCGACATCCAGGACACGCAAGCGCAGGCACTCCATACGCCGCATACCGCAGCCGTATAACAGGTTAAGCATTAATAATGCTAGCGGGCTATGTACGTTTTCAAATATCCGAGACACCTCATCTTTAGTCAGAACAATCGGCAGTCTCTTTGGTTTTCGAGACTGTTGAAACTGGCCAATGTCTCCGGGCTCTTTTTGCAGCACGTTTTTAAAGAAAAAAACCAGTGCATTCAATGCCTGTTGCTGAGTCGCAAAGGCCACATTCCTACGTATAGCCAGGTGATCAAGAAATGATCGGATTTCATTGGCATCAAAATCAACCGGATCACGCAGATTGTGAAACTTGATGAATCGAACCAGCCACGACAAGTAAGACTGTTCCGTTCGGATCGAATGGTATTTTGCACGAATAACGTACACTAGGCGGTTTAGATAATCAGGGTAATGATCATACACAGTCTTAATTAAGCCTTTTGGAATATCCTTATATAGTGCTAGTGAAAACTGTTCTTTATCAGAATGTGGCGAACTGGATACTTCCCGAGCAATACTTGCATGGTCATCTGGCAATTGATTCGCTGTAGCTAACCAGTCATCCCAGGCAAATGAGTCTGCCCAGGGAAGCTTGACCAGAGAACTAAACAATATTCTTAATGCATCAATGGCCTGTTTATACTGCCAATCTTTGAGATATTTCTCTCTCCCTTTATCCCTCAGGTACACCTCCAGTATTTGGGGTGTATGCAGTGATAAACGCGTATCTTTATGGGCCTTGATATAGTCCTCAGCATGACGGACATACCACCGTAAAGCGCTCTGTTTGACGCCATAACTTTTTGAAATGTTGATGTAATTTTCCCAGAAACGGGAGACAGACTGACTCATAAAATACTCTCCTTAGCATGATACGACCCTTGATATTCCCTTATCCCAAACACGATTATGTGGCAAAATAAAGTCAGGTTCAATAAGAATTAGGGAGAATCTCCCTAATACCGTAAAAGGGAGATTCTCCCTAATATACTGTTAGCTGCATATAGAAAAATGAGTTATCGGATAAACGACAAAGAAATCGAAAATGTTCTAGCACTATCTGGCGCAGATCGATATGAACATTTTGTGAAGCGAGTGGCTGATTGGGAGGAGGTCTGGAGCCTACAGGATAAAAATGGGTGGGTCTCATCAGAAAATGACGAAGGCATAAAAAGCATACCTGTATGGCCACATCCTGAATATACAAAACTTTGTGCGGAAGAAAATTGGAAGGGCAATAATCCTTCATCTATTGAGCTACAAGCATTTATTGAAAAGTGGTTGCCAGGCATGGAGAAGGACGGTTTATTAGTAGCAGTATTTCCAACACCGTCTGGAAAAGGTGTTCAAGTTACGCCTGCAGAGTTAAAACAGCATTTACAGGAAGAATGTGAGCAATATGAATAATCAGCAGCTAACAACACGTTCGTGTGTGACGCTCGGCAAAAATCGCCTCGCGCCCACAACTAATCGTTAGGCACACAAATGAAAAAACGTAGCAGCAAATTTGACATCAGGATTGGTGACAACGAATGGATTGAATGGGTAAAACCAGATCAATCTATTGAGCCTGCTAAAATTGATGAAATCCTTGAAAGTGCTAACGAGCTATGGGATGCGCTAGAAACAAAGTGCATGCATGAGTGCTGTGGAATAGAAGCTTTTGGGCTACGCCCAAAAGATATTAAAAAGTCCGTCACTTTTCTGCCCAAAGAAGAATTAACAAATAAAGTAGAAAATATTATTAAGGAAGTTGAAAAAATAGACTGTGATTCACTTTTTAGTGAAAGAATAAATCAAGTGTTTGAAAAATCAGTTTTGCTAAAGGTGTTAAATCATGTGCATGGCAACATTGCCTAACCAGCGCTTCGTGCGGGACCGCCTTACTGCTCCGCTTCGCTGCGCAGGCGGCCCCACAAGCAAGCGTTAGAAGAAAAAATGAAAAACATAGATTTAATTGTCTCAATATTGAAGAAGCAAAAGAAGAATTAGAAGGTCTTCTCAAGGAAATAGCGGCTGATCCTGAATACGACGAAGTTGAATTACGGATTGGGCTTGAACACGCATATCATC
>JAOULO010000114.1 GCA_029881995.1 Gammaproteobacteria bacterium
TTAATATGGCGCTTCCTGGAGGCCAGGTAGCTCAGTCGGTAGAGCAGGGGATTGAAAATCCCCGTGTCGGCGGTTCGATTCCGTCCCTGGCCACCATTTATTACTTTCCCCAGATTTTGCCACAACTAGATGATATGCCATGGCACATTCGTGTCGGCAGTTGATTCACCCTCCGTTCTGACAAAATGCCTGATTTTCCGTGTTCATCCCCAGTTCTCTCTCTAAAACAGCATACTGAATAACACCACCGGTGAGTCCATTCTGTCGGACAGATACTTCATATAATGCCGACAATACCGCTAATAAATTACTAAAATTAGGTAATTATTATACAAAGTTGTAAAAGATCTCCGTTGGTCATGACATTTTTCTCGATTTCATTTATTTGTAGCCAATCGTGCTTTGCACTCATCGGCTGCAGGGAAGTAGATGAACAGCTGGAATTTCCAGAAACACCTAAGGAACACACTCCTGCAGCTGGTTTCACTGTACGGAAAGCATAGTCCTTTATTATTGTTACTTAGTCTTTTGGTGAGCCTGCTGTTAGGCATCTATAGTCTGATTCACTTCTTTCAGGCTGAATACACCCTAAGTCTGCTAAGTCTGTTTACCCTGTTCCTTGTCGTGGCAAACCTGCTTTGGTTAAAACGTATAAACGACTTTTCTGTCTCCAGTAGTATTTTCCTGACACTGGTATTCGGACATAACAGTCTGGCACTCATGCATAATCATTTAGCCAATGTCGGTATCTACTGGACCATCCTGTTTCCACTCTTGGCATTTATGCTAAAAGGGCGTTCAGGTGGCATGATATGGTCGACCTTGATGGGCAGTTTTTTATGTCTCTATGTACTGTTGGTCTATAACGATATTTTGCATTCTGCGCATTCAACTGAATTACTTACCTATCTATTGTTAAACTTTTTCCTGGTGGCCGCATTTACCAGACTCTACTGCTCACTCAATGATCAGTTTGCATTACCTGATACCGAGCACGAACAACTACGATATATGGCCACCCGGGATGAACTAACCGGACTGTTAAATCGACCGACTTTTCTCAAGTATCTGAATACGACCCTTGATAACAGCACCACAGCAGTACCAAAATTTGCCCTTCTCTTTCTCGATTTGGATAGATTTAAACAGATTAATGATCGCCATGGACATGGCATAGGAGACAAGGTTTTAAGGCTGGTGGGAAAAAGACTGCAACGAAGTGTACGCAGTTCTGATTTAATCTGTCGCTATGGTGGTGATGAGTTTTTGATTATGCTGCAAAATATTTCAACAGCAAACGTCGAATCATTCATTGCCAAGATCAATAAACAGTTTCAAATACCATTTGTTATAGATGGTGACGAAATCTCATTAGGGGTGAGTGTCGGCGTTAGCTTTTGCCCCCATGAGCATCAGAGTGTCACTGAGCTGATTGAGCAGGCCGATAAAGAAATGTATAACAATAAAAAAAATCGTCAGCCACTACATCACTAAACACCTTGCAGCGGACCTTCTACCTGATCCCTTCGTGTTTTGCCACACAATTGTTCTATCAAGCAGAGACTGAACTCCATCGCCGTACCCGGCCCCTTTGAAGTGATCACCCTGCCATCGACTACGACCGCCTGATCAACCAGCTCGATATCCACTCTTTGCAGCTTTTCCAGATGACCAGGATACCCGGTTGCACGTTTTCCACTTAATACCCCGGCGTTGGCCAGCACTCGCGGGGCGGCACAAATAGCACTGACAAACCGCCCCTGTTGTTGCATGGATTGCAATAACCGGTGGATCCGTATATCCCGATCGAGATTATCTGCACCCGGCAAACCGCCCGGTAAGGTGATCATGTCAAAATGAATGTCCATAACATCTTCCAGTGACACATCCGGAACGATGGTCGTACCACGGCTTCCGGTAACAGGTTCCGGGCCGGACAGACCCGCTACCGTCACCTCTATCTCGGCACGTCTTAGCAGGTCGATAATGGTAACGGCCTCTAGTTCTTCGAAGCCACTGGCGAGGGGAATAAGGACGCTTGCCATAAAACA
>JAOULO010000041.1 GCA_029881995.1 Gammaproteobacteria bacterium
GCAGTGCCCATCCTTATCCAGGTGTTCTTCAATTCCGGTGTGGCCTACCTGATGAACCGGGCCGTGGGGTCGCCCCATTGTGTGGCCGGGCCCTCAGCCCTCATCGGGGCGAGTAACTTCTTCGAGCTGGCGGTGGCCACTGCCATTGCCATGTTCGGCTTTGAATCCGGCGCGGCCCTGGCCACGGTGGTGGGGGTGCTGATCGAGGTGCCGGTGATGCTGCTGGCGGTGAAGGTGGTCAATAATTCCCGCAAGTGGTATGAGAGCAAGGAGGGGATTGTCCCGACCCATATTTGTTGTCCCCCTGGCATTCATACGCACACAAATTAATAGGGATTTATCGCGATCTTGTCGCGAATGTGCACGATCATGTAGAATGCCGGCTTCATTAGCATTTGATAATAATACGGAGCCACATGATGACCCTGAAGTGGACAGATAGCCTCGATATCGCCATCGAACTGGATGAAAACCACCCCGATGTAGACCCTAAAGTGCTGCGTTTTACCGACCTGCATGCCTGGGTTATGGCCCTGGAGGAGTTTGAGGATGATCCCAATCGCTCCAATGAGAAGATCCTCGAAGCTATCCAAATGGCCTGGATAGAGGAAAGAGAGTAAGTAAAAGGCCGCTTTTGCACCGAATTTCGCCTTGTCTGACGAGCTCAAAGACCTTTTCGAGATTTTGGCGATTGGCTAATTGGTTAAAAATTCACCGATTTTCATTGCTGCTTATCCCTCAAGAGGATAAAATTTATCCTTATATGTAATACGAACCCGCGCCAGGTCGCGGGTTTATGTTATTTTGTCCCATTGAATTCAGGAGCATGAACATGGCGATTGAACGCACTATTTCCATTATCAAACCCGATGCCGTGGCGAAGAACGTCATCGGTGAAATCTATACCCGTTTTGAGAAGGCCGGTCTGAAGATCATCGCCGCCAAAATGAAACATCTTTCAAAAGAAGAAGCCGAAGGTTTCTATGCCGTTCACAAGGAGCGTCCTTTCTTTGGTGAGCTGGTGGAATACATGACCTCTGGCCCGATTATGGTGCAGGTGCTGGAAGGCGAAGCTGCCATTGTCAAAAACCGTGAAGTGATGGGCGCCACCAATCCTAAGGAAGCGGCCCCCGGAACTATTCGTGCTGATTTTGCCTCTGATATTACTGAAAATGCGGTACATGGTTCGGATGCACCTGAAACAGCGGCAACCGAAATCGCTTACTTCTTCGGTGAAAATGAAGTCTGCCCACGGACTCGCTAAGGAAAACAAACTTGGATAAAACGCACGACAAGGTCAATTTGCTCGATTTCGATCGGGCTGGACTGGAAGCTTTCTTCGCTGAGATAGGGGAGAAGCCTTTTCGTGCAACCCAGATTTTAAAATGGATCTACCAGTTCGGGGTCGATGACTTTGATGAGATGACGAATCTCAGCAAGGCTCTGCGGGAAAAGCTGAAAGAAATAGCCGAAGTCCGTTTACCGGAGATCGTCACCGAACAATATTCAGCAGATGGTACCAGTAAGTGGTTACTCCGATTAGATAGCGGTAATTCGGTTGAGACCGTGTTCATTCCTGAAGATGACCGCGGCACGCTCTGTGTCTCGTCCCAGATCGGCTGCGCCCTCGAATGCAGTTTCTGCTCCACGGCCCAGCAGGGTTTTAATCGCAACCTGACGACGGGAGAGATCATCGGTCAGCTATGGGTGGCCAACCGAGCGATGGAAAATCGACCACGAGATAATCGCAAGATCAGCAATGTGGTGATGATGGGTATGGGCGAACCCCTGCTGAATTTTGATAACGTGGTCAGGGCCATGAACATCATGATGGATGATAATGCCTATGGCCTGTCCAAACGGCGTGTCACCCTGAGTACTGCGGGTGTGGTACCGGCCCTGATGCGCCTTAAACAGGTGAGTGATGTGAGCCTGGCGGTTTCACTGCATGCACCCAATGATGAGCTGCGTAATGAACTGGTGCCGCTGAACCGCAAATACCCGATTAAAGAGTTACTCGAGGCCTGTCGTGAGTATGCCAGTGGTGAGGGGCGTCGTCATATTACTTTTGAGTATGTGATGCTGGATGGTATTAACGATAGCCCGGAACATGCCAGACAATTAGTAAAACTCTTAAAAGGTATTCCAGCGAAAATGAATTTGATCCCATTCAATCCATTTCCGCAAAGCAGCTATCAGTGCTCTGACCGACCGACCATTGATCGCTTTCGTGATGTACTGATGAAAGCGGGTATCGTCACGGTAACACGTAAGACCCGTGGTGAAGATATTGATGCAGCCTGTGGCCAACTGGCCGGCAAGGTAAAAGACAAAACCAAACGGACACAACGAAAGATACTTATGGCAGGGGGAAGTGTGTAATGCCACGATTGATATATTTATTTGGATTTTTGCTATCACTACAGATGATGTCAGCCTGTAGCACAACCACGGAAAGTGCCTACGGCAATATAAATTATAAAAAAGCGGCCGAGGTGAATGCCAAGATGGGTGCGGGTTATATGAATCAGGGCAACTATGAATTGGCAATGACCAAGCTTAACAAGGCCATCAAGTTTGATGATGAGAACCTGCATGCCAACCATTATATGGGTGAACTCTACCGCAGGCTTGGTGACATGGATAAAGCCGATGAATTTTTTAAACGTGCCCTGGAGTTGAATAAGACCGATCCACAATTATTAAATAATTACGGTGTTTTTCTTTGTGAAATTGATAAATACCAGGAAGCCGAAAATTATTTTGATCAAGTCCTGAAAGATCACTTATATCAGGGTAAAGCACTGGTTTATGAAAACCTGGGCCTGTGTGCCAAGTACAAAGGCAACCTGGCTGAGTCAGAAAAACATTTTCGTCGTGCCCTAACCATGAATCCCAAACTGGCCAAATCACTATTATCACTGGCCCAGTTAAAGTTTGATCAGCGTAATAAAATTTCTGCTTACAGTTATTTCCAGCAATTTAGTAAAATATCCCGTCAGAGTCCTGAAAGCCTCTGGTTGGGAATATTGCTTGAGAAAGAGCGTGGCAATAGAAGTGGTATGGCAAGTTATGCACTGCGGTTGAAAAACCAGTTTCCTCTTTCGAAAGAGGCGGAGTTACTAGCGAAGCTGGAATTGCTGAAAAGAAAAAGAAAATAACAATAAGTTTACATCGTTTTAAGGAATCAAATTGGCCAAGACAATTCAGGCAATTCGGGGAATGAATGATATTTTGCCGACGATAACACCTCGTTGGCAGTTCGTTGAGCAGATCTTCCGAAATCTCATGCAATCCTACGGCTATGGTGAAATTCGCCTGCCGATAGTGGAAAAGACAGAATTATTTAAACGTTCCATCGGTGAAGTGACCGATATCGTCGAGAAGGAAATGTATACCTTCGAAGATCGTAATGGTGATAGCCTGACACTGCGACCTGAAGGGACTGCCGGTTGTGTGCGAGCCTGTATCGAAAACGGCTTATTACACAACCAGACCCAACGTCTCTGGTATGTAGGTCCCATGTTTCGTCATGAACGGCCTCAGAAAGGGCGTTATCGCCAGTTCCATCAATTGGGTGTCGAGGTGTTTGGCTTTGCCGGGCCGGATATTGATGCCGAACTGATCATGTTATCTGCGCGCCTGTTGAAAAATCTGGGGCTGGCCGAATTGGTCAAACTGGAAATAAATACCCTTGGGGTCAGCGAAGAGCGACAGGCTCATCGTGAACAGTTGATTGCCTATTTTGAACAGAATATGGAACTGCTGGATGAAGATGCCAAACGACGTTTGCATTCAAATCCTTTGCGTATTCTTGATACCAAAAACCCTGCCATGCAGGAACTGGTAGAGAACGCACCTCAGCTATTTGATTTTCTGGGTGAGGAATCAAAGGCCCATTTCAAAGGTGTGTGTGATTATCTGGAATCGGTTGGCATTGGCTATCATGTAAACCATCGCCTGGTTCGTGGTCTGGACTATTATTCAAAAACGGTTTTTGAGTGGGTAACGGATCACCTGGGTGCTCAGGGCACCGTCTGTGCTGGCGGCCGTTTTGATGCCCTCATAGAACAGCTGGGTAGTAAGCCATCACCAGCCGCAGGTTTTGCGGTGGGTATTGAGCGTATGGTTGCCTTACTGGAGGAGTTGTCAGAAAGCCCGGCGGAGGGACCTCATGCCTATTTATTACTGGCCGGTGAGACGGCTATGCAACAGGGGCTGGCAATGGCCGAGTCCCTGCGAGACCAGATTTCAGGGCTTGGCATTGTAGTGAACTGTGGTGGTGGCAGCTTCAAAAGCCAGATGAAAAAGGCAGACAAGAGCGGTGCCAGGCTTGCACTGATTCTGGGTGAGGATGAAATCGAGAAGCAGTCTATAACAATCAAGAACTTACGTGAGGACAAGCCACAACAGACTGTCCCACAGAGTGAAATAGATAGTATACTGCGCGACTTGATGGCATAAGTATTCGCAACGGGGTGAGAGAAGGTCTAGTGGAAATTCAAAGAACGGAAGAAGAAACAGTCGAACATTTAAAACAGTGGCTACGTGAAAACGGAATGGCCATTGTGCTTGGTGTGGTTATCGGGGTATCCGGGATTACTGGTGTACGTTACTGGTTTACCTATCAGCAGAGTCAGGCCGAAGAGGCCTCAGTCATTTATGACAAAATTGCTTCTTCACTGACAACACAAAACTATCCTGATGTCTTGCACCAGGGGAAGAAACTTATCGATGCTTATGATGGCACGTCTTACGCCATACTGGGTTCATTTGCCATGGCCAAGGCCAGTCTTGCGACGGGTGATGCAGCGGCTGCCAGAGATAGCCTGGCCTGGGCCCTGGATAAGGCCCGTGATGAAGCCATGCAGCATATTGCAAGAATTCGTCTGGCAAGATTGTTTTTTGATGCCAAAGACTATCCAGCGGCGTTGAAGTTGATCACCGATACTCAGCAGGGAGCCTTTGGTTCACTGTACGAAGAGTTACGGGGTGATATCTATACCATGACAGACAAGGTTGATCAGGCCCGCGAAGCCTATCGTCTGGCATTACTTGGTGCCAAGGATTCTTCCCGCCGTGAGTTTGTTCAAATGAAACTGGATAACCTGGCTGCCATCGCACCTTCTAGCACACCTTCTACCCAGGACGAGAAATAGCAGTGATCCGCATTTTGTTCTTTTTACTAGCCAGCAGTCTGCTGGGTTGTAGTACGTCTACACCGGTCCACCCACCAGTTGAACTGGTGGATATGGAAAATAAGATACATATCAAGCGAATTTGGCAGCGATATATCGGGTTTGGGGCCAGTGATAAATACCTCAAGCTGAAACCTTTGATCGTGGGTGATACGGGTTATTCCATTGACCATACAGGCCTGGTTGTGGCCTGGAATATCAGGGATGGTAGAGCCCTATGGCAGCAGGAATATCAAACCAGTGCCGCGACGGCTATCTCCACGGACAAAAAACATCTGTATTTTGGTACAAGCCTGGGCGAGGTGATTGCACTCAATTTGCAGACAGGTAAAAAAGTCTGGCAACAGCAATTAAGCAGTGAAATCTTATCTCCGCCAGTCAGTGCTTCCGGCCAACTGGTTGTCAGAACAGTTGATGGCCGTATTCATGCACTAAAGTCAGCTTCTGGCAATAAGCTGTGGTCACATGATCGGAACATGCCAACATTAAGCTTACGCGGTACCAGTACACCCGTTATTACTCACGGCATCGTGGTCAGTGGTGCCGATAATGGAAAGGTCACGGCATTGGCACTGGATAATGGTAATGTGCTTTGGGAAACCACCGTTTCTATTCCTCGTGGCAGAAATGAGATTGAAAGATTGATCGATATTGATGCAGACCCAGTCGTTAAAGATGGGGTCATTTACGTTGTCGCCTATCAGGGTCGCCTGGCGGCATTAAAGCTGGATTCAGGCAGAATTATGTGGGTACGAGATGTTTCTTCCTATTCTGGTATGGATGTGGATTCCCATAAGATTTTTCTAAGCGCTTCAGATGGTAATGTCTGGGCGCTGGACCGTTTTAATGGTGCAACACTCTGGAAGCAAGACCAGTTACACCGTCGCAGACTTTCCAAACCTGCTTTTCAGGGCCGGTATATATTAGTGGGCGACTTTAATGGCTACCTGCACTGGATGTCACGTGAAGATGGGCGCTTGCTGGCACGTACACAACTGGGCTTCAGTCTGGTCAATGATAAGGATGATGAAGAGTATATAGAAGACGAACGTGTCTTTAGTAAGTCCAGAAATATCCTGACCCAACCCCAGGTGAATGGTGATATGGCGATCGCCCTGACTCGAGAAGGCCTGCTGTCTGCCTACATGGTTTCAGAGCTGGATTAGTCCAGACTTTTGAATCCAGCCATGCCTTGCATATAATTTACATACCTTAGTCGATTAATACTCAATATTATGAAACCCGTTATCGCCCTGGTGGGCCGCCCCAATGTGGGCAAGTCCACCTTATTCAACCGACTGACCAAGTCACGTGATGCCCTGGTTGCTGACCAGCCGGGCCTGACCCGTGATCGTAAGTTTGGTGAAGGCAAGCTGGGTGATAAGCCTTATATCGTGATCGACACCGGTGGTCTGAGTGGTGACGACGAGGGTGTTGATGCGGTTATGGCGACGCAATCCTGGTTGGCGGTAGAGCAGGCCGATATCGTTTTGTTTATGGCCGATGCCCGGGCAGGTCTGACCGGGGTTGATGAAGAGATTGCGCAGCGATTACGGATTTCCGGTAAAACGGTCCATCTCGTGGTCAACAAGATCGATGGACTTAACGCGGATGTGGTGGTGGCAGAATTTCATGCCCTGGGTCTGGGTGAGCCGCATGGCATCGCAGCAGCCCATGGCCGTGGTGTGACGGCCCTGATCGGTGAAGTGCTGGATAATTTACCCGGCTCAGATGAAGAACAGGACCAGTTGGATGATTACAAGGGAATCCGGATTGCAGTTGTAGGTCGTCCTAACGTGGGCAAGTCCACCCTGGTAAACCGAATGCTGGGTGAAGAACGTGTTGTTACCTACGATTTACCCGGCACAACACGCGACAGTATTTATCTCCCCTTTGAGCGTGATGATCAGGACTATGTTTTGATTGACACGGCAGGTGTCAGACGGCGTCGTAAGATCAATGAGGCCATCGAAAAATTCAGTGTTATTAAATCCCTGCAGGCCATTGAAGATGCCCATGTGGTGATCATGATGCTGGATGCCAGTGAAGGGATCACCGATCAGGATGCATCACTGCTGGGCTTTGTCCTTGATGTAGGTCGAGCGCTGGTCATTGCCGTGAATAAATGGGACGGTCTTGAAAGTGATCAGCGCGATAAGGTCAAGAGAGAGCTGGAAGTTAAACTGCCCTTTATCAACTTTGCTAAAGTTCATTTTATCTCTGCCCTGCATGGTAGTGGGGTAGGTGACCTGTTTGGCACGGTAAACGTGGCCTACAAGTCGGCCATGTCAAAGTTCACCACGCCACGCCTGACTCGACTATTGGAAGATATGGTTAGTGCCAACCCGCCACCTATATCAAAAGGCAGGCGAATCAAACTTAAGTATGCTCACCAGGGTGGCTCAAACCCACCTATTATTGTCATTCATGGTTCACAGGTAACCGAAGTACCGGGTGCTTATAAACGTTTTCTGATGAATGCCTTCAGCAAACATCTCAAACTGAAAGGTACACCACTGCGAATCGAATTCAAGGCAGGCAAGAATCCTTTTGAAGGTCGAAAAAACAAACTCACTGCTCGTCAGCAACAAAAACGCAAACGCCTAATGAAGCACGTCAAATCGAAGAAATAATGGCCATAGAAACGCTCTATCTCTGGCTGGCAAATTTAATCATCGTTTTTCACTTCCTGTTTATTGTTTTTGTTTTATTAGGCGGCTTGCTTGTCCTTAAGTGGCCAAAGATGATCTGGCTGCATCTACCGGCTATCACATGGGGTTTCCTTGTGGAATTGAATGGCTGGATTTGTCCACTAACCCCGTGGGAGAACCACTTTCGTGAACTGGCTGGCAAGCTGGTTTATGAAGGAGACTTCATAGGGAAATATCTCATTCCCTTAATTTATCCTGATGGGCTGACGCGCGAGATGCAGTACGTATTCGCTGCAATTGTGGTGCTAATTAATGCAGTTATTTATTTTGTAATCTGGCAGCGAACAAAAAGCAAATACTAAAGTTTTTCCTGCAAGAAGAGTTTTGGCTCGACCTTGGTATTATTTAAAGTCACCACCCAGTGTAAATGGGGCCCACTGACTCGACCGGTACTACCGACTTCACCAATTTTCTCGCCCTGCTTCAGAATATCACCGGCTTTTACATCTGTTTTACTGAGGTGACAGTACATGGTGATCAGTCCCTGACCGTGATCGAGAAAGACGGTTCCACCGGTAAAGAAGTAGTCGCCGGTTCTAATCACTTTACCCTTAGCCGGTGCAATAATAGGTGTGCCATTAGGGGCGGCGATATCCAGGCCGGTGTGGTTTCGAATGCGTTCCTGTTCATTATATTTTCGGCGCAGTCCAAACTGACTACTGAAGCGGCCCTGTACCGGTTTGATAAATGACATGGGAACTTCATCCTGCTCAGTCCAGGTTTTGAGTGCTTTAACCATGAGTGGTTTTTCCTTGAAGTGTCGTTCAAGGTCTTTCTTGCTTGGTGAGACCATGCGTTCATTAGGAATTCGAATATGTCTAAATTCATATTTCTTGTGTTTGATTTTGAAAGATTGCTTCGTCGTTGTAGCGGATTTAACAGTAATTGAACGTTGACCCTTTTTCAGGGTCAGGGGGATGCCCACCACCGCGTGCCAGTTACCATTCTTGCCTTTGACCACCATGACACGGCGTTTCAGGAACTGAACCTCGGGAGGCTTTTCGCTGTTTGTTTTCAGGTCGACCACGGCAATTCCGCCCGGCACCGGATTATGACGTGGCAGGGCCTGGGCAAAAACAGTGGATGAAAAAGTGAAAAAGAAAATATAAACAAATATTTGCTGGGACAATTTACTCGTTACTCTCTTTGACTTCGGTTACCTGACAGTATAGCTGACCTTCAGCAAGGCGGGTCCGGACCGGGTCACCGGTTTTCAATTGTTTGGCCTGACGAATAATCTGTCCTTTCTCATTGGTGACAATGGCATAACCACGTCCCAGGGTGGCGAGGGGGCTGACGGCATCAAGGGAATGCACCAGACGGTATAAGGTCTGGTGTCGTAGTTTGAAGGAGTGCTGCATGGCAGTGGCCAGTCTCCGCGACAGATTGTGGTTTTTTTCATTTAGCCCAAGCAGTCGATGTGCTGGATTATGTTGTTGCAGGCGCTCATGAGAGTGTTGTAAGCGACTGCGTGTGTGGCGCAACAGGTTATGCCCGGCACGTTGTAGCCGCAGCTCCAGCTCATCCAGGCGCTGAGCCATGTTGTGAAGTCGCCGCCCCGGGTGCTGGAGACGTTTTTCCAGATTTGTTACTGCTTGTTGCTGTTGCCTTAACTGATTTTTCATCAACCAGCCAAGGCGTTGAGACAGATTCTTTAATTTAAGCAGCCATTCCTCCTGATCTGGACTGATCAGTTCTGCTGCGGCCGTCGGGGTCGGTGCTCGCTGGTCAGCAACAAAGTCTGCGATAGTAAAGTCGATCTCATGGCCAACGCCGGTGACAATTGGGATCGAACTGGCATAGATGGCTCTGGCAACAATCTCTTCATTAAAGGCCCATAGATCTTCCAGCGAACCACCACCTCTAGCCAGAATAATAATGTCGCACTCACCCCGTTGATTGACACGTTTGATCATCTCTGCAATCTGTGGACCTGCTCCTTCACCCTGCACACTAACTGGATAAACGATGATGGGTAAGGATGGGAAGCGGCGTTTTAAAGTGGTAATAATATCTCGAACGGCAGCACCACTGGGTGAGGTAATAACGCCGACACTGTTGGGCAGGGCTGGTAATGGCTTTTTATGGGCTGAATTGAACAGTCCTTCTTTATCAAGCCGCAGTTTGAGTTCATCAAAGGCCCTGCGCAGGGCCCCAGCGCCAGCTTCTTCCAGGTGTTCAATGATTAACTGAAAGTCACCACGGGGTTCGTACATGGTGACCTTGGCACGAACCAGTACTTGCATGCCATTCTGGGGCTTAAAACCCAGGTTGAGATTTCGGTTGCGGAACATTGCACAACGTACCTGGGCCTTATCATCTTTAAGCGAAAAATACAGGTGTCCTGAGGCCGGGCGAACCAGATTGGAAATTTCTGCCTCCAGCCAAAGCAGGGGAAAACCACCGTCTAATAATTGGCGGACTTCACGGTTGAGGCGCGAAACATTATAGATATTTCGAAATTCCTGATTGCCTGAATCTGTTCCGAATGTACTCATGGGATTAATACTAGCTAGCTGTTGAGTGAATTTGCAGACACAAAAAAGCCGGGTAATTACCCGGCTTTCTGGTCGTTACCTGTTATCTGAATTAGATACGAGGACGAGCACGTTTGGCAGCTTTTGCCTGTTGAAGTGCCATTTCAGCCTGTTTCTTGGCCTTATTAGCTTGCTTTACAGCTTCATCAAACTCGCCATCTTTGGCGGCAGCTTCAGCTTTTTTGATGATCTTGCCGGTGTCACGCCATTCGAACTCAGCTTTTTTGGCCTTTTTGTTCACGCTCTTAGCAGCAGAGATAGCCGCAGCAGCATCTTTGTCGGTGTGCTTTTGTTGTGCGCCACAGGCACCCAAAACCAGAGCTGCAGCGATAAATAATGGTACGAATTTTTTCATTTGCTCCTCCAAATCGGTTTTACTTGCAATAAATTATATTTTTATCAGTTTCCATCTATTCCCAGGCCAGTTGCCTGACCAGGGCGCCCTGTATAGGCGCAAGAATCAGATTCCACAGTGAAATCCGTATACTGTGCAATTAGCGTCACAGTATGCCGACTTCGAACCCGCTTGGCAATGCCTGATAAAATTGACGATTTTCCAGATACTTGGCTATTTTATTTAGCGGATTGTTCTAATATTACAAAAACTCTATAATCCCGCGTTTCACCTCAACCGGAATCTCGCTCAATGCTTAGAATAGCCCAAGAAGCCCTTACATTCGATGATGTTTTGTTGGTGCCAGCTCATTCCAATGTCCTGCCCAAGGAAGTGGAACTGAAAACGCTGTTGACCCGGGATATAGAGCTGAACATCCCACTGCTGGCGGCAGCCATGGACACCGTCACCGAGGCTCGCCTGGCGATTGCCATGGCTCAGGAAGGGGGCATTGGCATCGTACACAAAAACATGGATGCCGAGAGTCAGGCCAATAATGTCCGTCAGGTGAAAAAATTTGAGAGCGGCGTGATTAAGAATCCATTGACTGTTAGCCCCAAGGCTTCAATTCGTGATGTCATGGAACTGACCCGGGCACACAATATTTCTGGTGTACCCGTGGTGGATGGCCCAGAACTGGTCGGTATCGTCACCAATCGCGATCTCCGCTTTGTTACCGAGATAGACAAGCCAGTCTCCAGCATTATGACACCTAAAGATCGACTGGTAACTGTCAAGGAAAGCGCTGATCGAGAAGAAGTACTGGCCACTCTGCACAAGTTTCGAATCGAAAAAGTGCTGGTCGTAAATGGCGCCTTTGAATTACGCGGCCTCATTACCGTAAAAGATATCCAGAAAGCCAGCGAGTTTCCCAATGCCTGCAAAGATGATCAGGGTAGCTTGCGCGTGGGCGCAGCGGTGGGTGTCGGTGAAGGTACAGATGAGCGTGTTGAGGCCCTGGCCGAGGCTGGTGTCGATGTGGTCGTGGTTGATACGGCCCATGGCCATTCTCAGGGTGTACTGGATCGTGTAGCCTGGGTGAAAAAGAATTTCCCGCAAATCCAGGTGATAGGTGGAAACATTGCGACTGCGGAAGCAGCTAAGGCTCTGGCCAAGGCGGGAGCGGATGCCGTGAAAGTTGGTATTGGCCCAGGTTCCATCTGTACCACCCGAATCGTAGCCGGTGTGGGTGTACCTCAGATTTCCGCCGTGGCCAATGTGGCCGAGGCCCTGAAAGGAACAGGTATCCCATTGATTGCCGACGGCGGTATTCGTTATTCAGGGGATGTCTCCAAGGCTATCGTGGCGGGTGCTCACTCCATCATGGTGGGTTCTATGTTTGCAGGTACTGAAGAATCGCCTGGTGATGTAGAACTCTTCCAAGGCCGTTCCTACAAGGCCTATCGTGGTATGGGATCCATGGGTGCCATGACAGCACGTCACGGCTCTTCAGATCGTTATTTCCAGGAAGGGGGTGAGGCCGATAAGCTGGTTCCGGAAGGGATCGAAGGTCGTGTACCTTACAAAGGACCACTTGGAGCAGTTGTACATCAGCTACTGGGAGGTATTCGTTCCAGCATGGGTTATACCGGTTGTCGGACCATTGAAGAGATGCGCACCAAACCAGAGTTTGTACGTATCACCGGTGCTGGCATGAAGGAATCGCATGTGCACGATGTCACGATTACTAAGGAAGCACCGAATTATCGTGTTTGATCTTTTCAGGACACACTAAAACACAAAGCCCGGCATATGCCGGGCTTTGTGTTTTAGTGTCGCTAGTGTTAACTCGCCTTTTGTATCACTACCGTAGTGACAGCACTATTGGTATCACAAGCTTCCAGAATATGGCCGGTCTTTTTACACCAGACACTAATATCATTTACAAAACCGGGATCAGACGCGGATACCCTGAGTTTATGCCCCTGCTCAATGCTACGAATTTCCTTGTTGAGTTTCATGATAGGGCCAGGGCAACTGAGACCTACCGCATCAATGAAAAGAATATTCTCATCTATTGTTTCGTTTTGCATCCTATTTCCATTCGATACAGCCAGTTTATTTTCCTGATATGATTCTTGTTGCAAGGCTGGACTTATTGCAGAAAAGTATATTTTCAGTCCACCACTCAGACTGAAAACATGTTTAAAGCCATGTTGACTCATGATTCGCCAGGCAAAATAACTTTTTTTACCCTGCTGACAACAAAGAATATATTTTTTGTTTTTGTCGAGTTGCTTCATTGAGGCCCGTAATTTCTCAAGTGGGATATTGATGGCTCCATCAATATGATTTAACTCAAACTCATCTGGCGTTCGAACATCGATAACAACCGCCTCATCCTGAACATGAAAATCCAGTTCGTCCCAGAACACCACCTGATAGCCATCGCGTAACATGTTTCTAGCAACCATTCCTGCGATATTTATTGGATCCTTAGCCGATGAATAGGGTGGTGCATAGGCCAGTTCCATTTCAGCCATATCAAAAATCGTACCTTTAAGCTGAATTACGGATGCAATGACATCAATACGTTTATCAACACCCCGAACTCCCACTATCTGAGCACCTAGTATCTTGCCTGAATTAGGGGAAAATAGCAGTTTTATGGTGAGAGGAAATGACTCAGGATAGAAAGAAGCATGTGCTGGAATATCGCTATAGGATTTTTTATAGGCAATATTTTGTGCCCTTAATTGTTTTTCAGAATAACCGGTTGTTGCAGCGGTCATATCAAATACTTTAACGATACTGGTGGCCTGCATGGAGTGATATTTTTCATGGCCACCAAGGATATTACTGGCAACAATAGTAGCCTGCTTGTGGGCAGGTCCAGCTAATTGTATAACGGCCTTATTGTTATAAATCTGATCAACACTTTCTACTGCATCCCCCAGTACATAAATATTATCAACTGTTGAGAGCAGTCCTCGGTTTACATAAATGCCACCTGATTCTCCTATGCGGAGCCCTGCCTGCTCAGCAAGTTGAGTCTGCGGCTTGGCACCAATTGCCAGGATTACCAGATCGGCATCTATCTTCTTGCCATTCTCCAGTACAATATGATCATCACATATTTCTATAACTTTGTTATTTAATAAGAGGTTAATCTGATGAGAGTGAATATGCTGATGTAGAAAGGAAGCCATTTCCGGATCCAGTGGTGCCATGACCTGACTGGATGCTTCAATTAACGATGTCTTTATTCCTCGTATCTTTAAATTGTCGGCGGCTTCAAGACCAATAAACCCACCACCAATGACTACGGCATTTTTACAGTTGTGATCATTAATATACTGAGTGATTCGATCCATTTGTTCCAGGTTATTGAGAGTAAACACGGAAGCGTTGTCGACTCCTGGAATGGGAGGATAAACAGGACTGGCACCTGGCGATAGAACCAGTTTGTCATAGGTAATCTTCTTTTTATGGTTTTTTTTGTGATCTAGTACAGTCAACAGTCTTTTCTGTGGATCAATAGCGATAACCTCCATGCGTATCTGTACATCCACATTAAGCAGTTCGGCAAAAGACTCAGCTTCCACTACGACCATACGGTCGCGATCCTTAATAACTTCACCAATGTGATATGGAATACCGCAGGTTGCCTGGGATATGCTATCAGCCTTATCAACCAAAACTATTTCTGCAAATTCGTCTAGCCTGCGTAAACGTGCTGCGGTACTGGCACCACCGGCACCACCACCAATAATTACGATTTTCATTAAACGCTCCTTGTCGGGTACTGCCCCCGATTTGTTGACAAGAAAAAAACAGACAAAAGCGTAATTCATAAAAATGAATACGCTATGACAATTGCCAGAAAACGCTTATCGTTGGTCCATGAATTTTCTGAAACTTGTGGTGGTTCACAGGATCAGAATAGAGATTAAAGCTATTTAATAATTAAACCTGTTCTAAAACTCCCTCTTAAAATTATTCCCTATAATGGTTATGGTTCAAAATTGTCGCTATTGTAGAGATGAAATCAGTCTGTGCACTGATACGATTAAAGCTGTCGTCAGTCTGAAATTTTATATGCATAGAACTTACGATCAAGTGACATTTATTACACAAGCTCAACTTTTATTTGATTTTTCTCGTTCAACGATGTGCATCATGGCTTCTGCAGCATTCGAAAGTGTTCTTCCAGCATGCCAGACAATTCCCAATGTGCGATGTAACGGTATCCCCTTTAGCGGTATTTTGACAATCTCTTTACTCAACATACTATCGGGTAACACACTCCAGCCAAGTCCAACACTGACCATCATTTTTATCGTCTCAAGATAATTAGTCGCCAGCCCTACCTTGAGTTGTTTATCACTATGGGCAATAGCACGTTCCAGAACTTCACGGGTATAGGTACCTGTTGCCGGAAGGATGGCGGTGTGTTCACTGAGTATTTCCAGGCTCAGTTGTTTCTGTCTGGCCAGGGGATGGGCCTGACCAACAACGATGGAAAGCGGATCGGGCCAGATTTCTTTGGTCTGTAAAAGATTTAATGGTGTTAAGGGCAGCGTCACAATTCCGATTTCCAGATCACCATGTTCTACGGCACGACAGGCCTCTTCTGAATCCATGAAGTGAATATCCAGCTCGACCTCGGGGAAATCTTTATTGAATTGTCTTAGTACCGGTGGCAGTCGGTGCAGACCGATGTGGTGGCTAGTACCAATACTCAGCTTGCCACTAACCTGGCCTGAGAGATTCGATATTGCTCGGCGACTATCTTCTACTTCCAGTAAAATACTGCGCGCCCTGGGTAACAGGGCCTGGCCTGCTTCCGTCAAACTGACTTTTCGGCCAATGCGATCGAACAAAGATGTACCCAGTTCCTCCTCTAGTGCTGCAACCCGTTTACTGATCGCCGGCTGGGTCAGAAAGAGTTGATTCGAGGCATGGGAAAAGGAGCCGGTTTCGGCTACGGTGACGAAGGTCTGTAAATTAGCGATATCCATAACTATTCCTATTAGTTATAGAATACATGAAAATAATGAATTTGTGTAATGTGATAAATATCCCTAGAATCCTCCCATCAATTAAGAGGATGAAGAAATGCCCGGCAAAACCTTATACGACAAATTATGGGATGCCCATGTGGTGCGCGACAATGGCGATGGCACTGCACTCTTATATATAGATCGGCACCTGGTGCATGAGGTGACATCACCTCAGGCCTTTGAGGGGCTGCGTATGGCGGGTCGTAAGCCATGGCGAGTGAATGCAAACCTGGCCGTGCCGGATCATAACGTACCAACCACGGATCGCAGTAAAGGTATCGAAGATGCGGTATCGCGTATCCAGGTAGAAACTCTCGACAGCAACTGCAGCGAGTTTGGCATCACCGAATTCAAGATGGACGATATCCGTCAGGGTATTGTGCATGTCATCGGTCCAGAGCAGGGTGCGACCCTGCCCGGCATGACGGTGGTATGTGGTGATTCGCACACTTCGACGCACGGTGCCTTTGGTGCTTTGGCTCATGGTATCGGTACGTCTGAAGTGGAGCATGTATTGGCCACACAGTGCCTGGTACAGAAAAAATCCAACACCATGCTGGTGAGTGTGGATGGCAAGGTTGGTCCAGGTGTCACCGCAAAAGATATCGTGCTGGCCATCATTGGTGAAATCGGTACGGCCGGTGGGACCGGTTATGCCATCGAGTTTGGTGGTGAGGCGATTCGAGATCTTTCTATCGAGGGTCGTATGACCGTCTGCAATATGGCCATTGAGGCCGGTGCCCGTGCCGGTATGGTGGCCGTGGATGATAAGACCATTGAGTATGTCAAAGGTCGTCCCTATGCACCTACGGCAGAACAGTGGGATGCGGCGGTGAAAGAATGGAATGAGCTGCATAGTGATGCTGATGCGAAGTTTGATACGGTGGTACACCTCGATGCGGCTTCCATTCAACCACAGGTGACCTGGGGTACATCACCTGAGATGGTCGTACCTGTTGGAGCTAAGGTGCCGGATCCTGCCGGTGAGTCCGATGCGGTGAAGAGTGATGGCATGCAAAAGGCGTTGGCCTACATGGGACTGACTGCCAACACACCGATTAGCGAGATTAAAGTTGATAAAGTCTTTATTGGCTCCTGCACCAATTCACGCATCGAAGACATTCGTGAAGCCGCCGCCGTGGCTAAAGGCCGCAAGGTGGCGGACAATATCAAGCTGGCCATGGTGGTTCCGGGCTCGGGTTTGGTGAAACAACAGGCCGAAGCCGAAGGCCTGGACAAGATTTTGCTCGAAGCCGGTTTTGAATGGCGTGAGCCCGGTTGTTCCATGTGTCTGGCCATGAACGCGGATCGCCTGGAGCCCGGCGAGCGGTGTGCATCAACATCGAACCGTAACTTCGAAGGTCGACAGGGGCAGGGTGGACGTACCCATCTGGTCAGTCCTGCTATGGCCGCGGCCGCTGCAGTCGCTGGTCACTTTGTCGATGTAAGAACTATTTAAGGAAGAGACGATGGATAAATTTACCCAGTTAAAAGCGATTGTCGCACCCATGGATCGACCCAATGTCGATACTGATGCGATCATTCCCAAACAGTTTCTGAAATCGATCAAACGCAGTGGCTTTGGCCCCAATCTGTTCGATGAGTGGCGTTATCTGGATCACGGTGAGCCGGGCATGGACAATAGCCAGCGTCCCATCAATCAGGATTTTGTCTTGAACCTGCCTCGTTATAAAGGTGCAGAGATCCTGATTGCGCGTGAGAATTTCGGTTGTGGTTCATCACGCGAACATGCTCCATGGGCCTTGCTGGATTATGGCTTTCGCGTGATCATCGCACCCAGTTTTGCCGATATCTTTTATAACAACAGTTTTAAGAACGGCATCCTGCTTATCAAACTGGATGCAGAAGTCGTAGACCAGCTATTCAAAGATGTTGCAGTCGAAGATGGTTATGAGCTGGATGTTAACCTTGCTGAGCAAACCATTACCAAGGCTGACGGTGCTGTGATTAAATTTGATATCGATGAATTCCGTAAGCACCGTTTATTAAACGGTCTGGATGACATCGGACTGACTTTACAGCATGTCGACGACATCAAGGCTTACGAACAAAAACGTAGTGCTCAGGCACCCTGGCTATTCGTTTAATTAAAAATTTAGTTTTAGAGCGGAAAGATTATGACAAAGAAAATTGCAGTACTACCTGGTGACGGTATTGGTCAGGAGATCGTGGCCGAGGCCATTAAGGTAATCAAAAAGCTACAGGCCGATGGTCTTGATGTAGAAATGAATGAAGGCCTGGTAGGTGGTACCGCCTATGATGCCACTGGCACGCCACTGCCAGAAGAAACCTTAAAGCTGGCCAAAGAGTCCGATGCGATTTTGCTGGGGGCCGTGGGTGGTTATAAATGGGAATCGCTGGATATCTCGGTGCGTCCTGAAAAAGGTCTGTTGGGGCTGCGTAGTGAATTAGGCTTGTTTGCCAACCTGCGTCCCGCGATTCTCTATCCACAGCTGGCGGATGCATCGACCTTAAAACCCGAAGTGGTTTCAGGTCTGGATATCATGATCGTACGTGAACTGACTGGTGGTATCTACTTTGGTCAACCACGTGGTGTACGTACGCTGGATAACGGTGAGCGTGAAGGCTTCAACACACTGGTATATCGCGAGTCCGAAGTAAAGCGTATTGCGGAAGTGGCATTTGACATTGCCCGCAAGCGTGGCAAGAAGGTTTGCTCAGTCGATAAGGCCAACGTACTGGAAGTGACTGAGATGTGGCGTGATGTGGTGAATGAACTGCACAAGGACAATAGCGACATCGAACTCAGCCATATGTATGTCGATAATGCGGCTATGCAACTGGTACGCGCGCCCAAACAGTTTGATGTAATGGTGACCACCAATATGTTCGGTGACATTCTTTCTGATTGTGCCGCTATGCTGACCGGTTCCATCGGTATGTTGCCATCGGCCTCGCTGAATGAAAAAGGTCAGGGCATGTATGAACCGATCCACGGTTCAGCACCCGACATTGCCGGTCAGAATGTGGCGAATCCATTGGCAACCATCCTGTCTGTGGCGATGATGTTGCGTTATTCACTGGATGAACCGGCCATGGCAGATCGCATCGAGAAGGCAGTCGAGAAGGTACTGGATGATGGTTTACGTACGGCGGACATTTATTCCGATGGAATGAAGAAAGTTAGTACATCAGAAATGGGGGATGCCGTTGTCGCGGCACTTTAATTAAAGAGGGTAGGATAATGAAGCGAGTAGGTTTTGTAGGTTGGCGTGGCATGGTGGGCTCAGTACTCATGCAACGTATGCGTGATGAAAACGATTTTGCCGACATCGAGCCAGTCTTTTTCACCACATCACAGGCTGGGAAACCCGGTCCGGATGTGGGTAAAGACGTGCCACCATTAAAAGATGCGACCGATATTGATGAACTGAAGGCCATGGATGTGATCATCACCTGTCAGGGTGGTGACTACACCAAGCAGGTTTATAAACCACTTATGGATGCTGGTTGGAAAGGTTACTGGATCGACGCTGCTTCGACACTACGCATGGCCGATGACAGCATCATTGTACTCGACCCGGTTAACAAGGACGTGATCGAGAGTGGTCTTAGTAGTGGTGTGAAAACCTATGTTGGTGGTAACTGTACCGTGAGCCTGATGCTGATGGCCATCGGTGGTCTGTTTGAAAAAGATCTTATCGAATGGATTACACCCATGACCTATCAGGCAGCCTCGGGTGCTGGTGCGCAGAACATGCGTGAACTGATTCGTCAGATGGGCGCTATCAATGGCCAGGTGCAGTCGCTGAATGAAGACCCTGCTACCGCCATTCTGGATATCGACAGGAAGGTAACTGAATTCCTGCGTAGTGACGCCTATCCAACTGAACACTGGCCCGTGCCACTGGCTGCCAGCCTGATTCCATGGATCGACGTGCAGTTGGATTCCGGTCAGTCCAAGGAAGAGTGGAAGGCCCAGGTGGAAACAAACAAGATCCTCGGCCGCAGCAATTCACCTGTGCCGATCGATGGTCTCTGTGTTCGCATCGGTGCCATGCGTTGCCATTCACAGGCGCTGACTATCAAGATGAAAAAAGATGTGCCCATGGATGAAATCAACAGCATGCTGGCCGAGCACAATGACTGGGTTAAAGTGGTACCGAATGATCGCCAGGTCACTATGGATGAACTGACTCCCGCCGCGGTAACAGGCACACTGACCGTACCCGTTGGACGTATGCGTAAGCTGACCATGGGACCAGAATACCTGTCGGCCTTTACCGTCGGTGACCAGTTACTCTGGGGTGCAGCGGAACCACTGCGCCGGATGCTGCGTATTTTACTGGAGCAATAAAAACGCGTGACAAGCAAACAAATTGATATTGCTATTGTGGGTGCCGCTTCCCTGGCTGGGGAAGCGGTTCTGTCCTTATTGGCGGAACGAAAATTCCCAGTTGGTAAACTCTATGCTGTTGACCTGGTGGAACAATCCGGAAGCCATGTTGAGTTTAAAGATGAACCAGTTGTTATTCATGAGTTAGCCGATTTTGATTTCTCAGTTGTACAGCTAGCCATTTTCCTACTGGATGGTCCTAAGGCCGTAGAATATGCTCCTAAAGCAACACAGTCCGGATGTATTGTGATAGACAGCAGTATTGGGTTTAGATATGAGGATGATGTCCCCTTGATCATTCCTGGTCTCAATGATGAGTTGATTGGCGATTATCGGGAGCGGATGATACTGTCGATCCCTTCAAGTGCGGCTTACCAGTTAATAAAGATTCTCGAGCCAATCCACCAGGCAGTAGGGGCCAATGAGGTGACAGTCTGTGTCATGCAGCCTGTTTCTGAACAGGGTAAGCCAGGACAGGAGGAACTGGGTCGGCAGACAGCACAGCTATTAAATTTTCAGAATGCGGATAAACAGGTATACCCGAGCCAGATTGCCTTCAATACAATTTTACATAGCGGGATTCTGTTAGAAGGGGGCTACACCTCAGACGAGCTAGACATAGTCAAAGCTACGCATAAAATCCTTAATAATGATAAGATATCAATCTCACCAACAGTGGTGACGGTTCCGGTGTTTTTTGGGAATTCCTCAATAGTACAAATTGGGACTCAGGAACCACTAGGGGCAGACAAGGCAGCAGAAATATTAGACAATATACCGGGGGTGAGGCTGACTCAAACAACTCAAACACAGCCAATGACCCCGGTTGACAATGCATCAGGCAAATCTGAGCTTGTGGTCAGCCGAATACGTAACAGTATTTCAGGAGACGAAAAGTATTTGAATCTTTGTAGTGTGGTCGACAATATTCAAGGTGGGGTGGCACTAAACAGTGTTCAAACTGCTGAAATTTTGGTAAAAGACTATCTCTAAACTATAGTTATCAAAGACTTATAAAGACTTTTCGAGATTTGTAGTGTAACTTATTGAATGGTAAGATATTTCCGTTTGGTTGAAGGGAAGAGGAAATGCGGATAGAAAATCGGGTGATTCGTCGGCTAGCAGTAACGCTGCTTTCTGCCTGTTTAGTTATTTTGCCCATGTCAGCCCACGCGCTTGGCTTCGGTAATATTCGAATTAAGTCTGCATTAAATGAACCGCTGGATGCAGAAATTGAACTGTTATCGGCAACCCGATCTGATCTGAAAGGGCTGAAGATCCAGTTAGCTTCCCGTGAAGCCTTCCTGAGGGCCGGTATAGAAAGACCTGGCCATCTTTCTCAACTTCAATTCTCCTTAAAGACCCGCTCCAACGGACGGGCCTATCTAAAAATCACCACTAAGGATTCAATTCGTGAACCATTCCTGGACTTCCTCCTGGAAATGAACTGGAAAAATGGCCGTATGTTACGAGAATATACGGTATTGCTTGACCCACCAGACCGTATGCGACAACAGCCGACCCTGGTGGAATCTCCACAGACTGAATCACCGGTTGAAGTTGCAAAACAGGAAACAGTTTCTGAACAGGAGCAGGAATCACCGTTTGTTGAACAGGAGCAAGCTCAGGTTATAGCGGATGTACCTGCAGAGACTTCACCAGAAGCTGAAGCGCTGATCGAAGATCCAGTCACAACCGACAGTATTGCTGTCGCTGAGATTGAAGCCGAACCCGTTCCTCTTGCCGAGTCAGTCCCAGAAAATGAACTGGCAGCGCCAATTGAAGATTCAATTGCATCAACTGATGATATACAGGCTGAAGAAGCTGTAGAAGCAGATGTCCCGGAACCTGATCCATTTGCAGGTGAAAAATTCCCTCGTATACCTATAAAAGCTGATAAACGCTTAAGGAAGGCTGAAGAAGCTGAGTTGGCTGCCCTTAATGTTGAGCCCATTGCGGAAGATTCCTTAGCAAGTGAGTCCGCTGCACCTATAGTTGAGCCACAGCCAGAAGAAGAACCCCTGGCGCATGAGCCGCAACCTGAAGCTGTTATGGAAGATACCATGATGGCTGAGTCTGTTGGTCGGGATGCTGTAGATTCTGTTACAACCAAGCACAATGATAAATTATGGAATATCGCTGATTCTATGCGTCCCGATGAATCGATATCGATTTATCAGGTAATGATGGCGCTATTGCAAAGTAATCCTGATGCATTTGTTGCTGGCAATGTCCATCGTTTAAAGGTTGGCAAAGTATTACGTATTGAAGATCCCACGATGCTCTCTACGATGAGTAAGAGTCAGGCTGCCCAGGAATATATTGCCCAAACTCAGGCCTGGGAAGATTATCGCAGTCAGTTCGCCAGTGCGGACGTGACACCTGTACAGGCAGAATCGATTTCGGAGTTTGGAACGGACTCAGTTAGTTCTACTGAACCAGCATCAACGGGTGACACTTCTGGTGAACTTGTCTTGGCAGCGCCGGAAGGTGATAACCAGACAGCAGGTTCAACTGGCGATCAGCAGGCAACAGTGAATAACGAGGTTGTTATCCTGCGTGAAGAAATTAGACAGGCCCTGAATGAAGCCGAGGCAGAAGGTAACAAAAATATAATCCTCAATGAGAGACTGCGTGATCTGGAAAGTCAGTTACAGGATCTGCAGCGATCAATTACTGTGCAGGATGATGAACTGGCAACCCTACAGAAACAACTTAGTGATGTTAACCAACGCAATATAGAAGCTGAACAGGCTGAACTGGTAAAACAAGCTGAACAACAAGAGCAGGCTGGACAAGAGCCTGAGTATTCAGAAATACCAGGGGTAGTGGTAAATGAGCCTCAAGCTGATCAGGAAGTTCTGAGTGAGGCTGAAATGCTGGCAAAAGCTGAACAGGAATCTGCAGCACCTGAGACAGCGGTTTCTGAGCAGCAAGGCAAAGATCAGAAACCAGGCTTCCTTGAAAATATTCGCAATACACTAGCAAACCTGGCATCGAATCTACCTGTTAGCCCAATGATTCTTGCCATCGGTGGTGGGGTAATCGTTGTCCTTTTACTATTGATGTTGCTTCTGATGCAAAGACGCCGCCAGGCTGCCAACTTCCAGGAAAGCATTCTATCTGGTATTCCTTCCCATGAAATCATGGCATCCGAAGAAGCTTCCATGGAAACAAACCTTTCCGGTGAGTCTTCCTTCCTGAGTGATTTTGCCATCAGTGGTGCCAGTGCCCTGCAGGGTGATGACGGTGATGTGGATCCATTGACCGAGGCAGATGTATTTATGGCCTATGGCCGTTATGAAGCAGCGGAAGAACGTATTCAGGAAGCAATTAAGAAAGATCCTCAGCGTCAGGAATTGCGAATCAAATTACTTGAGCTTTATAACACGACCAAGAATAAGCCAGCATTTGAAGCAGCTGCCCAGGAAATGTATGACAATATTGGAAAGGATGCTTCCAATCCAATGTGGCAAAAAGCCCTTGTCATGGGGTCCATGCTGGCACCAGAAAATCCATTGTTTAGTGGTGCTGGAGAGGATGCAACTCGTATCCGTGAAATTGAAGATGTGACACGAATTAAAAATATGCCTGGAGAAGATGAGAATAACGATATTCTTGATCTAGGCATGGATGATTTACCTGCTGACAGCAGGCAGGAAGCAGGTTTAGATGATATTGGTCTGGATCTGGACTTTACAGCAGATTCATCCGACGAACCCAGCCAGGCCCTGGATTTCGATTTTGATGCCAGCGAGGAAACGGCTCAGGTAGAAGCCCCTATGGATCTGGATTTCAATCTGGATGATAGTGACAAGTCATCACAGATCGATGTCTCTGGACTGGATTTCGAGCTACCCACGAATAATACCGCTGAAGTTGATCTCTCTGACCTTGATTTGCCCATGGATGAGACAGCCGAAACTGAACTGGCCATCAATATAGAGGAAGAGCAGGCAATGGATGCTCTGGACAAGGATACGGCTCAATTCAGTATGGAAGATTCTCTGGGACTTGATTTGAATACACCCGAGGAAAGCCTGGCCGATCTCAATCTGAATTTTGATGATAGTAATGAAAGCAGCCTGGGGCTAACACTGGATATGGATATTGAAACAGCCGTTGCCAACCAGACCAATGATGGTTTAACCATGGAAATAGCTCAGCCAACCGAAACCCAGATTGATATGCCCACAGTTGAAGCAGAAGTTGATGCCACTGACATGGCTGATTTAGATGCACCCTCCATGATGGATGAAGTGGGTACCAAACTGGATCTGGCCAAGGCCTATATTGATATGGGCGATCCTGACGGGGCAAAAAGTATTCTGGATGAAGTTATGGAAGAAGGTTCTGCCCCGCAGCAAGAGGAAGCTAAGGAATTACTGCAGCAGATCTGATTCTGTTGCAGGCAGTTTATCTTTTTCAGCCAACCTAACCTGGCTGACAATAATGTGGAACAAAGACGAGTAACGGTTGATGCGTATTGCACTGGCAGTGGAATATGACGGTAGCCCCTTTTGTGGTTGGCAATATCAGGATCACAGCCCTTCGGTACAGGCTACAGTGGAAAAGGCACTCTCTCGGGTTGCCAATCACCCGGTACGAGTCATTTGTGCAGGGCGTACCGATACTGGTGTACATGCCACTGAACAGATAATCCACTTTGATACCGAATCCCAACGTGATGACCACCAGTGGGTGTTGGGTGCTAATACCCATCTTCCTGATTCCATTTCTATTCTCTGGGCAAAGCAAGTGAGTGAGGATTTTCATGCCCGATTTTCAGCCACTCGGCGTCGTTACCGTTATGTCATTCTTAATCGCAGAATTCGACATGCCTTACTGGCACACCGTACGGTATGGGAATACCGGCCACTGGATGAATCGAGAATGGCGGCAGCGGCAAAATATTTAGTGGGTGAACATGATTTTTCCTCTTACCGGGCACTGGCCTGTCAGGCCAAAAGTCCTGTCCGGACCCTGTATCAACTGGATGTAAAACGCCATGAAGAAATCATCACCCTGGATTTGGAGGCGAATGCCTTCCTACACCACATGGTACGGAACATTGCCGGGGTCCTGATGAGCATTGGGGCAGGGGAACAGGAACCCATCTGGGCAAAAGAAGTGCTGGAAAAGCAGGATCGGACCCTGGGTGGAGTAACAGCACCAGCCGGGGGATTGTATCTTACCGGAGTGGATTATCCCCCTGAGTTTGAAATTCCCCGTCTTTCACGTCTGCCCATGGTCTGGTAACCTGTTGCGCCCGTCTATACCTGATAGAATATGTCCCTTGATGCGAACACGAGTCAAAATATGCGGTCTCAGCCGCGAATCGGATATCCAGACCGCTGTAAAGGCTGGGGCGGATGCCATTGGCCTGGTGTTTTATGAGCCAAGCCCACGTAATGTCAGCATTGCGCAAGCAGCTAAGCTTGTTAAACAAGTTCCAGCATTTGTGACTACCGTTGGCCTGTTTGTAAATGCGCAAAAGGCCGAGGTTGAAGAAGTTATACAACATACCGGCATCGACCTGTTGCAGTTTCATGGTGATGAATCGGCAGGGTTCTGTGAACAATTTGACAGGCCCTATATCAAGGCACTGCGAGTTTCCGATGACACGGAGATTACCCACTTTGCCTCCCTGTACAGTTCAGCAACGGGTTTACTCCTGGATACTTACCAGAAGGGCAAGCCTGGCGGGACTGGGGAAACATTTAACTGGGACCTGATACCAGAAAATCTGAATCTACCGGTTATTCTGGCGGGCGGTTTGAAGCAGGACAATGTTGCCCAGGCGATAGAAAAAGTCAGACCCTATGCAGTAGATGTCAGTGGTGGGGTAGAAATGGAAAAAGGTATCAAGGACAAAGATAAGATTTACGCTTTTATGAAAGAGGTACAAGGCGTTGACAGAAGTTAAAACAAAACAGGCTGCAGGTACTTACAACCTGCCAGATGAGAAAGGTCATTTTGGACCTTATGGTGGGCGATTTATTGCTGAGACCTTGATGGGCCCCATTGAAGAACTGACAGAGGCCTATGAAACCTGTTGCAATGATCCCGCTTTTATTGCTGAACTGGATGAAGATTTACGCCAGTACGTAGGTCGTCCTTCACCTCTTTATTATGCCCAGCGTTGGTCGGAGACCCTTGGCGGGGCGAAGATTTATCTCAAGCGTGAAGATCTCAATCACACCGGGGCTCACAAGGTGAATAACACCGTCGGCCAGGCCCTGCTGGCCCGCTATATGGGCAAGACCCGCATTATTGCCGAGACCGGTGCCGGACAGCATGGTGTGGCGTCAGCTACAGTAGCTGCTCGTCTAGGACTGGAATGTGTGGTCTATATGGGCGAAGAAGATATCAAGCGCCAGGCCATTAATGTTTTTCGTATGAAGTTACTGGGTGCGAAAGTGGTACCCGTCACATCGGGTTCCAAAACCTTGAAAGATGCTCTCAACGAAGCAATGCGTGACTGGGTAACCAATGTTGATAACACTTTCTATATTATCGGCACCGTGGCAGGTCCCCATCCTTATCCCGCCATGGTGCGAGATTTTCAGGCCATTATCGGTCGGGAAGCCAAAGAACAGATTATGAAACAGGAAGGACGATTGCCCGATGCCCTGGTGGCCTGTGTAGGCGGTGGTTCCAATGCCATTGGTCTGTTCTACCCCTTCATTGATGATAAGGATGTTGTCATGTACGGCGTTGAGGGCGCGGGTGAAGGTATCGAAACTGGCCATCATGCGGCTCCCCTGTGTGCGGGCAAATCCGGTGTGCTGCATGGGAATCGTACCTATCTGGTGGAAGATGCCGATGGGCAAATTATCCCCACTCACTGTATTTCAGCGGGTCTGGACTATCCCGGTGTTGGCCCGGAGCATGCCTGGCTGAAAGACAGTGGTCGGGCCAATTATGTTTCAGTCACCGATGATGAGGCCCTGCAGGCCTTCCATGATCTGACCCGTATTGAAGGAATCATGCCGGCCCTGGAGTCCAGCCATGCCCTGGCCTATGCCACCAAACTGGCACCGACCATGGAAAAGGACAAAATCATTATCGTGAATCTGTCCGGTCGAGGTGACAAGGATATCCACACTGTTGCAAATCTGGAGGGTATCTCCATATGAGCCGCATAAGTACACGATTTGGTGCCCTGCAGACCAAGGGGCGTAAGGCCCTGATTCCCTATGTGACAGCGGGTGATCCTCAACCCTCTGTCACCGTCTCCCTGATGCATGCCATGGTGTCAGCCGGGGCCGATATTCTGGAACTGGGTGTCCCATTCTCTGACCCCATGGCCGAAGGGCCGGTCATTCAGAAGGCCATGGAAAGGGCCCTTGAGCATCATGTGTCCCTGAAAGATGTGTTGGGGATGGTGGCTGAATTTCGTCAACATGACACAGAAACACCTGTCTTGCTGATGGGGTATCTCAATCCGGTCGAGGTCATGGGTTATGCCAGTTTTGCCGAGCGGGCCGCTAAAGCCGGTGTCGATGGTGTCTTGCTGGTCGATCTTCCACCAGAAGAGGCCGAGGCGCTGATAGTCGAGTTAAAAAAGACCGGTCTGGATATCGTATTTCTGGTTTCACCCACTACCAAGGACGAGCGTATCGCGAAAATTGCTCAGTTGAGTAGCGGTTTTATTTATTACGTCTCACTGAAAGGGGTGACTGGAGCGGGTCACCTGGACACGGAAGAGGTCGCGGAGCGGGTCAATCGGATTAAATCCCATAGTAAAATCCCAGTCGGGGTCGGTTTTGGGATCAAGGATGCTGAATCTGCTGCCAGAGTGGCAAAAGTCGCAGACGCGGTTGTGGTAGGCAGTGCCCTGGTAAAAAAAGTGGAGGAACATGCTGGTGATGCCGATAAAATTCAGGAAGCCATATCGGCACTTTTAAGAGAAATTCGCGAAGGCATCGATGCAGTTGTATAATAAGAAAAGTGTGATCTGGTCGCATCGATAAATATATAAATATAAGCTAAGGTTAAAAAATGAACTGGTTCAGCAAATTACTCCCCTCCCGAATTCGTACCGAGACCAGCACCTCGAAAAAGAGCGTGCCAGAGGGCCTTTGGGCCAAGTGTAATTCCTGTGGTGCGGTACTGTATCGTGCTGAATTACAAAGAAATCTCGATGTTTGTCCAAAATGTAGCCAGCATCAGCGTATCGATGCCCGTACTCGGCTGGATCTGTTCCTTGACGAACATGGCCGTATTGAGATTGGCTCAGAAATTCGACCAGTGGATGCCCTGAAATTCAGGGATCTGAAAAAATATAAAGATCGTCTTGTCCAGGCCCAGAAGGCAACCGCAGAAACTGATGCCCTGGTCGTCATGCAGGGTAAAGTTAAAAATGTTCCCTTGGTGGCCGCAGCCTTTGAATTTAAATTCATGGGTGGCTCCATGGGGTCGGTTGTTGGAGAGCGTTTTGTTCGTGCTGTTAACACGGCCATGGAACACAATATGCCTTTAGTCTGTTTTTCCGCCAGTGGTGGTGCCCGTATGCAGGAGGCTCTGTTCTCCCTGATGCAAATGGCCAAGACCAGTGCTGCCCTGACACGTTTGCAAAAACGTGGTTTACCCTTTATCTCTGTCCTGACCGATCCCACCATGGGTGGTGTTTCGGCTTCCTTTGCTATGTTGGGCGATATCAATATTGCCGAGCCTAATGCTCTGATCGGTTTTGCCGGTCCTCGGGTTATCGAACAGACTGTTCGTGAAACCTTGCCAGAAGGTTTCCAACGTAGTGAATTCCTGCTTGAGCATGGTGCTATTGACATGGTTGTAGATCGCCGCGATATGCGCGACCGGATTGCCAATATACTGTCGATGCTGATGCACCGTTCTGTTGCCTAATCTCTCTTCTGACTAATCAAAGCATTCGTGGTACAGGATGCGTTTTAAAACTCTTGTCGAATGGCTAAACTGGCAGGAGAGCCTGCATCCCCAGACCATTGAACTCGGTCTGGAGCGGGTCAGCGAGGTTTTCCAGCGACTTCATTCAGATCCTCCCCCTTTTAAAATCATTACCGTTGCCGGTACGAATGGCAAAGGCTCAACAGTCGCTTTGCTGGAAAGCATTTTGAGAGCTGCCGGTTATAAAACCGGTGCCTATACCTCACCTCACTTACTCGAATACAACGAAAGAATCAGCTTAAATGGTGCTCATGCCAGTGATGAGCAGATCTGTCAGGCATTTGATCGCATTGATCAGGCAAGAGGGGATACCTCCTTGACCTACTTTGAATTTGGTACGCTGGCGGCGCTGGATATCTTTTATCAAGCTGAACTTGATATAGCGATTCTCGAAGTAGGCCTGGGTGGTCGCCTCGATGCCGTCAATATCGTGGACAGTGATATCGCCATCATCACTTCCATTGGTCTTGATCATACAGATTGGCTGGGTGATAACCGGGAATCTATTGCTCGAGAAAAGGCCGGCATCATGCGACAAAACAGGCCGGTGATATGTAGTGAACAGGATATCCCCCAAACCATTTATAAAGAAGCAGAAAGAAGGGGTAGTGAACTATTCTGTCTTGGTCGAGAATTCCATTATGAGTTATATGAAGAATTCTGGAGCTGGAGTGGGCCAGAGGAAGAATCCATTAATTTACCCTTTCCGATTCAAACAGGGGCACATCAGTTACGAAATGCCTCGGCTGTCATAATGGCACTTAATTTATTAGCTGAAAGTTTTCCTGTCCGCTATGAGCACATCCAGCAAGGGCTGACCAGTGCCCAGTTAGCAGGGCGACTGCAGCACCTTCAAGATAAACAAAACTGGTTAGTCGATGTTGCCCACAATACCCAAAGTATCGAGGCCTTAGCCGCCCATTTCAAATCAGACTCTACGGAGAAGCAGGTCCATGCTGTGGTAGGGATGCTCAAAGATAAGGATATTCGCTCCAATTTAATGACCATGCAAGATGTGGTAACTGACTGGTATTGCGTAGAACTTGCCGGTCCGAGAGGGGCTTCTGCCGAAGAACTGAAACAAGTATTGCAAAACTTTGTTCCTGCCGACACTATCCAGTGCTTCGATAATGTACCTTCTGCAATGCAAGCCGTTGAAAATAGAGCAAATTCAGAGGATGTGAGACTTGTTTTTGGCTCATTTTATACAGTGGCAGAGGCCCTGCAACGGGGCGTATAATAGATGATTGTCTCGAACTTTCAGGAAACGATATCTGCTTGTGGATAAACATTTATTAAAAAGGCGAATTATAGGCGCAGCGGTACTGGTTGGTCTTGGCGTAATTTTTATCCCCATGATCCTCAGTGGTGGAAGAGACGAAATGCCCTTGTTTGGTAGTAATATCCCTAATAAGCCAGAATCAATTGCAAAATTGCGTTCTATCGAGATTCCCAGGCCTGTCCCTCCACCAGAACAGGAAACTATTCGCCTGCCAGTCAATGAACATATTCCTGCTACCAAAATTGAAAAAAAGGCGGCTGGCAAACCAGTCAATGAAGAAAGTCTGATTGATAAAGTGACCAGCCTGGCAACGATCAATACAAAACAAAATGGCAAAGCATGGGCCGTGCAGGTAGGAAGTTTTAGCCAACGTAACAATGCCCTGGCATTGCAGAAAAAATTACGTAAGAAAAAATTTCCGGCCTTTGTTGAATTCGTGAAGAATAAAAAAGGTGGAGTCTATCGTGTACGTGTGGGGCCCGAAGTAAAACGCGATAAGGCAAACAAGACACTAAAATCCATCGAGCAAAAACTGGGAATGAAAGGTGTGGTCGTTAACCATCCTTAAGCGAAATTCTTATGACCTGGATTGATATTGTTATTATTCTCATTATTTTCCTTTCTGCAGTAATCAGTTCTGTCAGGGGGTTTGCCAGAGAAGCACTTTCCCTGTTTGGCTGGATCCTGGCCTTCTGGGTTTCTATGAGTTTTTCAGGTGGTCTATCAGCGATGTTTATTGACACAATTCAGGATCCAATACTTCGTTTGATTGTGGCCTTTCTGATTTTATTTATTGCGAGTCTGATCGTTTCCACCATTGTTAATTACTTCATTATCCAACTGGTGTTAAGGACGGGGATGACCGGGGCAGACAGGTCGATTGGTGTTGTATTTGGTGTATTGCGTGGCATTCTGATTGTGACTGCATTGGTCATGTTTTCAGGCCTGACACCTTTTCCCCAGACCCCAAGCTGGGACAATTCATTTTTCATGTATTATTTTGAAGGACTGGCGGTCTGGTTGCGCGATCTGATGCCATCGGATATGGCACATAGCTTTAAATTTTAATGTAATTTGGATCGTGGACATCAAGAGATTACTGTAAAATGCCGTTATTCATTACTGAGCCTGCTGGCGAAACACTGAGGATTTAATATGTGTGGCATCATTGGTATCGTGGCGAAAACGCCCGTGAATCAGGCCCTGTATGACGGCCTGACTGTATTGCAACACCGAGGCCAGGATGCTGCCGGAATCATGACCTGTGATGATGACCGTATCTATCTTCGCAAAAGCAATGGCCTGGTCCGTGATGTATTTCATACCCGCCACATGCTGCGCCTACACGGTAATATGGGCATAGGACATGTGCGTTATCCCACGGCAGGTTGTTTTTCCTCAGCAGAAGCACAACCCTTTTATGTCAACTCTCCTTTTGGTATTGCTCTGGGCCATAATGGCAACCTCACCAATGCTGAAGACCTGAAACGGGATCTGTTCCGTGAAGACCGCCGTCATATCAATACCGATTCGGACTCTGAAATCCTGCTCAACGTATTTGCCCATGAGTTACAAAACGCCAGCAAAATAGATATTAAGGCAGAAGACATCTTTTCTGCAGTCCAGGGGGTGCATCGTCGCTGCCGAGGGGCTTATGCCGTCGTGGCCATGATTGCGGGCAAAGGACTGGCGGGTTTT
>JAOULO010000083.1 GCA_029881995.1 Gammaproteobacteria bacterium
TTGTTTTGATGAAAGACTATGGCCCCCACGCCCACCTGAGGGGTGTTAGTGGTCACGGTGTCTGATAGGGCTTTTTTGCAGGGCCTGATTGGGAGAGCGATAGTTGAGGCGAAGTAGCAGGGTATACAGGCCTCTGAAAGTAAAAGGGGTCAGAGCCCTTTACGGGAATATATAATCGGGTTAGTATTGGTAAAAATTGCCAAGGAGAGGGCAATGCCTCGCAAACCTCGATTTTTTCTACCTGATGTCCCGGTCCACATTGTCCAACGGGGCCACAGCCGTGAACCGGTCTTTTTTGAAGATGACGATTATCATGCTTACCTTGGGTGGTTATACGAGTCGGCCGAGCGTTATGACTGCGCTATCCATGCCTACGTCCTTATGACCAACCACATCCATATCCTCGCTACTCCGAAAGACAAGCTGGGCATCAGCCGCATGATGCAATACATCGGGCGGAAATACGTGCCATACATTAATTACACCTATGGCACCAGTGGCAGTATCTGGGAAGGGCGCTATAAGGCTTCTCTCATCCACGATGAGGGGTATTTATTGACCTGTATGCGCTATATCGAACTCAACCCTGTCCGCGCCAATATGGCCAACAATCCGAATCAATACCGCTGGAGCAGCTATCGTACCAATGCCCAGGGAAAGGAAGACAGGTTGATTTCGCCACACTCTATCTATTTGGCCTTAGGAAAAACAAAAGCCAGCCGGTTAGAAGCTTATAGGGCTTTATTTAAGGCGCATATTGATGAGCACGATATCAAGGATATCCGTGCTGCCTGGCAGACAGGAACGCCACTGGGTAATGATTATTTCAGAGAGAAGATAGAACGCAAATTGAAGAGTAAAATAGGGCAGGCTAGACGGGGAAGACCCTCTAAAAGGGCTCTGACCCCTTAAATACTGACCCCTTAAATAGACCCCTTAAATATTAAATAAATCTCGGCTGAATGAGCCAGTGTAGTAGGCCGGGATAAGCGATAGCGTTCCCGGCATCAAACCACCAGCAACGGATGCCATCTTTATGCTGGCCTACGGGTTGTCCTGATTATTTGGATCCCGCTGACCAGTTCTTGAGATTGACACACGCCCCTTTGAACAATATCTGCGCTGACGGTTGTGTTTTCGCAGAGGCTATCGGGTCCGTGCTGATTACGAGCTGTTTGGCCTTTTTAAGTTTTTTCCACAGTGCATCGTCTACATTGATAAGCGTCTGGCCTGCTGGCAGGCCAGTCAGGAAAACGGTCTGACTACTTTCCTTGTCCACCATCCAGAGGCGCAGTTCTCGACCCTGTTCTGGCAGGAGTTTTTTCTTGCTTTTTATTTCCAGTCGGAAGGGTTTGTTATAAGCAAGCACAGCGACCTTCGGTTTCTTCTCGGCATTTTCAAGCACACCGACATAGATCAGATCACCAGTCGTGACAGGCGTATCAACGGGAGCTTGCATCACCTGGAATCCAATAAACACGGCAAGACATACTGACAGCACACCGTTACCCAGGGCAAGTGGTCGCCAGACATTTAGATTTTGCCACCAGGACGTTTTGGTTTGTGGTGACGATGTAGAGATTTTCTGCAAAATTGTCTTGAGTACTCGTGGTGGTGGTTCGACCTCTGGAGTTTGATCGTTTAATGGCACCAGCGCTTCCTGCCATTTCACCACGAGGCCCTGAACCTCAGGGTTTTCATTTAGCAGTTTTTTAAAGCGTGCGAGATCGTCGCCAGACAGGCTACCCAGCACATACTCTGCGGCCAGCATTTCGAATTCTGACATATCCTGATCGGTCATATCTTCAGGCACTCCCGAATACTGGCCAGCCCACGCCGCACCCAGGTCTTCACCGTACCCAGGGGCCATTTACCCTGATCAGAAACTTCAGACGCCGTGAAGCCCTGATGGTAAACCATCAGCAGACACTGCTGTTGATCTTCATTTAATAGCTTCATGCACTCTAATAATCGTTCAAGCTCTTCACTGTTTTCCGCATCACTGTTTTGACTGGAGGCCTCTTCCATATCATCAGCCCATTCCATATGGGCGTCTTCCTGTCTGGATGCGCTGGCTCTCAACATATCAAGACACTGGTTACGTACGATGTTGATCAGCCAGGTCATGGGCCTGCCGCGCTGACTGTTGTAATCAGCCGCGTTACGCCAGATCTTTAAACAGGCTTCCTGCAAGGCCTCTTCAGCACGGGCCTCCTGTTTCAATATACGCAGGGCAACGCCAAAAAGTTTCGCGGAAGTTAATTGATATAGCGCCTGAAAGGCATCCTGATCCTTCAATGCACATTGGGCAATGAGCTGAAGCAATCGATCCTGATTGTATTGATATGTCTCAGACATAGGGTAATCAAACCAAAGTCATATGAAATGTAATCTTGCCGTCACATTAGTGGGCATCAATGTACCCTCTGGCAGCCCAGGTCTGCAACTATTTCCACACACTTTTGAATCCATCCTGCGGGTTTCGCCGTAAGTGACAGTAACGATGACGTCAGCGTCAACGACCTATGACATTTACTACAAATTTAAAAAGGAATTAAGACGATGAAAAACTCAGAAAAAGTGAACGCAGAATTGGTATCTATTAATAATGCCGCGCTAGACGACGATGGTTTTCGTGGTGCTGTGCAGTTAACCCAGGCCATCGAGAAGGCGCGGCAGATCATGTTTAAGGCACCCTGGGTAACCAAGAGCTCGAATCCTGTCAAGGAACGCGCGGCAGCGGAGCGACAACTGAAGCACCAGCTCTCGGCGGCCCTGGATCAGGGCTTCATCCTGCATAATCCAATGCAGCCGGAGTTTCGTCTGATCAACCAGCACAACCAGTTTGGTCTTGTGAATCCCGACAATCGGTATTACATGGCCAACATATCGACCCCCGGCACCTACATCATTCGTGGTCGACTGGGAACAAGCGCGGATGTGCAGATCCAGCTGGCCCCGGAATTCACTGACGATCCCAATCCCATACCCGTGAGTGTTCTTTCCAAACCAGAACTGAAAAGAAATAAGAATGGCGAGTTCGAGATCACCATCAGCGATACCGACCCCGGTGGCAACTGGCTCAACAACACCAACGATAAATCAAAGGCGGCGAATGTGCTGATTCGCGAGAGCTTCATGGACTGGGAAAACGAGGTGGGTGGCACCTGGTACATCGAACGAGTAGACAAACGCGGCGAGCCCAGCCCTCTGCCCACTCGTGCTGAAGTTGACAGGCAATACAGGATCGCGGCGGACTACCTCGTCGATACCGCCAACGCCTGGGTCGAGCTGGTCAGCTTTCTGCTTGGGAAGTTACCAACATGTGCCATGACCCCACCGGATGATACAAAACTTCCGGGGCAATACAGCTCGTCTGGCGTGTTCCCTATGAACCCGGATCAGGCCGTCATCATTACGTTGAAGAAGGCATGCGCACGCTACCAGGCGATCCAGGTGGGTGACCTCTGGTTCAACAGTCTGGACTACTGCCACCGCCAGACAAGCCTCACCATGGAACAGGCCCGGCCCAGTAGTGATGGCCGCTATCGGATCGTGCTAAGCAGCAGGGACCCTGGTGTTGCCAACTGGCTGGACCCCGCAGGTGCATCGACAGCATTTGTGTTTGCCCGTTGGCAGGGGCTAGAAGATGGCTACGAGTTTACTTGCTCCGACATCCCCCATGTAGAGGTAGTCAACTTCGACTCACTTCGCGAGCACCTGCCCGCTGATGAGCCCGAGTTCACCGACCAGGATCGCGCCGATCAGCTGGCTGCCCGCCAGGCAGCAGGCTTAAAAGTGCCACGTGGGTTTTAGCTGGATTCAAGTTACCCACAAGTAGGAGCGAATGGTATTCGCGATTAATGCACTGTATTTGTGCATGACCCTAAGGCCTGTCGCGGACACAGTCCGCTCCTACGGCGTGTTTATATATTGTGATTGCTCCGCCATGGGATAACAGACTAATATCCTTGGTCAACGCATTTTGCCAGACACATCATGGGGTTTAAACGAACACCTCCCCTGCATTTTTGATGTGGAATTTTTTTTCGAAACTTTTGAATCCGCCCAGCGGATGCTTACGTAAGTGGCAGTAACAGCGCCGTGAATATGAGCGGTGAGTCAGGAATTGATAAATTGATAATGAGGATATATTCGATGAAATACCAAAACAGATTACATGCCGGGTTACTCACTGCCGCAAAACCGGCCCTGAGCCTGTTGGCTGCTTTTATCCTGCTGTCACTCACCGCCTGTGGCGGTGGTGGCGGTGGCGGCGGTGACACTGCTAACTCTGCACCCATCGCCGAAACGCTCAGTATTACCACAGCGGAAGACACGCCGATCAGTATGTCGCTGGGCAGTGACCCAGAAAGTAATCCATTGAGCTATACGACCAGTGGGCCAGCCAACGGCAGCTTAAGCGGCACCGCGCCGAACATCACTTACACACCGAATCCCAACTTTTATGGCAAAGATAGTTTCACCTTTACCCTCAATGATGGTGCGCTGGACAGCGAACAGGCCACGGTCACCATTGATGTAACGCCAGTGAATGATCTAACCACCTTCCAGGCCGCCTCGGTGGTGATCGGTCAGGCCAATTTTACCGATAATAAGGGTGGTACGGGTCCCAATACCAGTAGCTCCTCTTATGGTAACCCCGGAGTCGCAAACGGGATTTTGTATCTTCCTGACACTTCCAATCATCGCCTGTTGGGCTTCAATAGCATTCCCACCACTAACAATGCGGACGCGGATTTTGCGCTGGGTCAAACGGATTTTACGACAAAGAGTAGTGGCACCACCGCGTTGAAATTTAATAGACCCCAGACCGTGGCCTTTGGTGACGGTAAGATGTTCCTGTCCGATGTTAATAATCACCGTATATTGATCTGGAACAGCATTCCTGCCAGCGACAATGTTGCCGCGGACGTGGTTCTGGGGCAGGATGATTTTTCCACGGGTGCCGCTGGTCCCTGTGGCAATACAGGTTTATCTGAACCCCAAGCCGTGTGGTCAGTGAATGGCAAGCTGATCTTGGGCGATAGTGGGCACCATCGTGTTCTGATCTGGAACAGTATCCCGGAGACGAATAATGTGCCGGCCGATATCGTGCTGGGGCAGGATAGCTTTACCAACTGCACAGCGAATGATGATGACCAGAAAAGCACAGCGGGTGATATCAGTGCCAGGACATTTAATTTTCCATCTGGGGTCTGGAGTGATGGTACCCGGCTGGTAATGTTGGATAGTGCTAATCACCGTGTATTGATCTGGAACAGCTTTCCGACCGCCAATTTTACTCCGGCCGATGTGGTGCTGGGACAGAAAGATTTTACGCATAATACAAGAAACGACGAAGACCAGGATGGAACGCCAGATATGGTTGATACCGATGAAGTAGCCAGTGCCCGGACCCTGAAGGATCCTTATTATGGGGTCTATTCAAACGGTCATCAGTTGTTTGTAGCGGATTCAGGTAACCATCGTGTTTTGATCTGGAACAGCTTTCCGACCGCCAATTTCACTCCGGCCGATGTAGTGCTGGGACAGGGCGATTTTACGCATAACGCACGAAATGATCTTGATCAGGACGATACGAATGACGGTCAGGCCAGTGCCCAGACCCTGTCTTTTCCCAGCGGTATTTTTCAAAGCGGCAATCAGTTGATTATCACTGACCCAACCAATCATCGTTATCTGATCTTTAACGAGTAAGTCCGCAATAGAGATCGCTTAACACAACCCTGCGGGTGTCAGTTATGGGCTGGCATCCGCAGGGTTTTTTGTTTTTCAACGCGTAGGTTGGGGTGCACCCGAAGGGCATAAAAGCTTGCGAACCCCAACTTTGTATAAAAATTACTGACTGTTGGGGTTCATTCTTCACCCCAACCTATGCGCTGTCATAAATCACCCCGCCGCAAGCGGACGGTATTCGTAACACCTCGTCACTCCGGCGCATGCCGGAGTCCAGGAGTATCAACCTCTGGATTCCGGCTTAACACATGCCGGAATGACAACAATCGCAGCAAGCTGCGGAGAATTTAACCCCGGGAGATTAAAGGGCCAGCCACTTATAAATTATTTTCAAATTTTTGAATCCTCCCGGAGGAGGCTTACGTAAGTGTCAGTAACCGCGCCGTAAACAATACCGGCGAGTCATGATGTTAAAGCTTTTTAATGAGGATATATTCGATGAAAAACCAAAACAGATTACATGCCGGGTTATTCACTGCAACAAAACCGGTCCTGAACCTGCTGGCTGCCTTTGCTCTGTTAGCACTCACTGCCTGTAGTGGTAGTGGTAGTGGTGGTAATGGTGGTAATGGTGGTAATGGTGGTGGTAACGGTAATGGTGGTGGTAACGGTAATGGTGATGATGTCGTTCTCTCTACCGATGCCACGCTGTCGAACATTCAGCTGAGCAACATAACACTGGATCAGCTATTTCAATCCAGCCAGAACAGCTATACCGCCAGTACCGGGTTTTTAAAGACCGCTGTGCAAGCCACGGCCACACTCAATGACAGCAAGGCGAGTCTGACAATTAATGGTGTGGCGACCGATTCCGGTGCGACTTCTGCGTCGCTATCCCTCGCCGAAGGTGACAATAACATCGACATCGTGGTGACCGCCGAAGATGGCGTGACCAGCCAAACCTATAACGTTGTTGTCACCCGCCAGCTCGCAAGCAACTTTGCGCAACGGGCCTACCTCAAGGGACGTAGTGTCGGGGCGGATGATAATTTTGGAAATAGCGTGGCGCTGGACGGTAATACCCTGGTGGTGGGGGCAGTCCGTAAAACTAACCTTGCCGGGGCAGTGTATGTTTTTACCCGCGACAGTAATGGTGACTGGAGCCAGCAGGCCGACCTCAGGGCATTTAATAGGGAAGCAAACGACAGCTTTGGCACTAGCGTGGCTATCTCTGGCGATACCCTGGTAGTTGGAGCCCCCCTTGAAGACGGCGATACAAGCGCTACCTTAGATAATACAAATAACGACGCGATAGACTCCGGGGCGGTATACGTTTATACCCGCGATAAGGACACGGGTGTTTGGGCAGTGCAGGCCTATCTCAAGGCCAGCAATGCTGGCGTGAAGGACCATTTTGGCGAAAGGCTGGCGCTGGACGGCGACACCCTGGCGGTGGGGGCGCACAATGAAGACGGTGATGACAGTGGTAACCAAGATGATTCCGGTGCGGTGTATGTCTTTACCCACGATAGTAATGGTGACTGGAACGAGCAGACCATCCTCAGGGCCGGTAATGCTGGTAAGGGTGACGAGTTTGGCCATAGCGTGGCGCTGTCCGGCGATACCCTGGTGGTAGGGGCGCCCCGTGAAGACGGCGATGACAGTGGTAACGAAAATAATTCCGGTGCGGCGTATGTCTTTACCCGCAGTGGCAGCAGCTGGAGCCAGCAGGCCTATCTCAAGGCCAGCAATGCCGGTGCAAGAGATGAGTTTGGCGCTAGCGTGGCGCTGGAGGGTGACACTCTGGTGGTAGGGGCAATTGGTGAAGACGGCGATGCCGACAGCACGGTAGAGTTCCCGAATGATAATGTGAGTAGGGCTGGTGCGGCGTATGTCTTTACCCGCAGCAGCACAAGCTGGAGCCAGCAGGCCTATCTCAAGGCCAGCAATGCCGGGAGGTTTGACGAGTTTGGCACTAGTGTGGCGCTGTCGGGCGATACCCTGGTGGTAGGGGTGCCCTTTGAAAACGGCGATGACAGTGGTACCGAAAATGAGTCCGGTGCGGCGTATGTCTTTACCCGAAGTGGTGCAGACTGGAGCGAGCAGACCATTCTCAGGGCCGGCAATGTGGGAGCAGAGGACCGATTTGGCAGTAGTGTGGCGTTGTCCGGTGACACCCTGGCGGTGGGGGCACCCTTTGAGAATGGTGATGCCAGCAGTACCATGGAAAATCCGAATCGAAAATCGTTTCATGTCGGGGTGGTGTATGTCTTTCAATAAGGCGCGGCATACCTTGCTGTAATCGGCGGCATCACACCCTGCGGGAGTCAGTCATGGGCTGGCATCCGCAGGGTTTTTTGTTTTTCAACGCGTAGGTTGGGGTGCACCCGAAGGGCATAAAAGCTTGCGAACCCCAACTTTGTATAAAAATTACTGACTGTTGGG
>JAOULO010000084.1 GCA_029881995.1 Gammaproteobacteria bacterium
ATCCCCCAGGATATTCTTACTCCCTGGATAAAACGCGATATAGCCATCCGATAAACTGGTAAAGCGCACAACATCCTGATATAGGACCGTTTGCTGGCCTATACCCTGCAAATCATGTTCAGGCTTAAACACGGGAACAGAGTCGCCTGGAAATATTTTCGTATTTCCTGTTATGCTGACTCGGATCCCATCGGCATAGATGCGGTTATCTGCAATATAGGTAGTTCGCCAGAGAATAATATTTCCAAGGGTAGGTTTAACAACAGCCTGCTGGATTTCATGGCCTCGGGCACTGGCCAGGCTTTCCATAACCTCCATTGCCCGCTGTTGTTGCACCAGCCCTAGTGCCAGATACAGGCCACACAGACTTAAGCCTAAATAGGCCGCTGGTCGGGGCCTGAATTTAAACCACCCATATAGCAGTGCAGCCAAAAGACTAATAGTAAAAAAAGGATCAACTATTGAGATGATACTTAACGATATTCGTTCGTCCACAAAAGGCCAGAACAAATAGGTACCGTAACTGGTACAGGCATCTATGGCACCACTTAAACTGAAACCCATCAGTGAGAAAAGATAAACCCGATTCCAGGTTAATCTGCCTTTATAGAATCGACTCAATAACAAAGCCACTAACAAGGCACCAAATGGGATAAAAAATATTGAATGGGTGAAGTGCCGGTGATATTCCAGCATCAGAAGTGGATCAGTTGACGATCGTATCAAAACATCTGCATCGGCCATCAAGCCTGACAGAAATCCAATGGTACATGCCTGTCGGGTTTCTTCAGGTTTTGCCCTTGTCTGGGCCATCACGGCACCGAGCAAGCCCTGGGTCAGGATGTCCATATCAGTTCATTCAGGACGAAACGTATCATTTAAATATGGAAGGGTTATTAGATATTGAAAAATTATTCTGATTTATTCGCAATTTCATCATTGATCATATTGCGCAGTATGTCCCGGCAATTGGTCATTTTACAGGTATCTGAGTAATGACAACTTAATTGAATATCCCTGACCACCTGGTCTTCCACACTCAACAGACAAACCAGTGCGATTTCTTCTCTTTCTGTTTCTGTGCGAGCCTGGCTCATTAACGACACTGTATCTATGCCCTCAACAAATCGCTTTCGGGCATGTGATGCAATATTGTCGAAATCGTACTCCCCCAGGCAACCTCGATTATGGCGAACCATAAACCACCTCTACCTTTGCTAATTTTCTTATTATGATTGTCGGCCGTTTTGGCCTACACATTACTAATTTTAAGGATTAAATTTTAGCGCTGTCTACCTACTTTAATTTATTGTTTTCATAGATAATTTTTATCAAAAGCCTGAAAAAGTACTAACAGCGGGAGTCTCAGTTCAGCTTTTTCACTTTCTGTAGCATTTCAGCCGCATGACCATCCGCCGTGACGGCATATTCCACATCCTGTAAAACACCTTGTTTATCAATTAGAAAGGTCGAGCGAACAATCCCCATTTTTTTTACCCCATTTTTTTCCTTCTCCTGCCAAACACCATATTTTTCGCAGAGTTCACCAGATGTATCCGCCAGTAAATCGACCTTCAGGCCATATTTATCAATAAAGGCCTGATGACTGGCACAGGAGTCCTTGCTCACACCAATCACAACTGTATCGTTAGCGGCGAAATCAGATGCCAGTTCGGTAAATTGATTTGCTTCCAGAGTACATCCAGATGTGTCATCTTTGGGATAAAAATACAGTACTACATTTTTTTGACCTGAATAATCGCCAAGACTAATCGTCTTATTGTCCTGGTTAGTGGAAGTAAAACCCGGTGCGGCTTGGTTTTTATCGAGCATTATTGTTTCCTATCTAAAGCGTAGAGTGTCACACTTAATCTTCTTCAATAACAAGGGTTATTAGATTATAAATCTTGGGTCACATTACTGAAACAGGATAACAGAATCAAGGATGAAACCAACCAAATTTCAATTCAGGTTCGATTTGGATGGGTTTATTGTTAGAAATTATTTGGGCCGATGTGTGTTCTTTTAGATTAAACAGCACAAGACCATTTCGATAGGCAATGCGTTTTGCAACCTGCTGGGGAAGTTCCTGTAACCAGCTTCGATAACGCCTCATGTAATTTCGAAACTGATACCAGTATTTAAAACTGTAAGTTCCACTACCCAACATAAACCGGTCTGAATGTCGCAACAGTACTTTACGCCATTTTTTATCCAGCTTACCACCCGGTGCAATATCGCCCCGATGCGAGATCTCTACCCATAAACGGGGATAACGATCCAGCAACTGACTGACTGTTTCCGGTGGGGTAAACATACCTGCATGGGCCCAGAGGATTTTGAGCGATGAATCCATTTCAAATAAACGATGAATCACATAGGGATCAGAGCGAGCATGTAAAACAAGCTTATGTTGTGCAGCAAGTTGAACCATGCGACGCACAACCGGAGTATCCGTCTGGCCATCAAACAGAAAAAATTCGCCCACACCGCGATAAAAACCTCGACTGAGTTCTTTCTCCATGTAGCGTTGGATATCGGGATTATTAAACCAGGTGTCCCTGTCTTCCCGGCTAAACTGGGGAACCAGCATGGGAATAATCTTGTTCGGGTTGGCTTGATATAACTTCAATGTACCTTCGTTGGGCACACTGCCTACTAACATCCATGGCACATTTATCTCATCAGAAGTATTTAAAATGGCATTGGTGGAAACAAGGCGCCATGACTCCTCATTATAGTGGACCTGCATATCAAAAATGGGAGGAGAATAATCTTCCGGCCAAAGCACAAAACCTAATAGAAGCAGAGGCAGGCTACCAAAAACCAGTGTGCGGCCAATCAGGGTTTGATTGAAAAAATAAGCCAGGGTTCGAAATATAAGAGCACAAATACGCCCTACATAGGTGGCCGTCAGAAACAAACCCAGGATTTTTAACCAATACTGCCAGAGACGCCTGTTACCCATCCATAAGTCTCCTCTCAGCTGGTACCATCGAAATGAGAGCTATAGATTTACTGTAGAAAAAACCCCGTCCAGGATCAATCCTGAAGATCAATTTTTACGAAAATTAATTAATTCTGGTAGTAAAATTATTACTGTAAGTGTTGTGGAAGCAGTCCTGCGTTGACCGTTTCATCATCAGACATAATGCGCTGTTGAACCATGCGCCACTGGCCATCTTCCTCCTGTTCCAGCAGGATTTCTACACCATGTGCATTGACCATACCATCTGTTCCCTCGACCGTTTCAAAAGTCGTAAACATGATCGTGGTATCGGTCTGAGTTATCACATTAAACCCTTCATATTTCACACTTTTGAGAATATTGTTTTCGAACTCGTGCTTACATACCCTGTGCCAGTCATCAAAACCTATAGTTTCAAAACCTGGCACACCATACAAGCTGATTTTTCTGGATATCAGGTTCATATGTTCATCAAGTTTTTTTGTATTAGCGGTATCAGCGACCTGCTGTAACCAGTCCTGAGCAATTTGTTCCAACATTTTTTACAACTCTAAAATAATGAGACCGGCTAAAGCCGGTCTATGGATAAACCTGGTTTTCTCACTACTCTGAGCGACTGGTGATTTCAAGCAAGTGATAACCAAATTGAGTTTTTATTGGTCCGTGAACTGTATTCAACGCTTCATTAAATACCACTTTGTCAAACTCGGGAACCATCATACCCTGGCCAAATTCGCCCAAATCGCCACCACTTCCACCAGAAGGACAACTGGAATGCTCTTTTGCTACATCAGCAAAATCTGCCCCGTCGGCAATTTGCTGTTTTAATTCATTGCACTTTTCTTCTGTATCGACAAGTATGTGTCTGGCGCTGGCTGTTGCCATGAAACTTCTCCTGATTGATTCAAATTGGGCAGATCATACCAGATATGAGCATGTTGTTAAAAACAGAAATCAAACTACAGCCTTTTCCCTGCCAGGCTCGGGGTTTTATCCGTCCGCGTTTCCAATTTCAGATAATTCAGTAGACGCACTGTCCCAGACTCATGTAAGGATTCATGAATCTTTTCAATGGCCTTAAAAATCTCACTCATTTCACCTTCAACATTCGTCCCTGAGGCGTGAGTTTCTATTAAAAAGTCAAAGCCTTTCAATATTGAAACAACCTGTTTTATATCTTCTCTAACCGATACGCCATTACCAATCGGGACTACCTGTATCTCTACTGTTGCCTGCATTATTTAACTCCAAATTCGGTTTGTTCTACTCGATGTAGTTTTATTGCTATATAGATTGATGTAATAAAAAGCATCCCAGCGCTAATTAACAATGTCTGCCTGGCACCAATCACATCAGCAATACTTCCAAGACTCATCTGACCAATCGATGTCATTCCATGTAGACAAATGGTAAACAAAGCCATCACACGCCCTCTTAAATGATCTGGCACAGAAAGCTGAATTAAGGCATTACTTGATGCATACACAGTTGTTGATGCGAAACCGGTTACAAACAAAATTAAATAGGCCAGCAGATAATACGAGTTAATCGAAAACATCGATAAGCCAATACCTACTGCGATGCCGGCCAGGGCCACTCGCCTCTCAAGTAAACGGTAATCATTTCTGCCCGCCAGTACTAAAGCAGCCATCAATGAGCCAGCGCCCAGAATACCCAGAAAGGTTCCCAGACTCTCTGGTCCTTTGCCAAACACCTCCACTACAAAAATCGGTAATAACACCATCCCCGCACCTGCAAACACACTCAGTGCGGCAACTAACATTAACAATGTTCGAATCAGCTCATGATCCCGCGCATAGTGAAATCCTGACCAAATATTACTAAGGCCTCTTTGTTGATTATCCTGATCGGAAATAACAGGGATCTGTAACTTATACAGGCTGATCAGTACAGCCACAAATGACACTGAATTAATTAAAAAGACAATCCCTTCTCCGGTGACAGCAACCAGAATACCCGCAATAGCAGGCCCGATAAACCGAGACAAATGAAACAGACTGGAACTAAGCGCAATCGCGTTAGGTAAATCCTCCTTATCAACCAGTTGTGACAGAAAGGACTGACGTACAGGTGTCTCGACCGCCTGCACAAGACCCAGGACAAAGGCAAGTATCAGGATATGCCAAGCTTCCACTAAACCACTTAGTGTTAACGCAGCTAATAACCCGGCTTGTAGCATTGCCAGGCTATGAATAATCAGTAACAGCTTCTTACGCGGAAATCGATCTGCCAACCAGCCACCATAGATACCAAATATTAGATTTGGCACAAGGGTCATTGCCCCCACCAAACCAAGCATTAAGCCTGATCCAGTCAATCGGTATATCAACCATGACTGTGCCATTGCCTGCATCCAGGTTCCATTCAGGGAGATCAATTGCCCAATATAATAGATTCGGTAATTGCGATATCGCAGGGAACGAAATGTTTGTTTAGTTAACACAATAACAGTTAGTTATATGCCAGTTAAAATTAAAATCGATTATAGACATAAATATATTGAGTTACACTCATGAATATTAGCTTGACTTAAATAGTGCATATACGAAAATATAACTAATGCCTCCTGAATCCAACCAAGCAATTAGTCAGTCAGACCTCAGTCAACTTGATGATTTTTTACGTTCAAAGGCCTGTGGTCTTAATACCCTGGGAATTTCGTTCACACATGGTTTTCTTACGGCCCTTGCCAGCGGTCCTGAACGACTAGCTTCAAGTGAATGGTTACACCTGGTGTTTGATGAAGCGGTTTTCAATTCTGCGCAAGAATCAGAAGCCATGCTCAATCTTACCCTACGTCTATACAAGGACATCGACCATCGTCTAAAAACCAATGTTGGTTTCCACCCGATATTGGATAAGGTCAGCCATGATAACCAAACCTTCCAGGATGCACAGCCCTGGTGCCTTGGCTTTACCGATGCGATTAAACATACCAGCGAAAACTGGACTGAAGATGCAAATCAGACCCTGCAAACTCCTCTGGCCCTGATTTTCCGTCTCGCGGACATCAAGGGCTACCCAGATGAAAAATATGTCCAAATCTGTAATGCGATTCCTGATGCCGCTGAATTTATCTATACCTACTGGCAAAAAATGTCTCATCCATAATCCTTAGATACTCTTAAGTAGTATACAAGTTTCATCATAGAAATTAAAATACACCTCATCAGAGATATCAAAATAGCCCGATGCCAGCTGTTAATGTCATATTAAATTTTAATAAGACAGCGCGCTTTGCCTTCAATGTCCTGGTGGGTGCGCTTGAGGCCCATGTGAAGGACGATAAGCTGAACATCATTCCTGCTCGTGACAAACAGGCCTTACAGGAAAAACTGGAACAGGCAGGTGATACATTGACCCTGGTACTATGGTCATTCTATTCCCCACAATTCAGTAAAATCAAAAAGCATCTATATAGCCTTAAACGACAGTTCAAAAACCCAAAGGTGATCCACCTGGCTGGAGGTGTTCATGCCTCTGCTGAACCTCTACAAACTTTACAGGCCGGTTTTGACTATGTTGCTGTTGGAGAAGGTGAACAGATCATTGTCGATGCTGTAAGGGCATTATTAGCAGATGAGAGCATCACTCATGTAAAAGGTATTGCCTGGCTAAATAATGGAGATCTACTGAAAAATAGACGTGGTGAACTTGTTGATCTCAATGACTACCCTCCTTTTGCTCCAACTCATAAACTGTTTGGCCCCATCGAAATTACCCGTGGCTGTATCTACGCCTGCAAATTCTGCCAAACACCGTATATCAGTAAGGCCCGCTTCCGCCATCGCAGTATCGAAAATATTATTAACTATGCCAGCATCATGCGCGCTCGAGGATTTCGAGACTATCGTTTTATTACACCCACTTCATTTTCTTATGGCTCACCCAACGCAGAGGTAAATCTTGATGCCATTGAAGAACTACTGGCAAAAATGCGCGAAACAATAGGAAAAGAACGACGCCTTTTTTATGGCACCTTTCCATCTGAGATCCGTCCTGAACATATCAGCCGCAAGGCATTGCGTATGTTAAAAAAGTACGTTGATAATGATAATCTGATAATCGGTGGCCAATCAGGATCTCAGGCCTTACTTGATTCCAGTAAACGAGGTCACACAGTTGAGGCTGTGACTGAAGCTGTTAAGCTTTGCATCGAAGAAGGTTTTTTGCCCAATGTCGATTTCCTATATGGCCTGCCAGGAGAAACAAAAGTTGATGTACAACAGACAATAAAGTATGCCGAATTCCTGACCATGCATGGTGCCCGAATTCATAATCACACGTTTCTACCTTTGCCAGGTACTCCTTTCCAAAATGCAGCTGCCGGGACCATTGACAAATCTACTCAGAAAATCATCGTAAAAATGGAATCCATTGGTAAAGCCTATGGTGGCTGGAAAAACCAACTGAAAAAAGCCAAAGAACTGGTTGACTTAAGAAACAAGTAAATATCACTTATGTGCTAAATTAATTTAGCCAAAAACATGGCCATGTTGTTTAATCTATTTTTTCACTCTCATTCTCAACAAATATGTTCACCACTTCTTAATCTAGTGATTAAATGTTGTATCTCATTTTCAACCAGTTCCCCACGCTCACAGCTGGAAACACAGAGATTCGCCCCCGAAATCTTACTCGGAGATTGAGCAATAAACATATCAAGAGCAGTTCCGGCTCCTTTGATGATGTCTTTTACCACCAAAGGACTAAGCATGGCGGCTTCTTCCATGACGGGGAACAGGGCAATATTGTGCAATGCAGTCAATAATTTTGGACCAATAAACTGGGGAGGAATGCTTCCTGTGTTTTTCCATAGCAGTCTTTCCGCTGTCTCAATATAAAAATCGAGAAAGCTATTGCCTTTGTTAAACATCATAAATGCGTTATGGATTTTTTTATAGGCTCTGAGTTTGCCTGAATTATCTTTTTGAACCCAGACTTCCCGACCAAAGGCATATTGACTAGTGGGTAATACAAATTCTTCAGGATCAAAAACCAGAAAATCGGCATCTAGCCAGACCACTTGCTCATACCCTTGCAGTAGATAATTTTTCAACACATATAAACGAGCTAAATCAGTCGC
>JAOULO010000042.1 GCA_029881995.1 Gammaproteobacteria bacterium
TCATAAAAAAGAAAATCAATATAAAATATATTTTTCATGAAATTGTACGAATAACAACCAATGTTGAGCCACTATGACTACACACGATCTGGATAATCTCCCCCATGTTCGAGATGGCCTGTCTGAAAAAGAGCGTGTGGTTTTAACCTGTGTTCATAAAGTACAAAAAGAACGAAGCGGCCGCGATGTACCTACCGCGATGCTATATGGGCGTGTGATAGAGTATGTGGATATGAGCGAGGATGAATTGCAACGAATATTACAACGACTCACCAATATTCATCAAAGGCCTTGAGTATGTTTCCACTACCTTTTTAATGTCTGTTGTAAAAGGCGATGTAGGAATTTATTTTTAAACAAATCATAATGTCTTTACCGATAATATGTTACAAATAGATTTATATGGTTCTTGTGAGTCGATTTATAGTTAGGGAGTGTTGTTATGGATACATCGTTAATTGTTTTTCTGGTCATTATTGCTTTGGTGGTGCTGTATATCATTGCGATTTTTAATCGACTGGTGGCACTGAGAAATCGCTTTAAAAATGCCTTTGCCACGATCGAGGTGCAGCTAAAGCGCCGTTATGACTTGATTCCTAATCTGGTGGAAACAGCTAAAGGGTATCTCAAGCATGAGCGAGAGACTCTGGATGCAGTGATCACAGCACGTAATGCCGCCGCGCAGGGGCTGAGCCAGGCCCATGTCGATCCAGGTGATGCTACAGCCATTGAAAGTTTGAGCCGAGCAGAAGGCAAGTTAGCCGGTGCCCTGGGTAATTTCAATGTCGTGATGGAGGCCTATCCTGATCTCAAGGCCAACCAGAATATGATGCAGTTAAGTGAAGAATTGACAAGCACTGAGAACAAGGTGTCCTATGCCAGGCAGGCCTTTAATGATGCGGTCATGGAATACAATACCTATAAACAGTCTTTCCCGCAGATTATCTTTGCCGGCCCTTTTGGTCATACAAAAGATGCAACGTTGCTGGAATTTGAAGACAGTGTCCAGATCCAGGCTGTACCCAAAGTCTCATTTTAATTTTTATCTCACATGAACTTCTTTGAAGCACAACAGCGGGCGCGACGTCGCACCTTCTGGTTGGTTTTGCTGTTTTTACTGGCGGTGGCGGGGTTAATTGTGTTGGCCAATATCGTGGTATTGTCTGCCATCGCATTCAGTGATTCCGGCATGTTGGTTGCCTCGTTTGGACAATTGCAACAGTATTTTCGCTGGCAGACATTCACGATTGTGGCATTGCTCATTATTCTATTTATAGTATTGGGTAGTCTTTACAAAATGTTGAGCCTCTCGCATGGAGGGGCAAGCGTGGCTGAAATGTTGGGTGGTAGACGGGTACCACGCAGTACCCGTGAACTCAGTGAGCGACGCATGTTGAATGTGGTGGAAGAGATGGCCATTGCCTCAGGAATTTCAGTGCCACAGGTCTATCTGATGGAGGAGATAGGCATCAATGCTTTTGCGGCTGGCACATCTCCCAATAATGCTGTGATTGGTATTACCACTGGGGCACTCAAACACTTGAAACGTGATGAATTGCAGGGTGTGATCGCCCATGAGTTCAGTCATATCTTCAATGGTGACATGCGACTAAATATTCGTTTAATGAGCGTCTTGCATGGCATTTTATTATTAGGGTTGACGGGTCAGTACATGCTTCGAATGATGCGTTTTATGCGTAGTCCTAGGAGCGGTTCTAAAGGTGGGCAGGCTATCCTGGTAGTTTTCATGATTGGTCTGGGGTTATATTTTATTGGCTATGTTGGGTTTTTCTTTGGTCAATGGATCAAATCACTGGTCAGTCGCCAACGAGAATATCTGGCCGATGCCTCGGCGGTGCGTTATACACGTGATCAATTTGGTATTGCCAATGCGTTAAAAAAAATCGGTGGTATGGGTTCGGTCCTGATCAATCCTGCCGCTGCAGAATACAGTCATGCCTATTTCTCTAAAGGGGTGGAGGGGGCACTGGAGTTTGTATTTGCCACACACCCACCGCTTGATAAACGTATTCGTAGTATTGAACCCAATTGGGATGGCAATTACCTGAGCCCGAAAATTCCAAAACCAGAATCTAAACCAAAAGTTAAGCAATCGAAGGATGATCAACAGGACAAGCAGGCCATTCTGACCAATATTATTCTTGCCGGGACCATGGCCAGGGGTGTGCTCAGTACAGAAGAGATCATAAACAAGATTGGTACTCTAAACGAAGAACAGATTGCACTTGCGCAAACAATTATTGATGTTATCCCTCAGGGTTTACGTGATGCTGCATCCGATCCCTTTGGTGCCAGGGCGGTAATTTATAGTTTACTGCTCGACTGGCGTGTCACGGTCAGCTTTGCACAACAAGATATTCTCGAACAACTGGCAGATCCAGCAGTGGTAAAATTGACTCAGGAACTGGCAGATGAGCAGAAGAACCTGCCGGAACATGCTGGCCTGCCATTAATTGAATTGACCATGCCGGCATTGGAAGAGTTATCCAGTAAGCAGTATCAACAATTTCGTTCCGTGGTGCAGACACTGATATCAGCTGATAAGAAAGTTAATCTCAAGGAGTGGGTTATACAGCGATTGGTGATTCAACAACTGGATCAGTATTTTGGGTTGCGCAAACCAGCCAGAGAAAAATACTCACTGATGGGGGCAGTGAAGCTTTCTGCAGAGACGATCCTTTCATTGATAGCTTATACAGAACACCCGGAAGAGGTATATGCCCAGCAGGCTTTTGATGAAGCAAAAAAAGCCATTGGAGCCACGGCTTTTAAAATTGTGCCAAAAGATGAGATCAATCTTGCCAGACTCAATGATGCAATTGATGAACTGGAAAAACTCAAGCCGCCCTTAAAGCAACGCATCATCAAGGCCCTTGTAACATGTATAATGCTGGATGGTAAGGCTAGTATCACTGGCCAGGAATTATTACGTGCCGTTGCTAGTTGTCTGGATTGCCCAATACCTCCTCTAATATAGATGCCTGCAGATATTTGTGATCAATGTCCGCTGGTTCTATAATTTCAGTTTCTGCTTAATCAATGTTATGTAGATTTACATGTCTTAATCTGCTTTTTTATCCCTTTTTTTTAAAAAACTCATATGAAAGATGATTTCCATGAAAGTGTTCGTAAGGCAACCCATGCTGATGAGTGTTTTTATATTGAAGACATTCAGACCCTGTGGAGTGGTTACGGCAAGATCATGCGTTATGGCTTGAAAGGCGGTGACAGGGATCGGGTAGTAGTGAAGCATGTTAAGTTGCCGGATAGACAACATCACCCAAGGGGTTGGAATACGGATCGTTCTCATCTAAGAAAGATAAAGTCCTACCAGGTGGAAACGGCCTGGTATCGTGACTGGGGCAAGGCCTGTGATGCGCGTTGTCGCATTCCCCAATGTTTTGCCCTTGAGTCGGACGAAGGTGAATTCCTTATGGTGCTGGAAGATCTTGATGCCAGTGGTTTTCCGCTTCGTAAGGAGTCGGTATCCATGGTGGAAATGCAGGCCTGTCTTAGTTGGTTGGCCAACTTTCATGCGAGCTTTATGGGGCAGACACCCAAAGGGCTTTGGCAGGTGGGTACCTACTGGCATCTGGATACGCGTCCCGATGAACTGGCGGTGTTGAATGATGTTGGGCTTAAACAGGCCGCTGAGCAGATTGACCAGCTATTACGTAGCGCTCGCTATCAGACTTTTGTGCATGGTGATGCCAAGCTGGCGAACTTTTGTTTTGCCGATACAGTTTATTCAGGCAAGGGAGAGCCGGTGGCAGCAGTGGATTTTCAATATGTCGGTGGGGGCTGTGGTATGAAGGATGTGGCATACTTTATTGGCAGTTGCCTCTATGAAGATGATTGTGAGCGCTATGAAACCGAGTTGCTTGATGTTTATTTTGCAGAGCTTGGCAAGGCGTTGACGAGTCGGAACAGTCCTGTTGATCCCGCTGCCGTGGAGCATGAGTGGCGCGAACTTTACCCGGTTGCCTGGACCGATTTTCATCGCTTTATGAAGGGCTGGAGTCCGGGCCATTGGAAGATCCATAGTTATAGCGAGCGCATGGCCCGAGCGGTTGTTGAACGATTATCTAGTCGTCATGGTGGTGATCAAATATGAAATTGAGTGCAGATGATCTTCGTGAGCTGTCGGAATACGCGATAATCGCAGCCCAACAGGCCGGGCAGTTGATACGAAGCTATGCGGAGAAGACGATTGCGGTTAAGCAGAAAAGCGGGGGAGACAGTCCTGCCTCGCAGGTTGTTACCGAGGTGGATTTGCTTAGTGAACAGATTATTGTTAAGGCACTTACGCCCACCTGTGAGCGTTATGACCTTGCCCTGTTAACCGAAGAGAGCGAAGACGATAAGGCGCGTTTGGTAAAAGATCATTTCTGGTGTGTCGATCCCCTCGACGGTACCCTGGCCTTTATTGACTCCACCCCCGGCTATGCCGTGTCCATTGCTCTGGTTTCGCAATCTGGCGAGCCACTCATCGGCGTGGTTTATGACCCGGTAACTCAGATACTTTACTCTGCCGTCAGTGGGCAGGGTGCCTCGCGTAATGGCGAGCCCTGGGAGTTAGAGAAGGTAATGACTGATCGTCCCTTATCTTTTGTTTGTGATCGGGGGTTTGTCGAAAGACCGGACTTCCCTAAGATAAATGAGGCTCTGACCTCGCTGGCGATACAACACGGCTACACAGGTTTAAAGACGATTGAAAGTACCGGTGCAGTGATGAATGCATGTCGTGTACTGGAAAACCCACCGGCTATTTATTGTAAACGCCCCAAACCCCAACAGGGCGGTGGCAGTCTATGGGATTTCGCTGCGACAGCCGTGATCTTCCATGAGATCGGTGCAGTCGCCAGTGATGTGCATGGTCAGCCCCTCGACCTGAATCGTGCAGGATCGACCTTCATGAATCACCGTGGCATCCTGTTTGCCACAGACAAGGCCCTGGCCAGGGATATACAGGGCTTTTTGAGTGGCTAAAAGAATGATGAAATGATTGAAAGTACCCAAAAAAGGTACTATAGTACCCAATATGGGTATTAATATCTCTGACGCACTATTCTCCAAAACCCAGCAACGCCTGCTAGGCCTGCTTTTTGGGCAGCCGCATCGTACCTACTATTTAAAGGAACTGATTACTCTGGCAAATATTGGTCGTGGTACGGTACAGCGAGAACTCAAAATCCTCGAAGGTGCTGGCCTGGTTAATGTGACCAGGCGAGGTAATCAGAAACATTTTCAGGCCAATCCTTTTTCACCGATCTTTCATGAGCTGAACAGTATCGCAATCAAGACATTTGGTATTGCCGATGTGATTCGTGAAAAATTACAATCTTTTGACAATGGCATAGAGTATGCCTTCATCTATGGTTCTATTGCTAAAGGGGAAGAGATAGCAAGCAGTGATATTGATCTTTTTGTTGTCTCTGATTCGCTGGCCTATTCCGAACTCATGGGTGTGCTGGTAGAAACAGAGGAGATGCTGGGTAGAACAGTGAATTCGTCAATTTATTCACCGATGGATATAATAAAGAAACTCGGCGAAGGTAATGCCTTTATCACGAGAGTGATGGAACAAGCAAAGATATGGATAAAAGGGAATGACGATGACATTAGGGAATTTAGACAATCTGATTAAGACGGGAAAATTAAAAAAAGAACTTCCCGATCAGAATGAATTTGCAGGTATGCTCAATTCGGCAAAAAGCCGACTACAGGATGCTCAAATAGAAGGTTTATCTGAAGCCAGCCAGTTTTCATTAGCTTATAGTGCATCACATGCCTTAGCACTTGCCGCCATGCGATGGCATGGCTATCGGACGAGAGAGCGTTATCTGGTTTTTCAATGCCTTGAACATACTGTCGGATTAGCAAAAGAGAAATGGTTAGTGCTAGATAAATGCCATAAACAACGGAATTTAGCAGAGTATGAAGGCCAACTGGATATCAGTTCTCAACTGTTACATGAATTGATCGAAATTACGACAGAATTATTAAAACCTGTTGAATCTCTGGGGCCAGTAAAGGTTGATTCATTATGATTAAAGGGCTCATCATTATTTTATACTTGGCCTTCCACCCTTTGATGTATCTCGTTATATAATCGCCCTATATCTTTGGCCTGGCATTCCAAACTATAATTTTATTAACGCTAAGATGAACAGGGTAACTCCTTTGGAGGCTTATGATGGCTTATCAATCTTTTCTCGCTGGGTTTCTTTTGCTACTTCCTCTTTATGTATTGGCTGGGCCGGATGCGGCTACGGCTAAACTGATCGATGAACTGGGTTTGAAGGCGGCGAAGCAGCCGGTTTCGAAAAGTGCAAACTGGCAAAAACCAAAACGAATTGTGGTGACTATGCTGGATAGGCAGAAGAAGTCACGACCCGATGCGGTAACATGGTTACGAGAGGTAGCCGGTGAGGCAGAGATCGTGGTGGCCGATAGCCGCAAGGTGGAGCCGGCCCTGCTGCAGGGGGCCGATGTGTTGCTGGGATATTGTAATCACCATAACCTGCAACACGGTAAGGGGCTGCGTTATATTCTTAATTATTCCGCTGGTGTGGATAAGTGCACCAGTTCACCACTATCACAGCAACAGCCGATCCTGGTGACCAATATGCAACGGATCTATGGGCCAGGGATAGCAGAACATGTGATTGGCTTGATGTATATGCTGACACGTAAGCTGTATGTCTATCATGATCGCCAGCAACAACGTCAATGGGATCGCAAGGCGGTTAAACGTACCGAGATGTGGGAGGTGCAGGGGCGCACCATGCTGGTGGTGGGACTGGGCGGTATCGGTAGCCAGGTGGCAAAACGGGCCCATGCTCTGGGTATGAAGGTGATCGCCATTCGTAATTCATCAAGGCGAGGACCGGCCTATGTTGATAAAGTGGGACTACCTGATGAATTGCATGCTTTTGCAGCCAGGGCTGATGTGGTGGTGAACACGGCCCCGCTTACCGACAAGACCCGTGGTATGTTCGATAAACGTTTTTTTAAGCGTATGAAGGCAGGGAGTTACTTTATTAATGTGGGGCGTGGCAAGAGTGTGGTCACAGCCGACTTGATTACGGCCCTGAACAGTGGACAGCTTGCTGGGGCCGCACTTGATGTGCAGGATCCGGAACCCTTACCCGCCGATCATCCCTTATGGCAGGCCCGTAATGTTATTATCACACCACACATCAGTGCAGGTTCGGATCGACAAATGCAGCGCTACTGGCTGATGGTGCGCGAGAACCTGCGTCGTTACGTTCACGGTGAGGCGATGTTGAACGTGGTCAACCTGAAACGAGGTTATTAATTCAGGTGATTTTAAGCCACTCCCTTTTTTTTTATGCTGAAACGAAGATAAAATAGACACATGCCAAATGACAAACTGGACAAAGTAGTAGCCAAGGCCCGCAAGGCGATGGATCAGCGTGCGCTGGGTTATCGGGAGCAGGCCATGAAGATGTATCCACATATCTGTGGGCGCTGTGGCCGAGAGTTCGCGGGCAAGAATCTGCGTGAGTTGACGGTGCATCACCGTGACCACAACCACGATAACAATCCTCCTGATGGCAGTAACTGGGAACTGCTTTGCCTTTACTGCCATGACAATGAACACCAGCGCCAGTTAGAGAAGGCTCAAACCACAGGCCAGCAGGCCTCAAACAAGAGCGGTGCCACCCACAATCCCTTTGCGGATCTAAAATCCATGCTGGAGAAGAAAGACTAAGGGTTCACCATGATATTAAATTGGGTATCAGTTTTCTTTACCCATAAACAACGGGGAGCATAGCTCCCCGTTGTTGTTGTGTTGAGTGGTGTTTATCGGTTTTTGGAATATTCAACTACCTGGCACACGGTGGCAGCACGCAGGGTGTTGATTTTAATCATCCAGTTAATCTGTTCCGGGATAATGGCAATCACCTTTAATATCAATTTTTTTGGAATGTCAGTTGGTTTTATGCCAACTCCCGCAGCGCCGGTGACATTAGCAACTGCCGCACCAGCTTCTGCTCCTCCCTCTGCTTTAACTTCTACATCTGGAATAATATCTGCGACTGATTTTAACATCCAGGAAATTTGTTCCAGACGAGCCTGTATCAGGTCCACAAAGGGTTTGTCGTCGACCCACTTACAGAAAGGGCCATCGGTATATTCACCATTACTACTGTTAACCGAACGTGCACTGATTCCTGACTGGGCATTCGAACCAAGCGTTGGCAGGGTCGCCAGATCTTCGCGGATGCTATTAGCTGTCATCTGAAGTTCACTCATCTGGTCACCGATAATCTGCCACATTGAATAGAGAGCACGTGGTGGGATATGGTTCACCAGATTCTGTGAACGTTTCAGGTTTTTGATCAACATACGGTCATTAGACAGTGCCGGAATGTCATAAACCAGATTGAGAAATTCATTTAACACACCTTTTAACTCGACACGAAAGTTTGCGCATTGCCCACCGCAACCAGAGCCTCCGGAAAAATAGTGATATTCTGTCTGCATCTCTTCCATCAGGTTGATAGTGTTTTGTAGTTGTTCCTTGAGTTTCAGGCCATTTACCATTTTGATAAGGTCGTTGTCTTGCAGGTTTTGTCCAAAGTTCTGTTTAACATTGTTGGCCTTTTGTGTAACCCGGCTTGTGACCGATTTGGTTTTGCTTTTGACCTTATCAAACCAGCCTGCCTGACTTACAGCTGGCAGGCTAATCATGGCGGCGGCGATCATACCAATTCCGGTAGAACGTATTTTCTGATTTAGCTGTAACATGGTTTCTCTCCTGTTCGTTTTTCCTGACCACAGTGTCAATAACATTGACTCGTTTTTGTGTTGCTTACTGGGTTAAGCGAGAACGAAGAGAAAATCCCCTCATCGTCAGAACATTTATTTTGAAGATGGGAATGAAAAGAGAAAGAAGAACGCAGTTCAGTAATATGGAACTACGAAATTTGTGACTTTATTTGATTAATAATTAGCCACACTCATGATCAAATCGTTATTAATAGACATTGTTTGATGCATATTTGAGCAATAAATATGATAAACAAAAAAACATTAGCAAAAATTAATATAAACGATTGCTAATATAAGCAGAAGCTAATAGACTGCGCAGCATTGAGAAAACGAAGACCTCAACAAATTTAAATAAAATATCTACACATAAATACAAAGGAAATAAACATGAAAAAAGCAAAATTGTTAATCGCTGCTGCTGCCCTGGTGGGTACAACTGTTCTGTCAACTGGTACTGCTAGTGCCTGGGGTTGGGGTGGTCCTTGGAATGGTTTTAACAACGGCAATGGTAACGGTTACGGTAACGGTGCTGCTGATGGTAACTTCGGTTTCAACATGAACACTAACTTCCGTGGTCAAGGTAACGGTTATGGAAATGGTAATGGTAATGGCTACGGCTACGGTCAGCCTTACGGTTACGGTTATGCACCTGCTCCTTACGGTTATGCCCCAGCTCCTTATGGTTATGCTCCTGCTCCTTACGGCTATGCACCTGCTCCTGTTGCGCCTAAGGGTAATGCCAAGTAATTAGTTACTTAGCAATTAAGTGCAGTCCTAAGCCCGGGCAATGATTTGTCCGGGCTTTTTTTGTGATGACTAACAAGGCATAGAGATGACTTGTTAGTTATCATTGTTTTTCTTTTATAGAAAGCGAGTCTTCGATGAACTGCAATTTAAGCTGTACCTCAAGCAAGTTACAATTGATCGCGCATCCCACGCGCCTGAAAATTCTTTGTCAACTTGGCCAACATGAACTTTCGGTACAGGAAATTGTGCACAAGGCAGGTTCATCACAGAGTAATATTTCTCAGCACCTGATCCACATGCGTGAAAAAGGCATCCTCGAATCGCGACGCGATGCCAATCGAGTCTATTACCGCATCGGTGATGTTAAATTGCTTGGTGTGATTCAACAGATGCGCGAGATTTATTGCAGTAACGATTCCTAATTATAAAAAACCTTAAGCTGATGTTGTGGCATGGCCTGTGCCGGAAGATTTTTTAATCATCTATAGATGGTTTTAGTGACCATCATCCGATCTTCATAAAAATTTAGTATATTATTAACCGCTAATATAGTAGAGTACGGCCTTCTGATGTTGCGTACATCATGGTTACTTTTTCACCAACGCTTGTACTGAAAAGGGAATAGCAAATGACTACCAAACAAAGCGCCAGTTCAAACATGGCCCAGCTAGATGACAAGCTGATTAATCTTGAAGACAAGTCTGCTGGAGTAAAGCGGGCCAGTGACATCAATAATAAAATAGACACCCTGGAAGGCAACCTGGGTGATCTGCAAAGCGAATTAAATGATATCAACATGAGTGTTGTTGAAGGCCTGGATCGCTTAAGTGAAAGTGATCTTGATCTGACTACACGAGTGTCTGAGACCTACAAACATTTGGGTGAGATCGATCAGACTTATAAGGGGCTGTCGAAGGTACTCTATACTATCGAAGCCGATGTAAAACAACTGTCGCAGGAAGTATCCAATGTGGCAGAGCAATCGACGGCAGATCTGGAGAACCTGAGTGCAAGCTCAGCCATGCAATATAACCAGCTGAATGCACTGAATGAAAAACTGGCTGAGCGTGTTGATGAGTTGGTGACTTATGCCCAGCAAACCCATAAGCAGTTAAGCGATAGCATCAAACATAATGCCAGTGCTTTGTTGAAACTGGAAAAACAGCTTATCGAAGAAATCGATACTCTCACAACCGAGACCAAACAGCGTGATGAGCAACTCGATGCCAAGTTGACTGAAGCCGAACAATCGATTCAGACTAACCAGGCAAACATCATCAAGATGCAGGGTGTTGATGCCGCACTGGACAAGCGAGCGAGTCAGCTTGAAGAGACCACGGCAACATTAACATCGATAAGTGAGAATCATCAGGCCGCCTTGCAACAACTGGATGCACAGGGTAAAGAACTGGCCTGGTCGGTGGATCAGTTAAAAACAGAAACTGTTAAACACGCCGAACAGCTTATTGAATTGCAGATGAACACCTCCCGCTTAAGTCGAAGCCTGTCAGCGTTGGCAGCGGTCGAGAAAAGACATTTTCAGACTCTTGCATCGGTACTGGCTGTACTTATTCTGGCCGTGGGTGCCTTTATGTATTTTCAGCAATCGGTCAATACCCGTGATGCACAGCACATCGCTGGTCTTGCAACGGGCGTGACCAGCATCAATAACAAACTGCAAAAGGTGGATGATCAACTGGATAGTCTGAATGGCCGTATGCAATACCAGTCACCGTTCAGTCAGTTTGGTAAGGACAGTGTGATTCACGGTCCTCGGTGGTTGAGCAAGCAACCTGCTAACCATTTCGGAATCCAGATCGCAACAGCAGGCAACAAGCAGGCGCTTTATCAGATTGCCCAGCGATACAGTCATTACTTTACGGAAGCGATGTCTTACTACACGGTGAATTCAAACTATGGTCAGCAGTATGTGCTGGTCTATGGTAGCTTCAGTAGTGAGTCACAGGCAAAGTCAACTCTCTGGAGTATGCCTCCTTATATCAGTCAGCATCGTCCAAGTATTAGCCGCATGGGTGATATTCAGAAACTGATTTAAATTTATATCCACAAACAAAACGGGGGACAAATAGTCCCCCGTTTTTTTAACAACACTTAGCGATATCGTCTTAGCGTAACTTCTTCACCTTAAACTTCCGGCCTTTGATCTTTCCTTCGCCTAGTATTCTCAAAGCCTGTTTGGCAATGGGTCGTTCCACGGCGATATAGGCAATGCGATCGAAGAGATCGATCTTGCCGATCATTTTGCCGTTCAGATCTGTATTGGCAGTGAGGGCACCGAGGATGTCACCGGGACGCAGTTTGTCTTTGCGGCCACCGTTGATACTGAGGGTGACCATGGGTGGGCTGAGTCGAAAGTTGTCGCGTAGTTTGAGTTTGGCGGTGCTTTCGATGGTGACCGGGCTGTTTTGATATTCTTCGATGGCGGTGACCCTGGGGGCTTCCTGCGCCATGAACAGGCTGATGGCTAGGCCTTCCTTGTCGGCACGACCTGTACGACCGATACGATGTACATGGATCTCGGCATCGTGGGCCATGTCGAAGTTGATGACTGCCTGTAGATCCTTAATGTCGAGACCACGTGCGGCCACATCGGTGGCGATGAGTAAGGAACTGCTTTTATTGGCAAACTGGGTCAGCACCTGGTCGCGTTCCTTTTGTTCCAGATCACCGTGCAGGGCCAGGGCATGAAAGCCCTGTTGCCAGAGTTCTTCTGCCAGCTCCTGGCATTGAAACTTACGATTACAGAACACTACCGTGGATTCCGGGCGGTAATGGTGTAATACGGCGATCAGGGTTTTGGTGCGTTCGCCTTTTTGAATTTCATAAAAGACCTGTTTGATCTTTTTATCATCGTGCGTCTCTTCCAGTCGCACATGTACCGGTTCATTTTGCACAGCCTCGCTGATGGCATGAATCTCATCCGGGTAGGTAGCAGAGAACAACAGGGTCTGGCGGTGGGGCGGTGTCATGTCGATGATGTGTAGCATCTCCTCCTGAAAGCCCATGTCCAGCATACGATCTGCTTCATCGAGTACCAGCTTGTTGAGCTTATCGATTCGCAGGCTGCCCTTTTGTAGATGCTGCAGGATACGACCGGGAGTGCCCACCACAATATGGGGTGGCTGTTCCAGGGAGGCGTATTGGGGTTTAATAGGGGTGCCACCGCACAGGGTCATAATACGTGTATTTGGGATAGCCCGTGCCAGTCGGCGTAGTTCCTTGCTGACCTGGTCGGCCAGTTCCCGCGTAGGGCATAGCACCAGGGCCTGGGTCTGGTTGGCGCGGGTGATCAGTTTGTGCAACAGGCCAATACCAAAGGCGGCGGTCTTGCCACTGCCGGTCTGGGCCTGGGCCAGCAGATCCTTGCCCTGCAACATCTCTGGCAGGCTCTGGGCCTGGATGGGGGTCATCTTTTCATAACCCAATGCAGCGATGTTATCGAGTAACTCGGCGGCAAGGGGCAGGCTGGAAAAATCGGTCTTGTTCATCCGCGCTATCCTAACATCCAATACTTATTAATAACTAATAAAATTGTGAGATTAAAGGCTAATTAGTGCTTTATCAGCTGGCGTGGGGACTCTCGCTTAGTTCTTATAACGGAAGCTGATGCGGCCTTTGCTAACATCATAGGGTGAGATCTCCAGTTTAACCTTGTCACCCGCCACTACCCGGATACGAAAGCGACGCATTTTACCGGCGGCATAGGCTGCCACCTCGTGACCATTGTCCAGTTCGACACGATAACGTGAGTCAGGCAGGACCTCGGTGACTACGCCATCCATTTCGATCAGTTCTTCTTTTGCCATGTGAATATTCTCCTGGGCATTATTATCAATTCGCATTGTTCGCTAGCAACAATGCCGAGTGATGGATTGCCCTGTTGGGTTTATGGCGCACACCGGCATGGGGTACACCATCAGGCCTTTTCTGCAAAGGCAACTCAGTCTGAAAACTTAGAAAGAGGTGAATAGCGATTGCTGTGGAAGCATAGGGTCTCGTGTGTAAGACGAGAGTATGGCAATCGACCCGGTAATAATAAAGGCCGGGTCGATTGTTTTAATCTGTGAGCTTATGGCTTAGCGTGGGGAACCATAAGGAGCCGGTGCACCGTAATAAGGGGCTGAGTAGCCATATGGAGCACCATAAGCACGTGGGGCTGGCGCGCCATAACCATAAGGGGCTGGGTAGCCCTGGGGTGCTCCATAACCATAAGGGGCACCATAAGTACGAGGTGAGCCATAGCCACCACCATAGGGTTGACCATAGCCATTACCCTGGCCGTTGCCACGCATGTTCATACTGAAATTGCCGAATCCATTGTTATTGAAAGGACCGAAGTTACTGCCACCAGGTCCACCCCACCATGCCTGACTGGTACCAACATGTGCGAGGGAAAGGCTCAGGCTTAAAAGACCAATTTTAAATACGCGGTTCATGAATATCTCCTAGTGTGAGGGTGAAAGAGCTGATATTTAATGCATGGCCTACAGGCATGTCAGCTAAGTGGAGATTTCACGCAGATGTTTTAGAAGAGTATACATTCTACTGAATGAGAAAAAGCTGTTAGCAAGTTATGGATATGCAATCCAATTGGAACAAATATATCAGATCCATTTGTTGCTTAGTAGTGAATTATTTTTTATCTGTTCCAGATTATTTAATTCACAGTTCTATTGAGATACATTGTTGACATTAGTTATTTAATAATAAATAAAGCCAAAATATCTTGTGCATCTACAATAATAAATCTTCTTTAATCGGATGGTATACACTGGCAGAATCAATCAATGTGTTGGCAGTGAGTGATGGCACACCATAGACTTCCGCTATTACACCATAGTCGGATTTGATCTTTTCCAGTAATAAGTCAAAGTCACCATCACCAGAGAGCAGTACCACCATATCGACTTCATGCGCTGTCTCCATGACATCAATTGTAATGCCTACGTCCCAGTCACCCTTGGCCGAGCCATCACTCCTTTGGATATAAGGTTTGAGCTTTACCTTGAAGCCGATGTGTTTGAGGGCTTCCTGAAACTTGAGCTGTTTGTCGTCATAACGATTGATGGCATAGGCCGTCGCACTAACGATATCACCCTGCTGACTGACCCGCTGCCACAGTTCACGGTAGTTGAACTGGCGGTCATAGGCCTGGCGAGTGGTGTAATAAATATTCTGTACGTCAGCAAACAGGGCAATACGTTTTGTCATACCAGCATGTTAGCGTTTTTTACTACGCGAAGCATAGGTGGATATCTTTCTATTGGCCCGTTCATTGAGGTCATCGGCCACGGCCTCGGCATGCATACGGACCTCGGCAGCAGAACCAGGTTTCAGTCCTTCGATTTTTGAATCACCTCGGCCAATTATATAGCGATGCCATGAGTCTCCTGGCAGGTCTCCCGGTGGTGTAACTTTTTCGATACTTTCAACCTGGTAAAGATAATCGTTACGGTCTTCTGGTTCATTAAACATGTTTAACGACCTCCCGGGTTAGTCTGATTGCCAGAGCGACGGTTGCGTTGACCGCCAGCATGAATAGGTGCCTTGGAGGTACGGCCTGCACGATGGGTTTTGTTATGCTTGCCGACATTCGGTTTGGATGGTTTGTTATTACGACCATTCTTGATGGGCTCAGCCTTAATGTTCGGGTCAGGCTCATAACCGGCGATAATGTCCTGTGGCAGTTTACGTTTTAATAAACGCTCAATGTCACTTAATAGTTTGAGCTCATCAACACAAACCAGGGAACGTGCCTCACCATCGTGACCAGCACGACCGGTACGACCGATGCGGTGTATATAGTCTTCTGATACATTGGGCAATTCATAGTTAATAACATGAGGCAGTTGCTGGATGTCCAGTCCTCGTGCAGCGATGTCAGTCGCTACCAGGACTCGCACTTTCCCTTGTTTGAATTCGGCCAGGGCCCTGGTGCGTGCACCCTGGCTTTTATTGCCGTGGATGGCTGTGGCACGAATGCCGTCCTTGCCCAGGTGTTCGGCCAGGCGATTGGCACCGTGTTTGGTTCGTGTAAAGACCAGTACCTGGTGCATGTTCTCAGAACCGATCAGGTAAGACAGCAGGGCCGGTTTCCTTACACGATCCACCGGATGCACGATCTGTTCGATGCTTGCAGCGGTTGAATTAGTGCGGGCAACTTCAATCTGCACCGGTGACTTAAGCAGGCCGTTGGCCAGTTGCTTGATCTCTTTCGAAAAGGTGGCCGAGAACAACAGGGTTTGTTTCTGTTTGGGTAGACGCGCCAGTACTTTCTTGATGTCGTTAATAAAACCCATGTCGAGCATGTGATCCGCTTCATCCAGCACCAGTATATCGATGGCAGACAGATCAACGGTACGTTGACTGACATGGTCCAGCAGGCGGCCCGGGGTAGCAACGATAATGTCGACACCCTTGCGCAGTTTGCTGATCTGCGGGTTGATACTGACACCGCCATAAATTTCCATGCTGCTTAATGGCAAATGCCGGGCATAGGTTTTTACGCTGAGACTAACCTGGGCGGCCAGTTCACGTGTTGGGGTCAGGATCAGTGCCCGTGGTAGACGTTTATTGCCTTTTTGAGCTTGTGTCGATGTATGCAGCTTCTGTAACAGGGGCAGGGTAAAGCCTGCGGTTTTACCGGTACCGGTCTGGGCACTGGCGAGGATATCCTGGCCGTTTAGAATGGCAGGAATAGCCTGGGTTTGAATTGGTGTAGGCTGCGTATAGCCTGTGTCGCTGATAGCACGCAGCAATTCGGTCGTCAGACCGAGTGTTTCAAATGACATGTAATGTTTTCCCTAAAGGGTTTGGGTTTCCGCCTGCCCAGGCTTTTGTTTTGCCTGAGACAGTCCAGGTGGGAACTGTTTCAATTGTATTCGGGGTTTACCTGTGGGAGGGGAATCCGCGAAGCAGACACAGACTGAAGTGTGTCTTGTTGGTGAAATCTGTAACAAGTATAACAGATATCCAGCCCGGCAAGGCTGTTTATGGAGTTTATTTTCAGGCTTTGGACAACTCAGACAAAGCTTGATTTGTATGCTATCAGAGGCTAAATGCTGGGAAATAGTTGTTTTCCGGAGATTTAGTGGTAATTAACAGCATATTACCGGCGACGGAGTTCACCATGATGCCGATATATATAAAGCTGCTGAATTTCCAATGGGCAATTAATTATGGCCGCTTGCTATAAGACAGAAAATCATTGCGAGATATTGTAGGCGTATATCCTTTTGCTTCCCAGTCACCCCCCGTTAATGAGCCCTGAATATGAAGGTTTAGGGCAAAGGCGGTTTTCAGCGTCCTAATGATTTCCTGCCCTATGTTGCCATCAACAAAATGTGTTTGAAAGTCTTTTCCGAGAATGAAAGTTGTACTGTAAGCTGATAAAACGAAAAAACGCTTACAAGTAGTAACAGCCTGTCCTGCAGGAACAGTTCGATGTGAGCTTAGGTAAATCGTATATACCCTTTCCCCATCTGGTCCATCATCATTTGACATCTTAATTTTGGAAACTACACCTTCACTGAACTCACCTGGCAACATTGCTGTAGAATTTTCACAGGCCATGCTGAGTGCAGGAAATATCAGTAGCAGTGAAAGAATCAATTTAAAAAAAATTTTATTCATCTAAGTCATTCCTCTGTCATAGTTCATCAAGCACAATGGAAAGCTGTGCTTGATAATAGGGATCGCATGCATCACCGATTTTGTCATTGTTTATATCGGATTGGTCGGGGTTGCTTACATTTATACAGTTATCGATGTCGTCTGTTATGGAGTCAGAATCCGTATCAGCAACTGTTTCATTTTTCTCAGAATCATTATCTGTATCCTGGTTTTGATTGGATGAACTATCTGCTGAAGAAGATGAGCCAGAATTACCACACCCAGTTACACCAGACATAAGTACAAAAGCTAGAAAAGTGACTTGTAACAGGATTTTGAATGGTTGAGATTTGGTTGTTGATTTCATATACAATAATATCCCTATTTGGCTCAGGATAACACCCGGATCGAGTCTAAACAAGAGTTTCGTGTTTGTATCCAAAAGAGGTCACAAAACTGAGTATGAGGGTAGTTTGCACTATAAGAGTTTTTTAGAATGTTGTTAAATTTCTGAGCTACCATGTAATCGTTGTAGTAAATTTCCGGCCTTTTTTTTAATTTCCTTGTTCTAGGAAAATACGTTTAGAATATCATCTATGCAATCTTCTGATCACATTCTCGGCGACACCTCACTGACTGATTTCCTGAAAGACTACTGGCAACAGAAGCCCCTGCTGATTCACACCGCAGTAGTGAATTATGTCAGCCCCATCAGTGCCGATGAAATGGCGGGTCTCGCCTGTGAACAAGAAGTGGAGTCGCGGATTATTTTAGAGCGCGATGGTGATCATCCCTGGCAGTGTCTGCATGGGCCATTTGAAGAGTCGCAGTTTGCTTATTTACCCGAGACCCATTGGACCCTGTTGTTGCAATCATTAAACCTGCATATTCCCGAATTTGCGCAGTTACTGGATCGGTTTCGTTTTATTCCCAACTGGCGAGTGGATGATGTGATGGTCAGTTATGCCGCCCCAGGGGGATCGGTGGGGCCACACACGGATAATTATGATGTATTCCTGCTACAGGCGCAGGGCAAACGGCGTTGGAGTATCTCAAATCAGAAAGTATCGGATGAGGATTTTATTCCGAACCTGGGACTAAAGGTGTTAAAGACCTTTGAACCGGAGCAGAGTTGGGTGCTGCAAGCAGGGGATATGCTTTATCTACCACCAGGGGTGATCCATCACGGTGTGGCGGTGGAAGAAGAGGGTGCTGAGGATTGTATAACGATCTCCATCGGCTTTCGTGCCCCGAGTCTGACAGAATTAAGTAGTGCCTTACTGGATGAGGTACTGGCACGGGAAACCCTTGGCCTTGCTTCAGATCGATCGGAACACTTTTATCAGGATCCAAATTTACCCTTGCAGCAAAACCCCGGTGAGATAAGTCGTGAGGCATTGGATAAAATCAAAGCTCTGGTACAGCAGGAACTGAATCGCCAACTTGAAGACAGTGACTGGTTTGGTAAATTTATTACCAACACACCTGATGGTATATCCGCCGCAGCGAATGACATGGAGTTCGATGTGGCTGAGACGCTGCAACCATTAAAAGAAGATGTGTCTCTGGTTCGTAATGAAACCTCGAAGCTGGTTTATTTTCTGGCCAGCGAGTCAGAGCAGGATAGTCCACGAGCGATCCACTTTTTTGTTAATGGCCGTGTCGAGTATTATCCCATGAGTATGTTGCCGATCATTCAATTGGTTTGTAATCATCGCTATCCCCCTCTGGAAGAATTAAATGCGGTCCTGATGGATGAGTCGGCACAAAACGTTTTGGCCAGGCTGATTTATGATGAACACTTTTACTTTGTCGATGATGAGGATGATTCCTTTATATGAGCATTGAAGTCAAGGAAGTGAGTTGGGCAGAACAAGAGGTGGCCTTGAGTGAGATACGCCGGGAGGTGTTTATCGAAGAACAACATGTGCCCAAGGATATGGAGTGGGATGGCCTCGATCCCAGATGTCGACATGTACTGGCGATTGAGAGTGAAACGGGTGTGCCAGTTGGTACTGGTCGGCTGGTCCCTGATGGACAGATAGGTCGCATGGCCATTCGCAAGGCCTTTCGTAATCAGGGTATTGGGCGGCAGGTATTACAAAAGCTAATCGAACTTGCTCGATGCGATGGACATAAAAGCGTTTTTTTACATGCACAGATAAGTGCTGTGAACTTTTATTTACCGGCAGGTTTTGTAGCAGAAGGTAAAACCTTTATGGATGCCGGTATTCCACATGTGAATATGACACTGCGGTTTTAAATGCTGGCCTTACCCTTTTTTATCCATGTCCCGCAGATAGTCTTCATAGCTGCCACTGTAATTGTTTATGCCTGTTGGTGACAGTTCAATGATACGTGTAGCCAGGGAGGAGACAAACTCCCGATCATGGCTGACGAATATCAGGGTGCCAGGGTAATTTTCCAGTGCCAGATTAAGGGCCTCAATGGATTCCATATCCAGGTGATTAGTGGGTTCGTCCATCACAAGTACGTTGGGCTTTTGCATCATCAGTTTGCCAAACAGCATGCGACCCTGTTCACCACCTGATATTTTGGTGACAGATTTATTGATCTCATCAGCGGAGAACAGCATGCGACCCAGGATGGCACGTACGGCCTGTTCATCATCGCCTTTTTGTTTCCACAGGCTCATCCAGTCAAACAAAGTCATGTCATTACTGAAATCGGACGAGTGATCCTGAGCGTAATAACCGATATTGATATTCTCTGACCATTTTATGTTGCCCTTATCGGGTTCCAGGTCGTGTACCAGCAAGCGCAGTAGAGTGGTCTTACCAATTCCGTTGGGGCCAATGACCGCAATACGCTCTCCCACTTCAGCCAGCAGGTTAAGATCGCTGAACAGGGTCTCACCATCAAAACCTTTACTCAGTTCGGTCAGTTCCAGCGCGTTGCGATAGAGTTTTTTGTCCTGCTCAAAACGGATATAGGGTGACTGACGGCTGGAAGGCTTCACTTCATCGAGCTGGATCTTTTCGATTTGTTTGGCGCGGGATGTGGCCTGTTTGGCCTTGGAGGCATTAGCCGAGAAACGACTGACAAAAGTCTGTAGCTCAGCAATCTGGGCCTTTTTCTTTGCATTATCAGAGAGCAGTTGTTCCCGTGCCTGGGTGGAGGCCGTCATGAAGGCATCGTAGTTACCGGGGTAGAGGCGCAGCTCACCGTAGTCCATGTCTGCCATGTGGGTGCAGACACTATTAAGAAAGTGGCGATCATGGGAAATGATCAGCATGGTGCTGTTGCGTTCGTTGAGGATATTTTCCAGCCAACGGATGGTATTGATGTCGAGGTTATTGGTTGGCTCATCGAGCAGCATTATATCGGGGTCGGCAAACAGGGCCTGGGCCAATAGCACGCGCAGTTTCCAGCCGGGGGCCACAGCACTCATCAGACCGTTGTGTTGTTCGAGGGGGATTTCCAGGCCGAGTAAGAGTTCACCAGCGCGGGCTTCGGCGGTATATCCATCCAGTTCGGCAAATTCGACTTCCAGTTCGGCGACCTTCATGCCGTCTTCCTCGCTCATTTCCGGCAGCGAATAGATTCGATCGCGTTCCTGTTTGACCTGCCAGAGGCGATCATGGCCCATGATGACGGTATCCAGTACGCTGAATTGCTCAAAGGCAAACTGATCCTGGCGTAATTTACCGACCCGTTTGTCTTCATCTACCGAGACATTGCCAGCCGATGGCTCTAACTCTCCACCGAGGATTTTCATAAACGTGGATTTACCGCAGCCATTGGCTCCGATCAGGCCATAGCGATTGCCATTGCCAAATTTTACGGATATGTTTTCAAACAGGGGTTTGGCCCCAAACTGCATGGTGATATTGGCTGTCGTAATCAAGGGAACTTCCGGACTTGTGGTTCATGTGGACTAAAAGGCCGCGCATTATGCCACACAATGGTCTGTTATAGTGGGAATTGTCAGAGTTATGTGGTGTATGATTCCAGCCATCTCAGGGTTTTTGGTACTATTTGCAGTTGATAAATATTCCTCGGTTTTAACGCAATAAATACTTCAGGAGCGTGCAATGACAAGTCAAACGGTACTCATTAGTGAGTTGATGTCCGTCAGTGGGGTAGGTTTTGGTACCAGTGGTGCGCGCGGTAAGGTTGAGGATATGACCGACCGGGTCTGTTATGCCTATGCCCGGGCTTTCCTGCAGCATCTTTCAGAGATCGGTGATATTCAGCCGGGCACAGCTATTGCGCTGGCCGGTGATTTTCGTCCCAGTTCCTCACGAATCATGGCCGCTGTAGCGGCGGCGATTGAGGATGCAAACTATAAGCTGGTGAATTGCGGCACCATTGCCTCTCCCGCTGTGGCCAGTTTTGGTATCGAACATGGCCTGCCCAGTATTATGGTCACAGGCAGTCATATCCCCGATGATCGCAACGGCATCAAGTTTAATAAATCCAGTGGTGAAATTCTCAAGCCTGATGAAGAGGGCATTCGTAAACAGCATGTTGCATTGCCAACTGCCAAATTTACCGAGGCAGGTGATTTTATTAATGCTTATGACTTACCGGAAGTCGATGAGCGGGCCTATTCTGAATATATAAAGCGTTATACCGATTTTTTTGGCAGTGATTGCCTCAAGGGTCTGAAGATCGGTGTGTATGAACACTCCAGTGTATTACGCCAGGCCCTTTCAGATGTGATTACAAAATTAGGCGCGGAGGTGATCAAGCTTGGCTTTAGTGAAAAGTTTATTCCCGTGGATACTGAAGCAGTACGCGAAGAGGATGTAAAACTGGCCAGCCAATGGAGCCAGGAATATCAGTTTGATGCCATTGTCTCAGCCGATGGGGATGGTGACCGACCTCTGATCTCAGATGAGCAGGGTGAATGGCTACGAGGAGACATCGTTGGAATTATCGCTGCCGATTACCTCAAGGCCAATATTATTGCCACGCCGGTGAGTTGTAACAGTGCAGTAGAAAAGTGTGGTCGTTTTGATGAAGTGAAACGTACCCGCATCGGATCGCCATATGTGATTGCGGCTATGCAGGAAGCGCAAGAACAATATGGAGCAAAAATTATTATCGGTTACGAGGCCAATGGAGGTTTTCTAACGCAAACAATGATCGAGATGGAAGGAAGAAAACTGTCTGCGTTACCGACTCGTGATGCTATTTTACCGATGCTGGCCATTATCGCGGCCAGCAAGCAAGCCGGTTGTACTATCTCGGCCTTGCAAAAAAGTTTACCAGCCCGTTATACCTATAGTGATCGCCTGAAGGAATTTCCCACCGAGATCAGTCAGGCTCGGCTGGCCGAATTTATCGATAGCGACACAGCCACAGCCCTGGTTATGGTCAATCAGTTTTTGGGTGAGGACTTTTCACCGGCAATGCAGTTGGATAGTACCGATGGTGTGCGATTTACCCTGGAAAATGAAGAAGTGGTGCACATCCGCCCCTCTGGTAATGCCCCGGAACTGCGCTGTTATACCGAGTCAGATACGACAGACAGGGCAAAGGCACTCAATGATCGGGCCATGAAGCGAATCATGGCATGGCGTGATTTGCCACAGGCATAAACAACACAGCAGATTACCGTCCCTTTGTTTTTACGCTATCAATGGCGGCCGTTATCAATGCCGAATTCAAAGGTGTCGATATTCATGCCTTCTGGAAATGCTGATTTGAGTCGTTTTTCAAATTCCGCATAGACTTCAGCCTTATGTTGTTGCAGATCATAATCGCGGGGATCTTCTTCAATACCCGGTATATCAAGAGTCATTTTAAATTCGACATTGGGAGCGATCTGGACATTTATCATGGACATGGTGGCCTCCTCACATTTTGTACTCATTCTAGTTTGATTATATTGCTTAGCAGGTTTCATCCAAATAACCGAGGTCAATAAGAATTCAATTTCAGGCTTTTTCGGGGGACAGGAAATACGGTATTTTTGCTAAGCATTCCTTGCAGGTTTTGCCAGCCCTGCGGTAGAGTTGGTTAATAAATATGCCATACTGGATTGTGTGTGGTGACGACGTTTCAGTTTGTCAGTTTTTCAAGCAATACATAGATATTGCGGGATGAGGAGAATTAGTGTGATGAAACCATTTAACCCCCTATGGTGGTTACTGATTGTAGCCCTGTCAGCTGGGTGTACCAGCCTGCGTAAGGCGAGCCTGGCTTCGGGTGAGCATCCTGACAAGGCGGTGGCCGAAGTCAGCAAACTCATGGAGACAGCCCTGCAGGATCAGGTGGACATTCTAGCGGATGACCAGTTTGAAAAGGGCAGTGACTACCTGGCTGATGCCAGGCAGGAACTGAAAAAAGGGGCACCGGCTGAAGTAGTGCTGGAAGCAGCGGCTATCGCCAAGGCCCTGTTTGAGGATGCCAGTAAAACTGCTCAGGCCAGGCGACAACAGGCAGACCGTATCCTTGCTACCCGAGCTGCAGCATTGAAGGCAGGAGTGAGAAAAAATCCTGAACTGCTTGAGGTATTGCAGGACATCGATGATGACCTGAAGAGTGATACTAAACAGTTTAAACGTGTCTTGTCACCGGAAGATTTTTCGGAATATCAGAAGTTTTACTATAGCCTGGAGGCCCGGGCCGTTCAGTTTCGTGAGCTGGATGGTGCCAGGGTAATGATCGAACAGGCTGAGAAACAGGATGCCGATGATCTGGCGGCCGATACCCTTCGCACCGCCATGCTGGATTACGCGGCAGCCATGAATATGATTACCCAGAGTCCACGTAGTCCTGATATATACAATAAGAGTGTCATAACTGCCGTGGCCAGTGCCACACTGCTTTATGATGTGATGAATGTGATCATGGGGGCCCAGGGAACACCAGAGCATATCGCGTTAAAGATTGTACAACAGCAGCGTGCCCTCGGTGAGTTGAACACCAATGTAGGTAAGCTTAAACAGAATCTGGAAACCACTCAGCAGAGCCTGGAAGAAAAAGAGAGCAAGCTGGCCCGGGCCTCGACCCAGGTACGTTTTCAGCAGGCCATGGATGAAGCCCAGCAGATGATATCACCCGATGAGGCTCTGGTTTATCAACAGGGCAATAAACTGGTCTTTAGACTTAAGACGGTTAACTTCCGAACCGGTACAGCCAGTGTGCCAGAGACCTCAAAAGAACTCATCGCTAAGGTAGATGCGATCATTAAAAAACTGGATGCAGAGAAAATCGTGGTGCAGGGCCATACCGATTCTATGGGGTCTGATACTGTAAACAAACGTCTTTCCACTGAACGGGCCACCGCAGTGGCCAAATATCTCTCACAACTGAGAGGAGGTTATAAGATCACCTACTACGGTTTCGGTGAAACTCATCCCATTGCTTCCAATAAAACCAAAACAGGCCGAGCCACTAACCGGCGCGTGGACCTGGTGGTGACGGTTAAGAAGTAATACTGAATTAGTTTCGTACAAAATTGCAATAAAATGGGTAGGTTTAATCTACCCATTTTTTTATCAGTAACAGATTTCTCATTCTTGCTTTCTATTCGTACTTCAACAATTTTAGGTTCAAGCTATGTCTAGTTTCTATAAAAATATGCGTAGCTCTTATTGAATGAGCATTAAGAAATAAATGTTATAATCCTCACATTGTTAGATTGACAAAAAGTTCGATATGCATATGTCAGTTTTTTTTACATACAGGAAGTCAAATTAGATAGAAAAGTACGAAGGTTTTACGTAAGCGAAACAATTATGATTAATTGATATTCAAAAACTTAGAATTTTATTTTTTTATAAATTTAAAGTGGGGTTTTGTCGAAAATTTTTACAAAAATTGATTCAATATTATTGCAAGCATGTCTTCTATGTAAACTAATTCAATGTTTGTAAGGGGTGGTATATATATTGCATATGTGTAGTGGGAAATGCTGTAGTTATTAAGGATTAATGACTTTGGTAACTATCGTATGTTGCTAAATAGTAAATAAGGAGATAATTATGAATTATCAAAAAAATAATAAACTTTTTAAAAGTAAGATTCTTGGATTTGCATCTCTTCTAATATTGATGCTGTCATCACCCATCAATGCAGCTCCACTTTTTGTTCATTCTCATGGCGATCATAATGAGTTTTATTTTGGCGGTTCTAACTCTCAATCTTCAAATTATAACGCAGGAACACAAACTTACACAGCATCTATTTGGGGGGGAGAGTCATCCTATACTGAAGTTGGCGGAGGTTTGTTTGCTTTTGATATAACGGGTGAGTTGAACCTGACCGCTCAGATTAATAACGATGGTAACCTGATTTCAGGTTCAATTTCATGGATTGGGGAAAGTGTTAGCCTTGGTATTCTTCCTGGGAGCACTTTGATGGAAGGTACGCTAACTGATGCTTATTATGTTTTACCACATAACCCAGGTGATATTGCAGAAGTAGGGAATTTGGGAATGCAGTTTATCATTGACGTAACCAGTTTGAACTCAAGTTTTGCTGAAACAGACAAATTAGCATTAATGCTTTTTCATGAACCTGATCCTTATAGTCTGTCTAATGTTTTTGCACACGATTTTACTGGGCATGCTTACACCAGTGCGGACATGTATTATCTACCCAGTCCTGTTCCAGAGCCTTTAACCTCGACTTTGTTGGGTATAGGTTTATTAGGTATGGGATTTATTCGTAGACGAAATAAATTTAAGTAATAATTCAAATTCCTGGAGATATGAAGACCGTAATCATCTTTCGATGGTTGCGGTTTTTTTTACACCCGTTGTATAGATGGCCTCAAAACATGACCAGATTAACCAAAATTCACAAATAGTACGGTTTATGTAACAAAGATTACCATGAGTAAATAAACGCATGAATTATTATATGCCTATAAAGTCTGTGCACACATATTGAGTTTATTTGGATGTTATTTGACCAATATGGGTAAGACGTATTTGTAACTGGATATTATTTAAAAATAAAGGAGAAGTAGATGGCCCGTTTTTTTGTGTTTATGGCCTTGTTGTTTTCTGCATCAGCCAGCGCTGCACCAATTTATGAAATGACCAATGGTATACTAACGCGTATTACCGATGTTGAAGTAAATGGAATGTTCTATGATGTTAGCTTTCAAAATGGTTCATTCAACAGCATCTATGGGAGTGCTGATAATTTAACATTTACCACTGGCGCTGGTGCCGTTGCTGCCTCAAATGTATTGTTATCATTGATGGGTGAAAATGTTGTTGGTTCTGATGGACTTACATATGATTTCGAACATGGTAACTGGCTGGTGAATGGATGCGCCAATTATATTTATTGCGATATGATGACAACTTACAATGCAGTTACGGATGCATTGGGTAATGGTCGTGCTTACCATGTTTATGCAAGAAACTTTAATGACTTATATGCATCACCTGGTGCCGATAGTGACTTCGTTATGTATGGTGGTCTTCCTTCGACATATGTAACAAACAGATGGCCCTGGTACACCTATGCTATCTGGACTAAGTCAACCTTGGTTCCTGAAGCTTCCAGCCTGCTATTGTTGGGTGTGGGTTTGCTGGGAATGAGTTTTGCCCGACGCCGTTAAAATAGCTGTTTTATTATAATAAATTCAACACCCCGCCCAGAGCGGGGTGTTTTGTTTTGGGCATTTGATGATATAGCACAAGATTTATTTTGTTGCTGTCAGATTATTTGTTCCAATTGTTATTATAATTATCTGTAGAGTTAGCAAATTTTCTTTAAAGCAATATTACCTTAATAATGTAAAAGAGATCGGTTCCATTAAATGTTAAGAGGCTGATATGCCTGAGATGAAGACGCAGGTAATTGCAAAAAACTGGCACAGCAATAGTGCAGAGGATGCCTTTTCATCACTGATAACAGGGCCAGAAGGCCTGGACTCCGATGGACTGGCCAGGCGGCTGGATCAATATGGGCCAAATCGTTTACCGGAGGCAAAACCACGAAGTCCTTTGCTACGGTTTTTTGCCCAATTTCATAATGTGTTGATCTATGTCCTGCTTGTTGCCGGTGGAGTAACAGCCATATTGGGACATTGGGTTGATGCCGGTGTCATCATGGGAGTTGTGTTTATCAATGCGTTGATCGGTTTTGTTCAGGAAGGCAAAGCCGAAGATGCACTGCGGGCAATACGACAAATGTTATCACCTAATGCCATGGTGGTAAGAAATGGTCGTCAGGTAACTGTGGCTGCTGAGACACTGGTGCCTGGGGATATTGTGATACTCCGATCCGGCGATAAAGTCCCTGCTGATCTACGCCTGTTCCAGCTTAAGGGGTTGCAAGTGCAGGAGTCAGTATTGACGGGTGAATCCCTCGCAGTGGATAAGTCAACCCAGCCGGTTGATACTCAAGCGGTGCTGGGTGATCGTCGTTGTATGGCTTATTCAGGCACCCTGGTAACCCATGGTCAGGGAAGAGGGGTGGTGGTAGAGACGGGTGCCCAAACTGAGATTGGTCGCATTAGTACACTGGTATCTGAAGTGTCATCTGTGTCAACGCCCCTGTTAAATCAGATGGACCAGTTTGGTCGCTGGCTAACGATGGCGATTCTGGCTATTGCTGTGGTGACGTTTGGTTTTGGTTTACTGGTTCGAGATTATGCGGCTACCGAGATGTTTCTGGCAGCGGTCAGCCTTGCTGTGGCTGCTATACCTGAAGGCCTGCCAGCGATCATGACCATCACTCTGGCCATTGGTGTACAACGCATGGCACGGCGTAACGCCATCATTCGTCGTTTGCCAGCGGTAGAAACACTGGGGGCTGTGAGTGTCATCTGTTCCGACAAAACCGGTACGCTAACCCGTAATGAAATGACCGTGCGAGGGATTGCCACGGCTGCCAATCTGTTTGAGATTGATGGGACCGGTTATGACTCACATGGTGCGATAAGCTTATCAGGCAGGGATGTGTTACCAGAAGAGCGACCCTTATTACAGGGGGTGGCCCGTGCTGGCATGTTGTGTAATGACGCTTCGCTTGAGCTACAGGATGGTGAATGGTTTGTCCATGGTGATCCAATGGAAGCGGCCCTGTTGGTAACGGCGGTGAAGGCCGGGTTGGAAATCGATGTTGAGACAAAAATGAACCCTCGCACGGATCTTATTCCATTTGAATCTGAACATCGTTTTATGGCGACCTTGCACCATAATCATGAGGGAGAGGCTTTTATTATTCTCAAGGGAGCCCCTGAGCAGGTATTGGCTATGTGTCTTTATCAGCAGGGCCTAGAGGGAGAGCAGCCACTAAATCAAGAGTACTGGTTAAAGCGTATCGAAATCATGGCGGGGCAGGGGCAACGTGTACTGGCCATTGCTATCAAGTATGTAAAGAAAACTCAGGTTGAACTGAGTTTTTCTGATGTGGAAAATGAATTGATATTGCTGGGTCTGTTCGGCCTGATTGATCCACCCCGAGAAGAAGCTATTGCCGCAGTACAGATCTGTGTCAAATCGGGTATTCAGGTAAAGATGATCACGGGTGACCATGGTGCCACGGCTTCTGCCATTGCACGTCAGCTAAAACTTGTTAATAGTGATGATGTGTTGACCGGTCAGATGCTTGAGTCAATGAGTGATGATGAACTGCGGCAACGGGTAAATGATGTAAATGTTTATGCTCGAGTAAACCCGGAACATAAATTACGTCTGGTCAAGTTATTGCAGGAGCAGGGCTTAATTGTCGCAATGACAGGTGATGGTGTGAATGATGCACCGGCTCTAAAGCGTGCCGATGTGGGTACAGCAATGGGGCGAAATGGAACAGAAGCCGCCAAGGAAGCAGCCGAAATGGTCCTAGTAGATGATAACTTTGCATCAATTACCCACGCAGTGGAAGAGGGACGTACGGTATATGACAACCTTAAAAAAGCCATTCTGTTTATATTACCAACGAATGGTGGTGAGGCATTGATCATTTTGAGTGCTATATTGCTGGGTTTTCATGATCTGCCTTTAACACCAGTGCAAATCCTATGGGTCAATATGGTAACAGCGGTGACGCTGGCCCTGGCCCTGGCATTTGAACCACCTGAACAAAATGTTATGCAGCGGCCACCACGAGATCCTGGTGAGCCTATGTTGACCAGCTACCTGGTCTGGCGAATCATATTTGTTTCTTTGATTTTATTAGTCGGAACATTTGGTTTGTATTTATATGAATTAGAGCAGGGTGAAGCTATTGAGCATGCTCGTACCGTTGCGGTGAATACACTGGTCATGTTCGAGATTTTCTATTTATTTAACTCACGTTATATCAGAGCTCCAGTGATCAATAAAGCCGGCTTAATCGGAAATCGCTATGTTTTGATCGCGATTGCCTTGCTTATCCTGTTCCAACTGGCTTTTACCTATCTACCTTTTATGCAGATTCTATTTGGTACGACATCAATTGGTTTGGATGTCTGGCTACGTATTGTTATAGTGGCTTCTTCGGTTCTGTTTTTGGTGGAATTGGAAAAGTATATTATTCGGCGAGGTCAAACAGCATAAAATGCGCAGCTTTCCAGATTACATAGAACCCATGTTCCGCCCACCCAGTGAAGCAGATTCACTCATTTTTCAAATCACTAATGGCTGTTCCTGGAACAAGTGTGCCTTCTGCGAGATGTATACAGCACCACAAAAGAAATTTTCAACTCGCAAAGAAGCCGAGGTATTTGCCGAGATCGAAACTGTGGCTGAAGCGATGCCTCATGTCCGACGTATTTTTCTGGCCGACGGGGATGCCATGGTGTTATCAACCCGTCGTTTGTTGGCCATCCTTGAAAAGATTCAATATCACTTTCCCAACTTAAACCGGGTGTCATCCTATTGTTTACCCCGCAACGTGGCCAATAAGTCGGTAGAGGAATTAACCGAGTTAAAAGAGGCAGGGCTTGCGCTTGCCTACATTGGTGCAGAAAGTGGTGATGATGAGCTTTTAAAATTAATCGATAAAGGTGAGACCTTTTCTTTGACAGTGGATGCCTTGCAAAAGCTTCAGCAGGCCGGGATCAAAACCTCAGTGATGATTCTCAACGGCCTGGGTGGGCAGAACTATACCGAACAACATGCTATCCATTCCGCACAATTGCTGAATGAGACTCAGCCCAATTACCTTGCGACCCTGGTAGTGAGTTTTCCTTTTGGACAGGAACGGTTTCTGGAGCATTTCGGAGATGATTTTCGTTTGCTGGATCAACATGGTTTGTTTCAGGAAATGCACCAGTTTATTCAACACACCGAACTCAAAAGCACCATCTTCCGTAGTGACCATGCCTCCAATTATCTGGTGTTAAAGGGCGTTCTGGGCCGGGATAAGTCATCATTGCTGGCAAAACTGGATCTTGCCTTAAATCATCCTGAGCAACTGGCCTTACGGGAAGAGTGGCAGCGAGGCTTGTAATCTAGATTAACAATTGTTGCTGAATTCAGAACAAATAGTTCAACCGTAGGGTCTTTATTCTTCATTACGCAACAGCCATACTCATGGGTAATCATTTAGAGGAGCCGATTATGAGCAAACAGACCCGTTTTATTCCTGCGATGCTGGTGCCAGAAGGGGCCGGGGTAACGGTGCATCGGACCATCGGAATTCCCGCCCTGCGTAATTACGATCCGTTTATGCTGCTGGACCATATCGGCAGTGATGACCCGGATGAGTACATTGCCGGTTTTCCGGATCATCCTCATCGAGGTTTCAACACTTTTACGTACATGATTGACGGTGATATGGAGCATCAGGATTCTATGGGTAACACCGGTAACCTGGGGCCAGGTGGGGCACAGTGGATGAAGGCAGCCAGTGGCGTGATTCATTCAGAAATGCCCAAACAGGAAGACGGCCTGATGCGGGGGTTTCAGTTGTGGATCAATTTACCTGCAGCTAACAAGATGGATGC
>JAOULO010000085.1 GCA_029881995.1 Gammaproteobacteria bacterium
AACTACCATCCTGGACGAGATATTTGAGCGAGTCGATAAAGACAAACAAAAGATTGATAAGTTTCTCAAACAGATTAACAGTGATTTACAGTCAATGGATGAAGGGATAGCTGAGTCGCATAAGCTTCATTCTGAAAAGCAGGAACTGGATACCTCTATTGATTTAAAAGTGACTTCAGAAGTCCATGAAATGGAAAACATGTTGTCCTCGCAATCAGGTGTAGAAGCGGTCAAGACCAATGTGCTGGGCTCATTGAAAACAATCCGTAGTCACATGGAAACATTCAAGCAGCAGGAGCAGGATCGCAATAAACGGGCTCAAGCTGTGACAAAAGAATTGCAGGGCAAGTTAAACCAAATGGAGAATGAGTGCAGTTACCTGAAGCAGCAGGTACTGGAAAAACACGATCATGTGCTATCAGATTCTTTAACCGGTGTTCGTAATCGACTGGCCTATGAAGAGGCTATTCAAACAGAATGTGATCGATTCAGCCGGTATGGTCGGCCTTTAAGCTTGCTGGTAATGTCAATTGATGACTTCCAGAATATCGGCAAGCACTATGGTGAGGGTTCGGGTGATATGGTACTTCAGGTTGTTGCCAAGATATTGGCCAATAGTATTCGTAATGTAGATTTTCTGGCCCGTTACGGTGGTGAGGATTTTGTCATTATATTTCCTGAGCTTGGAATGAAAGATGCGCGGTTAGTGGGGCAAAAGATCTGCAAGACTATTGCTGAAGAGCGCATTGAGATTGGGGGAAACAAATTTAATATATCAATATCCGGCGGTATCGCCAGGATGCATGACGATGATAACCCCAAATCCCTGCATGAAAGAGCCGACAGTGCGCTTACACTGGCTAAGCAGCGTGGTGGTAATAAAGTAGAAATAGAATAAAACTAAAATTAACTAATTCTCAATTAATCTTTTTTAAACTCTCCGGTGTCTACCCAGTTATAACAATATAGCTGGAGATGGACATGCCAATTTATAAATTCCTATCAATCAGTGTTTTTGCTTTTCTGACCGCCTGTGGGGGTGGGGATGGAAATAATAATACTCAAACCACGCAACAATATACTGTTAGCTCAAGTTCGGGAGATGGTGGTTCAGTCAAACCCGCCAGCCAGACTGTTGATGCCAACCAGAGCGCAGAATTTACCATTGAAACTGATGAAGGTTTTGAGCTGGAGAGTATTTCAGGCTGTGATGGAGAGCTTAATAGCTTAACTTACACAACAGCAGCCATTAATTCAGATTGTGAAATTACCGCCAGCTTTAAAATAATCCAGATCAAGGTGACCGCTACTGCTGGTAGCGGTGGGCAGATAACGCCTGAAAGTGAGTTAGTCAATTATGGTGACAAGGCCAGTTTTACGGTTTTACCTGAGGAAGGTTTCGCCATATCTTCTGTGACCGGTTGTGGAACAGGCGCCCTGGCCGGCACAACTTACACCACAGATCCCTTAAAGTCAGATTGTGATGTCTCCGTAGAATTTATTGCACTTCCTCGTTTGGCCGCAGAGCCTCATTCGGCTGCTGTCACTCTGACATGGGAACAAAAGCCTTCGATCATTTACAACGTTTATTATTCCAGGGTGAGGGGTTTTGACCCGGATGTTTATAACAGTCATGTTGGTGGGACTTTGCTCAGTAACGTTGTCCCTCCTTTAAAAGTGACTGGTCTGCAAAACGCGCAGGATTATTTTTTTGTTCTGGAAGAAGTTGACCAACTCTCACTGCGCTCACGAGAGGTGAGTGCCCGCCCAAATACGCTCGTTTTTTCGGGTTCAGTCAACACAATCGTCAGAGGGACAGATGGGACAAATTATCTGGGTGGGAATTTCAAAAAAGTAGGTGTTAATTCGGGCCAGGGCGTCATTCTTGATAAGGACACTGGTAAACAGGTCGAGACGGGTTTTCCTCTTGTAGAGGGTAATGTACTGACATCTATTTCAGATGGAAAGGGTGGCTGGTATATCGGTGGCAGTTTTACTGAGGTGGGTGGTTTAGTCAGGAACCGTCTGGCTCATATTCTGGCTGATGGGACAGTGAACCCCAATTGGAACCCCGGTGCGAATAGTACGGTTGAAGCGCTGGCGCTGGAAGGAGAGACGGTATATATCGGAGGTCAATTTTCCGAGCTAGGAGGAACAAGCCGTAATGCCCTTGCTGCCGTTGGCACAAATGGTTCTCTCAAAGACTGGGACCCCGGTGCTGATGATGATGTGTTGACTCTGGTTGTCCATAAAGGAATTGTTTATGTGGGTGGATGGTTTACCGGCGTTGGTGGCCTGGATCGCACAGGTCTTGCAGCTGTTGATTTGGACGGAAATGTGACTGACTGGAACCCTGCCCCCAACGATGTTGTGGAAGCGATTGCAATTAATGGTGATGTCGTTTATTTCGGGGGATGGTTCTTCAGTGTATCTACACAAGAACGTTATGGCCTCGCTGCAGTTGGTATCGACGGGACTCTTAAAGCATGGGGGCCAGCGCTGACAGTTCCAGACTCTGCAGAAAGTGTTGTACAGGCAATCACCATCAATGGTAATACAGTTTATGTTGGGGGCGGTTTTGAAGGTGTAAATGGTATACCGAGAAATTATGCGGCAGCTATTGACAAAAATGGCACATTACTGGACTGGCAACCTCAATTCAATAGGTGGGTAACGACATTAAAGGTTATAGCGGATAGTGTTTATGTGGGTGGGGTTTTTACATCTGTTGGCGATCAACAGCGTAACTATATAGCACGCATTGGAGTTGATGGTACTTTATCGGCATTCAATCCAGATGTTTATGGAGGAGTATATACAGTCAGCCTTAATGATAAGGCTATGTATATTGGTGGCTCGTTTAATAGTCTTGGAACGGTTGATAGGAACTATCTTGCTGCAGTAGATGCAACGGGAATGTTAACAGACTGGAATCCAGCTACCAATAATCCAGTATTAGAGCTGGCAGTTACAGATGACACTATCTATGCCGGGGGTAGTTTTACAGTCGCGAATGGACAGAACCGTCAGCATCTTTGTTCATTTACTCTGGATGGTAACCTCACAGACTGGGATCCATCTGCAAATTCTGATGTAAATGTTTTACAGGTAGCTGGAAATTCACTGTATGTTGGTGGTGCATTCACAAGCATGGGGGAAACTGTTCGTAACAGACTGGCCGGGTTTGATATTAGTAGTGGTGCCTTACTTGATTGGGCACCTGAGGCTAATGGAGTTGTTAATACCCTGCAGGTGGTTGGAGATGCTGTATATATGGGGGGTGAGTTTACTTCAGTTAATACACTGCCTAGAAATCGTCTAGCAGCGGTTGCATTGGATGGAACTCTTGATGACTGGAATCCTGATGCTAATAATCACGTAAAGGCGATGATCAATTTTAATGGAAATCTCTATGTGGGGGGTGACTTTACGCTTATAGGAACAACACCACGTAACAGGATTGCTGCTATCGGGATAGATGGCCTGGCGACAGACTGGAACCCAGGGGCTAATAATTCAGTAACCAGCCTGTATGGTATAGGTAGCACGGTATATGCTGGTGGTAAATTTAATTATTTTGCAGGAAGCTTACGCGGAAGCATCGCTGCAATAGATATTGAGGGCACGCTGTCTAATTGGAGCCCCAGTATCTTTGGTGGAGGGGTTCAAAGTATATTGGTGCATAATGATATTGTTTATATAGGAGGATTTATTAATTCAATTAATGGAGCAAGGAGAGGAGGTTTTGCTACGATAAATATTGATGGGACATTAATAGACTAAGCAGTTTAAGAGCTATGTTTGTTTGATAGTGAAACATAGCAATGGCTAGCTAGCATTAGGTCGCGAGTGGATTTTACAGTTCGACGTTTAACTTTAACTATTACAAATATGACGTAACTTATAATGATTGGTTAATCTATAGAAGCGCCGAATATCATTAAAGAGCTGTTGTTCATTAAACTGCCCGGCAAGCAGGCCCATGAGTTTTTCACAGTAGCGATAGGCATACTGGTTGGCCAGAGTATAACGATTCAATTCATGCTCAGTGAGTGCAGAGTCGAACTGTAACTTGATGAATAATTTGGTAATCAGGTGTTTTGGATGCAGCATATCCTGCTGTCGGCTGAACAGCCATATGGCCATCACGAATTTATCTACTTCTGCTTGAAGCTCCAGTTCAAACAAAGAGATTTGCCGATCATACTGCGCATTCCAAGTCAGATAGGTAAAGTGGCTGATACCTTCCAGGGCAACCCAGAATTGGTGAAGGTTTTCTTCATTCAATGATTCCAGCGGGTTGTTCGCTTCAAGATGGCCAATGATTTCCTTACTTAGAAAGAGCGCGACGTCTAGCTGATCATCATTTTGCGCTAACAGCAGCTTTTCATGCACATTACGAGGATTTTCACTGGTGTCATATTTATCAGCCAGTATTGGATCAGTAATCAAAAACTCAGATACCTGCAGATTGGTATCTACTTCATAAACCTGTTCCAGGTGTTGTTGTAGCGTGTTGAGCATGGCCACTCCTGATGTTCATTAACAAGTCTAGCGGCATATCAGAAAAAAACCTTTAATGGTCAAAGAATCGTCAGGTTATGAAGAGAGCTTTTAGAAAATAGGTGATCTGAATATATTGAATTGTGATAATAGTTAGGTGTGGTCTTTATAACTAAATGTCATAACGCAGCACGACGAACGCCACGCCATGGAAGGCTTGGCTGTGCCAATTTAAACTATAGGAGTTTCGCCAGGGATGGCTACTCAGAACTTTTTTAATGAAAATGGCGCGCCCGAGACGATTCGAACGTCCGACCTTTGCCTTCGGAGGGCAACACTCTATCCAGCTGAGCTACGGGCGCGTGTATAAAAAGTGTAGTGCTTGCCATCCATGGCGTAACAATCGAGGTTTAAACTTCCTCCGGCCTGGCCGTCCATGGCCGGGCGCTCAGCGGGAAAAAGAGACATTTAGTCTCTTTTTCTTATCCGCTTCGCCCAGCTGAGCTACGGGCGCATATCTATATATTTAAGTGCTCGCCATCCATGGCGCAACTTTTGAGGTTTAAACTAACCCCGGCCTGACCATCCTTGGTCAGGCGTTCGGCCGGAAAGAATGACATTTAGTCATTCTTTCTTTTTCGGCCTCACCCAACTGAGCTACGGGCGCATGTTAAATAAGGGTGTAAAGCTTAGCGGCCAGGGCTGCGGGCGTCTAGAAGAAATCCTCGTTCCGGCTAAAAAAGCCTCGGTGGTTTTGTCAGGCGGGCAATGTGGGTATACTTAGCGCCCAATTTCCCGGGTAAGCATCTTTTTTGTCCCATTTGGCCTGTGATGGCCATCCCCGGCCGGTTTTTCAAATTGAGAGGAAGTGATTGTGAGCCAACTAAATAGTGTAATCGCACGCAACATAAGTTACCTGATCATCGGTATGTTGGTGTTTCTGGTGATTGTAGTTGCCCAAAATGTATTCGCAGCAGATGACATGGATCCCCGCGTCGAAGCGGCCATTAATGAGCGTATTGCCCCAGTGGGTAAGGTGCGTACCGGTAAGATCGCAGCGGCCTCAGCCGGTGCTGGCAAGGTCGATGCCAAGGGCACTTACCAGTCTGCCTGTTTTGCCTGTCACGGGACTGGCGCGGCTGGTGCGCCGAAACTGGGTGACAAAGGTGCCTGGAAGGCCCGTATTGGCCAGGGCAAAGCCAAGCTTTATTCCAACGCTGTTAAAGGGTTTAAAGGTATGCCTCCCAAAGGTGGGCGTTCTGACTTGAGTGATGCGGTTGTTAAGGCGGTTGTGGACTACATGGTTTCACAAAGTAAATAAGCATTACTTTCAAATGATAAAAAAGCCACCTTAAAGGTGGCTTTTTTTGTACCCCGATTAACTTCGGAATTTACTGTAAAGAGGGCTTTCTATATTTTTCAACTGCATTATTTGTCTCATTGTGTAGCCCAAATCGTAAATAATTCACAAGGGATTCAGTACGTGTAACTTATTTGTAATATTTCCCGGGTTAGCCTGAGCTGATAAAGATATTGTCAACCTGGGAGGGCGCCTGATGAAATCATTATCTCTTATAGTCATTATAATCAGTTTGGTCGCATGTGGTGGAGGTGGCTCTGGTGGGGCCAGCAACGATTCGGGTAGTACTTCTTCTGCGAATAGTGGAACCATTAGCCCAGGTGGTGGGGCAACTCTAAATGCCTTATCACCACTTGTGGTTACTTTTAATGGGTCAATGGATCCCGACTCTACCGCTTTAGGCGGCACCCTCGCAAATGATAACGTTTCCTTGGCCTGGTCATCCGAAACAACGAGCAATGATACCTTAACGATAACTCCAGCAAAGACATGGTCAGACGGAAAAGGAAAAACACTGACAGTTGATGCAGACAATGTGCAAGGATCACCTGTTGAGCAAGTCAGTGTAACCTATGATATCGATGCGGTTACACCCACGGGTAGTATCAGTCCAGATATTTCAGTTATTAGTCGTAGTCAACAGATCACAATACTCTTCAGTGAGTCAATGAATACTTCCAGTTTGGCGTTGGCGGGTTCAATGGCTTCTGAAAGTGATGGTGGTGTCTGGACTACGACTACAAACCAGAATGACACACTGACTCTTTCGCCTGATACCAACTGGACAGGTGGTTCCGGCAAGACTTTGGATATCAGTGTTATGGACAAGGCAGGTAATCCACTTTTATCAACAATGAAACTGGCTTATAGCGTTGCCAGCAGTGATGTTAGCGTTGTGATGACACCTCCTAATGGGAGTGTAATATCCAGAAATCAATCCATTGTTTTGGTGTTTAGCGCTTCAATGAATATTGAGTCTTTAACTCTTGGTGGCAACCTGGCATCAGAAAGTGATGGTGGTGTCTGGAGTGCAACAACTCATGCTAATGACACGCTGACGATTAGTCCATCTTCTCAATGGACCACGGGTGCACATATTGGTAATACTAACGCTGAAATCAGTGTTTACATCAATGATGGAATTGGGGAGCCACTGGCAGTTCAACAACGTGACTATGATGTTGATGTTATATCGGTTAGTACCTTAGGTGATAATAACAATGAAGGATCGATGAGTGCACCCAAGCTTAATATTCAGGCTGGTCTAAAGGCTGCGCAGAGTTTGGGAGTGACAAATGTTCATGTCCAGGTGGGTACTTATGATGAGGTTCTCGAGCTAGTAGAAGGTGTTACTTTAAAGGGAGGTTTTGACAGCAGTTGGGTTTACAGTGATGAGCTGACCGATGAGGAACACAAAGTTTCTATTAATGGTAGCTTGCATGAAGGTGATGGTGAGTATATGGCTATTCGAGTACGAGATGTTTCTCAACCAACAATACTATCTACCCTTGTTATTAATGGACCTGATATAACTGGAACTGGCAACACAGGTATGCCAGGACTGAGTTCATATGCGATCCACGCGGTAAATACAGAGGGTCTTTTACTTAAAAAACTCAAGATAAATGGTGGTCAGGCTCAGCACAGTGGTAACGGAGTGAACGGGATCAATGATAGTAGTCAAGCAGAGAATGGAAATCCTGGGATATCTGCAAAAGAACATCTTTCATTATGTGACGACACGACGAGACGTGGCAGTGGGGTTGCAGGTGGTGCTGGGGCGCTAAGAGGTGGTCATGGTGGTTTGGGTGGCAAGATTGACACGAGCTGTTCGGGTTTTCCATTTACTCACAATGAAACGGCTAGCCCAGGTTTGACGGGATTAAATGCTGCAACGGTTCATGTAAGCGGTAATTATGGTTTTGGGGGAGATGGCGGCGCTGGTTCAACTGTGTGTGGTGATGGTCAGCCGGGCAATCCGGGGCTGGATGGGCGTGAGGGTGACGCCGGGACAGGAGGATCGGCTGGTGGAGTCATAG
>JAOULO010000086.1 GCA_029881995.1 Gammaproteobacteria bacterium
CAAGAATAAAGGTAATCGTCCGCAGGTATTCAAGACCGAAGGGGGCCAACAGGTATTCATTGGCCAGATAACTGCAAATGGATGACATGGTCAGGACAAAGGTGGTGGCCAGGGCCATGCCTGTCGCGGTTTCCAGTTTACGTGAGACACCAAGGAAGGGGCACAGTCCCAGAAATTTTACCAGGACAAAATTATTGACCAGGATGGTGCTGACGAGTATTAGGGCGTAATCGGTCATCTGTTTATGCTGAATGCGTTAGTCAGCTTTAACAATATTATGATGTGCTGAATTAATCCAGTGATTTGGATCAAAAACTGATGTCTAACCCCGTGTAAGGCAGGGTTGTTATACCTGGGACTTGTTAGACCTGTAATGCGGTATTAAAGACCTTTTACTTAACACGCATGCCAGGTTGCGCACCCTCGTCGGGATGCAGCACAAAAAGATCCTTTCCACCGGGACCGGCTGCCAGCACCATACCCTCTGAAATACCGAAACGCATTTTACGAGGTGCCAGGTTGGCAACCATGACGGTGAGTTTGCCTTCCAGCTCTTCCGGTGCATAGGCCGATTTGATACCGGCAAACACGTTGCGTGTTTCACCACCGATATCGAGGGTCAGTTGCAATAGCTTATCGGCACCTTCGACATGTTCGGCTTTGATGATCTTTGCGATACGCAGGTCGATCTTGGCAAAGTCATCGAATTCAATGGTGTCTGCAATGGGATCCATGTTGTTACCTTTTTTAGTTTTCTTGGGTTCAGCAGGTTTATTGGCTGCCAGCAGTTTCTGGGTATCGGCTAACACGGCATCTATTTTGTCTTGTTCGATACGCGTCATCAGCGGTTTGAATTTGTTGATCTCGTGATCCGTCAGCGGCTGTGCGATATCCAACCAGTTAAGTGGTGGAATATTCAAAAAGGCCTCGGCCTGTTCTGCCATATGGGGCAGCACGGGTTTGAGATAGGTAATCAGGATGCGGAACAGGTTGAGGCCCACGCTACAGGCATCATGGACTTCCTGTTCTCTGCCTTCTTCTTTTGCGAGGGCCCAGGGTTTTTTCTCATCGATATACTGGTTGGCGCGGTCAGCGAGAGACATGATCTCACGAATGGCGGCATTGAATTCACGCTTCTCATAGAGTTCGGCAATCAGGCGACCATGGGCCTCGAACTCTTCATAGAGTTTGATTTCGCTACACTGGGCGGCCAGCTTGCCATCGAATTTCTTTTTGATGAAGCCAGCACAACGGCTGGCGATGTTCACCACTTTACCCACCAGGTCAGAATTGACGCGTGCCATGAAGTCATCAAGGTTTAGATCAAGGTCGTCGATACCACTGCCCAGCTTGGCGGCGAAGTAATAGCGCATGTATTCCGGATTGAGGTGATCCAGGTAGGTTTTGGCCTGGATAAAGGTGCCACGAGATTTTGACATCTTTTGACCGTTGACGGTCAGAAAGCCGTGGACAAACACCGCGCTGGGTTTGCGAAAACCTGCCCCACTCAGCATGGCGGGCCAGAACAGGGTGTGGAAGTAGGCGATGTCCTTGCCGATGAAGTGATACATCTCGGTGTCACTACCTTCCTTTATATAGGAGTCAAAATCCAGGTCTTCCCGTTTGGCACAAAGGTTTTTGAAGCTGGCCAGGTAGCCGATGGGGGCATCCAGCCAGACATAGAAATATTTGTTGGGGGCATCGGGGATCTCAAAGCCGAAGTAAGGGGCATCACGGGAGATGTCCCAGTCCTGCAGACCGCCGTCCAGCCACTCGTTCAGTTTGTGGCGAATGGCCGGCTGCATGTGTTCTTCATGGGTCCAGGCTTTCAGCATGTCTCCGAAGGCACCAAGGTCGAAGAAGTAGTGTTCCGATTCCTTTTCTATCGGCGTGGCACCGGAGACTGCCGAAACAGGGTTCTTCAGGTCTGTCGGTGAATAGGTGGCACCACAGACCTCACAGTTGTCACCGTATTGATCTTCGGCGCCACACTTGGGGCAGTTGCCCTTGATGAAGCGGTCCGGCAGGAACATTTCCTTTTCTGGATCATAGGCCTGTTTGATGGTGCGGGTCTTGATGTAACCGCCATCGCGCAGGCGGGTGTAGATCAGCTCAGCCAGTTCCTTATTTTCATCGGAATGGGTGCTGTGAAAATTATCAAAATTAATCAGGAAGCCATCAAAATCTGCGCGGTGTTCGCGGTCAGTGCGGGCAATTAATTCCTCAGGGGTGATACCTTCATTCTGGGCACGTAACATGATCGGAGTGCCGTGGGCATCATCGGCGCAGACATAGATGCAGTCATGGCCTTGCATCTTCTGAAAACGTACCCATATATCGGTCTGGATGGTCTCTACCAGATGACCAAGATGGAGTGGGCCATTGGCATAGGGCAGGGCGCTGGTGACAAGAATTTTACGTATGTAATCGGCCATGGTTAGTCTGTTTCGTGCTGTTCGGAAAAGGCGCATACCCTAGCAGGTCTTGGCCCTGCTTGCTACTGCTTGGCCCGCTACTGTTCCGACAGGACTGACAGGCCCTAACCCAATGGAGACAGTGATCAAAGTTTCACCAGCGAGTACAATACACACCACTCAAATTTCCGGGATTGAGTATATTAGTAATTAACGGTATACTTGATAACTTTACTAGGTTTTATAACCCCTTTATTTTGCAGGAGAAGGACATGGCTAGCGTCTCCCCCGAACAGATTCAAGACAAACTGAAAGAATACATCGACCCGTACCTGGAACAGGATCTGGTCTCCACCAAGGCCGTCAAAGATGTGAAAGTCGATGGCGACAAGGTCAGCGTAGACGTCGTGCTGGGTTTTCCGGCTGATGGCTACAAGGCCAAACTGGAAGCTGAACTGAAGGCTCTCGTAGAATCCGTAGACGGTGTGGCTTCTGCCAACATCAATGTTTCCCACAAGATTGATTCCCATGCCGTACAAAAGGGCGTCAACATGATCAACGGTGTGAAAAACATCATTGCCGTGGCCTCGGGTAAGGGTGGCGTGGGTAAATCTACCACGGCTGTAAACCTGGCTCTTGCCCTGTCTGCAGAAGGTGCCACCGTTGGTATCCTCGATGCCGATATCTACGGCCCCAGCCAGCCTCGCATGCTGGGTATGAGTGGCCAGCCTGAGTCAGATGGCAGCAGCCTGCAGCCCATGATGTCCTATGACATTCAGTCCATGTCTATCGGTTACCTGATCGATGAAGAAACTCCCATGATCTGGCGTGGCCCTATGGTGACCCAGGCCCTGGAACAACTCCTCAACGATACCCAGTGGAAGGATGTCGATTATCTGGTCGTTGACCTGCCACCAGGCACAGGTGACACCCAGCTGACCCTGGCGCAGAAGGTGCCTGTAACAGGTGCAGTTATTGTTACCACACCACAGGACATCGCCCTGCTGGATGCCCGTAAGGGTCTGAAGATGTTCGAGAAGGTTGAGGTACCGGTACTGGGTATAATCGAAAACATGAGCATTCACATCTGTTCAGAATGCGGTCACGAAGAGCATATCTTCGGCGAAGGTGGCGGTGGACGCATGGCGGAGCAGCATAATGTGGCTCTGCTGGGAGCCCTGCCACTGGAGATGAGCATTCGCACCGGTACCGATGAAGGCAAGCCTTCTGTGGTGGCCGATCCGGAAGGTCGTGTGGCGGAAATCTATCGCGATATTGCCCGTCGTGTGGCGGCCAAGCTGGCACTGAAGCAGAAAGATTTTACCGCTTCGTTCCCGAAAATTGTTATCCAGAACAATTAACTCGGAGACGTGGTCTCTAAAAAAGGCGTCGCTGTGCAGCGACGCCTTTTTTGTTTTAGAATAGCGACCGTTTTGACGAGGGTGTTGGGAATATGAGTATAAAAGCAGACAAGTGGATCCGCCGTATGGTGGACGAACAGCAGATGATTGAGCCATTTGAACCGGGCCAGATGCGTGAGACGGACAAGGGCAAGATCATTTCCTATGGCACATCCAGTTATGGTTATGATGTGCGCTGTGCGGATGAGTTCAAGATTTTTACCAACATCAACTCGGCTATTGTCGACCCCAAGGATTTTTCAGAACACAGTTTTGTCGATTTTAAGGGTGATGTCTGTATTATTCCACCCAACTCCTTTGCACTGGCCCGTACTGTGGAGTATTTCAAAATCCCGCGTAATGTGTTGACTGTTTGTCTTGGTAAATCTACCTATGCACGCTGTGGCATCATCGTGAATGTCACGCCACTGGAACCGGAGTGGGAAGGGCATGTTACTCTGGAATTCTCCAACACCACGCCGCTGCCTGCGAAGATCTACGCTAATGAAGGTGTAGCGCAGATGCTATTTTTTGAGTCTGATGAGGTTTGTGAGACTTCGTATAAAGATCGTGGTGGAAAATATCAGGGTCAGGAAGGCGTTACCTTACCCAAGGCCTGATTAAATCAGGCACGATTATGCGCTGATTTAATATTAGAGATACCAGGCAGTAATTCCTTCAGAGCAACTGGACGGGCAATACCATAACCCTGAACAAAGTCTATTCCCATATCCTGCAGGGCATTGAGAATATCAACATTCTCAACAAACTCAGCCACTGTCTTAAGGTTCATATTGTGGCCAATATAAATCATGGATTCGACCATAACGGAATTTATGGGGTCTTCAAGCATATCTCTAACAAATCCACCATCGATCTTAATCAGATCAACAGGTAAATTTTTCAGATAGGCAAATGAACTGAATCCACTACCAAAGTCATCTAGTGCAAAGCGGCAACCTAACCCTTTGAGAGTTGAAATAAATCGAATTGCATCTGCCAGATTGGCGACCATAACAGTTTCTGTCACTTCAAACGTCAGTCTGCTGGCATCAAAGTTATAGGTGTCAATCATTTTAATTATGAAATTCATAATGTTGTGATCACTCAAACTCTGACCTGACAGGTTTATTGATAAATGGATGTCTTTAAATGCAGGTTTTGAAAATTCTTTCAATGATTGTTCTATTACATATTTATCAATTTGGGATATTAGCCCATAGCGCTCAGCTGCAGGTAGAAAAGCAAGTGGTGGTATAATTTCACCATTTTCACCCTGCATACGAATTAGTACTTCATAGTATTGATAAGATGGATTTGCGAGATTAAGAATCTGCTGGACATAGATACTCAAACGGTCTTCTTCAAGTGCATTATGAATACGGTGAACCCAATTCATTTCAGTTGTGTGTTTTTCTGAAATAGAATCATGAGAGTTATAAGTGTGCACTCGATTTCTGCCATGTTCCTTGGCAATATAACAGGCTGTATCGGCAGAACTTAATACATCGCTGACAGTTAGTCCTTGTTCCAGAATGGGTACCAGGCCTATGCTCATTCCTATTTTGAAATTTTTGTCTTGCCAGGTAAATCTATAATTTTCTACCGATGTACGAAGTTTTTCAGCGATACTTCGGGCTGTATTAACTGGACAGCCTGTTAGCAATAACCCAAATTCATCACCACCAAGTCTGGCTAGTGTGTCATTGTCACGAAGTTTTGACTGCAAAAGTGATGATATCTGTTTAAGTAATTCATCGCCAGCAATGTGACCACAGGTATCATTAACAATTTTAAATTGATCCAGATCGATGTAGCACAGCACATGTTGTTTGTTTTCATGTTTTACCGTTTGCAAAGCCTGTTCAAGCCTGACCTCAAATTCGGCTCGGTTAATTAATCTAGTAAGTGAATCATGAGTGGCCTGATAGGCTATTTCACGTGTCATATCACGGATTTTTGTGATGTCCCAGAAATATATCCTGAATAAACCTTGCTCGGAAATATAAGTGATTTTTTGTTCGTATGTAGTGCCACTGACCTCAATGTCACGTATCAATTCATTATTCTTAAAGATCTCATCTTTGATTTTCAGAATATCTTTTATCAGAACATGCTTTCCTTCACTATCGGATAGTTCTGGGAAAAGATGATTGGCAATTGGATTAGAATAAGTGATGTCACCAGTATTATTAAACTCTATGATAGGTATTGGGCTATGCTCTGGAAATGATGCCAGACGATTTAATTCATTTTCTGATTCCAGTCTATCAGTTATATCCCTGAGTGAAACAGTAATTAACGCACCTTCATCGGTTACAACTGGGCTGAGACTTATCTCAACCGGGATAGACTGCCCATTTTTATGTAAACAATAAAGCGGTAGACCGAAAATCTTAGGTCGAGCCTCGGGCTTATGCATATAGGCTTCACGTAAGCTGCTATGGTTGATTTTGGTTGCATTCGGTACCAGTAGATCAACGCTTTTACCAATGATTTCATTTGATGTATAGCCAAACTGTTTTTCAAATACATGGTTTGTCATTGTAATACAACCATGTTCATCTACTATCAGCAATGGGTCAGGTGTCGCATTAAGTATACCTATAGCTCGGCTTTCACTTTGCCGGATCGCACTTTCAGCATGTTTTAGATGGGACAGGTCGCGGATGACCTCAATAATGGCTATGGGAGTATTCTTCTTGTCATGTATGATATTAATTCGGACTTCAACAGGACATTTAAAACTATTTGCTGGATCATTCTCTTCTAGTGTAAAAATCGCATCTGTTTTATCCTGACGCGCCAGGCAAATTGGACAGTTAGAGATATTTTCACTATGGCAAAATTTTCCAATCTTCTCGCCAATTGCTTCACCTGGTTGGGTACCCATTGTTTCATAAAATGACCTGTTAGCTCTAATCAACCGGTCATTCAGGTCAACCATAAATACCGGCTCATCTAGAAAATCCAGCGCATGGTTCCATTCGGCTTCTTCAGTTGCCAGCCTTAGGTTATAAATGGCCTTGGATTTTAATTGTTTAATGTAAGCAATAATTGGTGGCGCAATGCTTAAAAGAATGGCTAGCAGCAACCACCAGTAAATTTTTATAAATTCGATAAGTGGTAATCTTGAGTTGTTTTTGTATGGTCCGACTTTTAATTCTTTCATTAAGTCACGAACTGGTTGGTAATTCATTGGTACTGTCCAACCTACACTTTTTGCAGATTTTGCTGCAGTGCTATCTTTTTTTAAATTTAACAGTGCCGAGGTAACCATTTTTGCCAATGTTTGATTAGTATGTGCCAGTTTGGCAAATGGCCATTCAGGATAGAGTTGTGTTGATAACAGGAAAGGAAAACCAGGCACCTGCTTTTTTGCCAGTATTCTAAAGTCTGCCAGGTTGACGAGACCCTCTCTAGCCATCCGTTCCATGGTGTCTGTTCGAACTGTCCCAACATCGGCTTTGTTGTCTCTTACTGCATAAACAACCTTGTCCTGCGGGAAGCCACTGAAATTTAATTCCATAATGTCTTTGAATGGATCAATGCCATGTGATTTCAGTTCCCGCCAGGCCATTTGAAAACCACCAAATGCGGTTTGGCTGACCGCAACAAATGATTTGCCCCGGGCGTCATATATAGTCTTGATGGTTGATTTGTCGGCACGAGTAAAGATGATTGCGCCAAATTGAGTTGAAGGAATCCCCTGGCGAATTTTATTTAAGGTAAGTAAGCGAGTTACACCAAATTTCGTTTCAAGTTCGATATAGTTGCCAGGGTTTGTTGTAATAAAATCAAACTGCTTTTCGCTTACTGCCTGACTGATTTCATGAAGTTTAACGGGCTTTAGTACGAAGTTATAATTTGGTAGGGCTGTATTCAGATAATCAATACTGGGTTGCCACATTTTACGGGCAACTTTATTTCCCCAAATGGCATTGACACCGATATTTATTGTTTCAGGAGCCTTGGCAAATAGGCTATCGGGGGAGAAAAGACAGACTAACAGGGACAAACACCAGATGGCATGTCTGGCAATGCATTTGCGGTCTACCCTGTAAG
>JAOULO010000115.1 GCA_029881995.1 Gammaproteobacteria bacterium
CGTTCAACCGCTTCGCTCTTGATCCGACCCTGGGTTTTTTCTTCCACATAGTCGGGCAGATAACTGTGACTGAAAGCAAATACCGAATCACGGGCAAACTCGGTTTCATGCACCGGTACCGGCTCACCATCGACCATAAGATAGTGAACACTGTCGACCGTGAAACGTCCGCCTTCGAAAAATGCCGGCACCATGAAGTGGGCATCAAACGGCCCCAGCTCTTCGGCAATCACATCCGTTTCAACCGGATAATGACCCCGCAAGGTTGAGTCTGAACGACTCACCACCAGAGGATTGATTGCATGGCCCTGCACGGCCAGTTCTGACAGGGCCTGCTTCAGGTTGACACAGACTTCACGGGTCAATGTTTCAGCTGATTTGGCATCCATGCCGCGAGTATTGGTCAACACGAAAAACAGTGGTGCCACATCTCGCAGACCGATTTTTAAGGTTTCCACATCCCAGCGGGTCAGCAATAAACAACTATGTACGGTTTGTGAACCGGTGGGGTCATCATCCAGTACGATAATTTTTGTCTCAGCCATGGCTCTGTCTCTTTAGTTAAGCGGTATACAACATTCAATGCTAAAAAATATCCCAAGCTGGCCGGTAATAAATTATTTCGAAAGTGGCCAGATTGGGATAAAGGTGCTGATTACTTCATTAATGATTCAACCTTATTGATCATGATCTCCGGCGTAATACCATTAAAGGCCATCAGCTCATCGGGTGATGCCGTGGTTTCACCACGCTTCCAGCAAACCGTATCGCGACGAGGTGCTGTGCTGCGCAGTAATACCGGTTCTAATGGCGCGCTTGGCCCACCACTAACCGCAAGCAACACATCGCCATCAAACAACTTATTAAAATCGGCGTCGCTCATAAACTTATCATCAGGCTGTGACACGGTATCCCAGGCCACATCAGTTGAACGATATAGACGACGTGGATTCAATATGGCAACGATCCGCACCTTGTAACCACTGGCTTCAAGCGTCTCTTTCGCTTTAAAGACCGGCAGGTAAATCATGTCACCGGTAACCGCAAACACGACCGTGCCTTTATCGCCCGACTCGGATTCATAAATTGTCGCGGCACCCTCTTCAATCGCGGTACGTGCTTCGGCAATGCTCATATAAACCGGCAACGGACTTTTCGATGCGATGATCACCATGCCCTTGTTAAAGCTGTTAGTCGCATATTCATATGTTGCCTGCATGGCATTGGCATCACAGGGAAACAGTGGATAAACATTACCGTTACGCATCATGGCACCGAAGTAGTTTTCAATTTCAGGACGTTGGTGAGTCCAGCCATTACGCCCCTGCTCTAATGCGCCCGCCGTAAACATGGTAACCACCGAAGGTGTCTTGCGACGCAATTCGGCCATTGCCTGTGTAACGGTCTGCACAATGGGCCAGCCATTAATGGCAAAGGATTCATAAGACAACCACAGTGAACGTGAACCAAACAGGGCCAGTCCGGCCGCCAGACCGGCGCAGGCATCTTCGTTCAAAGGCTCATACACCTGACCATTCGGTGACTGGTTATACAGATCATCTTCAGTTGGGTGACGGATCTTTAAAGCATCATTGATGTTTTTCATGGCTGAGGCTTCGTTACCGTCGGCGTTGGTGACGACAAAACGCTTGTCAGCCTGCCCGACTTGCGCAACCAGGGCACCCATTGCCGTCGATGGCACGGCTTTTTCATCTTTGCCAAAATCCTGCATCTTCAGTTCAGGCAGGGCACTTAAAGCCAGCTCTGATTCAGTCACAACCGTCTTCACAGCCGGGCCGCCACCAGCACGACCAAAGTTGTCACGCACGATCTGCCATGCGGCTTCCGGCAGGGCACGACGCTTCAGGCCTTCAATGATATGAGGCTGATCGAGCGTATCGGCTGGATAAAGATTGTGTGACTTGGCACCCACCGTATGTACGCCAGTACCTTTCAGCTGC
>JAOULO010000043.1 GCA_029881995.1 Gammaproteobacteria bacterium
TTGTACCCATAGCGTAGGCGGCATTCATCCAGCAGTAATCATTGTGGTTGGCTTCCAGTTGACGGCCATCAGAATCGACATTGGCTTCTTCAAAATTAAAAGCTTCAATCGGTTTGGTGGCTTCACCATAAGGTAAACGAGCCAGTACGCGAGGCATGGTCAGCGTTACAAAGCGTGAATCCTGTGATTCACGGAAGCTGCGCCATTTAATATACTCGGCTGATTCAAATATCTTCTCCAGATCACGAGGTTTGGATAACTCAGTGAAGCTTTCAAAACCAAACATTTCAGGAGCAGTTGCCGAAATGAAAGGGCAGAAACCCGCTGCTGCAATATTAGAAACGTTTGATAGTAAATCAATATCATCTGGATGAGATGAGAATTCGTAATCACCAATCAGCGCCGCATAGGGTTCGCCACCCGCTATGCCAAATTCGCTTTCGTAAATTTTCTTGAATGTCTGGCTTTGGTCAAATTCAACGGCTTTTTCCAGATCTTTTGCCAGTTCCTTTTTGCTGATATTCATCATACGCAGCTTGAGCTGGGAACTAGTTTCTGAATTCATTACCAGATGGTTTAGTCCACGCCATGAACCTTCCAGCTTCTGAAATTTTTCATGCTTCATAACAGCAGAAAGCTGCTTAGACATGAGTTGATCAATGGCAGCAATTGCAGAGTTGATGGTAACGGTCAGGTTTTTGTCCCATGTGACAGTCCCTTTCATTGCTTCCTGGGACAGGGTCTTCAATAAGTCTTCCGTTTCATCTCTGGGAGTCTGTTTTGTGGCACCAATGGCCTGTTCCAGAAAACTGACTTCCGCCGCTTCAGCGGCTTCCTGGGTTTCTTCTACAGTTTCAGTACTCATTATTTGTCACCTTCATCGTTACCTTCATCTTCACCAACACCCAGCTCACCAGATAGAGCTGTCATGGCTTCAGAATTGCTTAATACTTCTTCCAGAACAGTTTCCAGTTCTTCTGAACGATCTGCTTTAGTTAACAGATCACGCAGTTTATTCCGGGTTTCGAGCAGCTTTTTAAGAGGCTCGACATTTTCAACCACTTTATGTGGTTCAAAATCTTCCATACTTTTGAAATCCATATCAACAGAGATCTCACTGCCATCACCTTCCAGAGTGTTTTCAACTTTCATTTTAAGTTTAGGCGCCACATTGCGTAACACTTCATTGAAGTTATCACGGTCAATGCTGGAAAACTTACGATCCTTCAGTGGTTTTTTGTCAGTGTTGTCCCCGGAGTAATCACCCATCACGCCCATAACAAAAGGGATTTCCTTTTCAGCTACAGCACCGTTGGTTTCAACATCGTAGGTGATATGTACACGAGGTTTCCGTACACGTTTCAGTTTGTCATGAATGCTCTCGGCCATTATTTAGTCCTCTAAGTTCGTCTATTCACATCAAGCAAGGCTTAATTAGTCTATAAGATTCGGTTAACTCTCATCTGTTTTAACACCAGTTAATGAACTGTAGTAATCCCTTGATGATGAGTCAGGGATTAGTTCTCGCATCAGTTCATCCAGATCCATGTCACCCCAGCGCACGGCTTTGTCAATAATGTATGAAATTGGTGAGTGGGGCTCAGTTTTGCGAAAATAATTTGCAATGTTTTTCAGGTGACGGAAGGCTTCTTCGCGAGTTTTGATGGCGCCGGCAGGCACACCTGATGAACCTGCTACAGAAGTTCCGTTTATATCTGTTACATCTTGACCCATATCGTCTTCATTGGAAGATTCAACAGGCAGTTTAAAGCGGGCAACATGCTTAAGTACACTTAGTGCATCTTCAAGTGTGTTGATGATGTTACTGGTTGGGGGTGATTCATGAGTACCACAAAGATTGTCCAGTGCACGGCTGATTTCACGGTATTCATTAATCGAAATGGAAACATCATCACATAGGTTGATATAAAATTCTGCATCAGTACTGGCAACAGCATTTTCAATATCTTCCAACGTATAACCAATTTTACCGGCTTTTTTACTTCTGGTGTCTTCGTCGGCAATTTTCTGGATATCCAGAGCCTGTTTATATTGCCAGAAACTAAATGGGCCAGGTTCACCACCTTCGGTTATGGTAACATTTCTAATCGGTGCAATCAGGACACCCTCTGCACCTTCACCATTTAAGCCCGTCAAAGAGGCAAGGCGGGTTTCCATACCATCTTCCTCATCGGGTAGAGGATACAGGCTGTCCCAGTAGTTATCTATCAGGCCGCGTATTACTGCAAAACCATCACGTAATCCCTGGAAGCCTGCTCGTCGAATCAGGGCTTCTGTTAGCCAACTGGCCACCTCAAGATCTTTAGCATGGTTTTGTAAAATTTCGGGGGCGAGATCAATAATTTTGTACCAGTTGCTCATGGCTTCACTATTGTCACCGTCGAACAAACTGTGTCGCTCTGCAGCTCGGGCTGCACTACGTGCATCTTTTATCTGGTTATAGAGTGATGCGGGAGAAGAGTCCTGTCGAATATCAGCACCGACTGAGTTTTCATCAGAAATTGGGTTTACCAGGCTTTCTACATCAATTAATGCGGGTGATGGCATATTCCTTTTCCTCTCCTCATGTTATTCACACCAGGCCTTTTTAGTTAGGCCTTTATAGTAAGGTGGTTCGCTAATCCTGCGTGGCATCCACTTTGGTATTCACTTGTTGTTCAGTTTGCTGAACCTTAATCTGGGTTTAATGCAGTATAGTATTCAATCCCTTTACTAATTAAATCCCTGCTATTTCTACTTACTCCCAGCTAACTATTTCTTAGCTTTTATAAGGTATGTGTTTCAACATGTAAAGAGCTGATTAGTTTTTATTCAGCTATCACAGTAAGTTTATACACCTTTATATATAGCACTAATTAAGTTAGTCGCCATGTGTGTATTTGTTTGTGTTTAGACATGCTCTAAAAAACAAAACTTCGAATTACTTAAAGTTGTTAGTAATTAAATTAGATTTACTCTAAACAACTTAATAACAAATACATTCATACATACTGTTTAAGTTGAATGCATTTTAAACGTAACGATTAATATTTGTCCACATATATTTTGTTGCAATATATGGTTAAATTTGATTCAATCTCTAAACGCTATTGGTATACTGCAAAACACGCATGGATAGCATTAATTAATCACAAAATGGATTTAGACTAAATAGCAATTCAAAACTATTAGAGGTTGTGTTGAGTAAATTTGTGATGCAGTTCACAGTTTGCTTACGCGAGGATTAAACGGGTTGAAGATTATCAATGTATTCATTGAAATCTGATGGCCATATCAGGATGATATTTGTATGTCGATCACAATATCAATAATAAAGTCGCCAGACTCAGTGACTAACCAGCACACAAGCATGGTATTCACAGATAACGGGGGAACAATAGGAAGGGCATCCAATAATTATTGGGTGCTGGACGATCCTGAGCGTTTCATGTCTTCCCGTCATAGTCAGATAACCTGTGAGAACGGGCAGTACTACCTGACTGATCTCAGCACAAATGGAACCTTTCTAAATGGTGCACCAGAACCCATTGGTAAAGGTAATAAGATTGCACTGAATGATGGTGATACTTTCATGCTCAGTGACTATGAATTTCAGGTCAATCTCGATGAAGCTGATACATTTAGAGGCGGTTCACCTTTCTCTTTTGTCCCAGAGACCCCTGGCATAGAAGTCGATTATTTTGAAGATAAGACGGATCATGAGCGTAGCGATCCCTTTGGTTTAACTGATACACCTCATGTTCCCTCATCAGAACCCCTGTTTGGTGGTTTTGATGAGACAGATCCACTTGCCGCACTGGATAAGGCGGGATCACCAGGAGGCTTTGATCAGGATACCTATTCAGATCATGCTGATGTTGTAAATCATGCTGCCCATGACTGGCCTAATGCAGTACCAGATGGTGGAGCCATCCCCGATGACTGGGATGATGATGTATTACTGGATGATCGTCCTACAGTTGATGAACAGCTTGCAGTAGCTCCTGCCGTTGTAACAGAGCCTGTGTCACAGTTTCAGGCACAGGCGGTTAATGATGGTGTTGTTAATCAGCTGGAAGCACAAAATCGTTTGTTGTTGGAGGAAAATCGTAAATTACAGGCAGATGTGGATTTGCTGGCTAAACAAATTCGGGCAAAGCAACAAAAACCTGCTTCTGCAACCGCGGTAGACCATTTGCTTATCGAAGCGATGGGGCTTTCTGGTAAGAATCTCTCTGAAGATATGATGATGGAAATCAGTCAGACAGTTGGCGAATTGATGCGTGAAACAATCTCTGGCCTGATGCAGGTTTTAACGTCACGAAGCACGGTTAAAAATGAATTTAGGATGAATGTGACAACCATTCAACCTGTTGAAAACAACCCTTTAAAATTTTCTGCCAATATTGAAGATGCGCTGGAGAATATGTTTATTCGTCAAAGTCAGGCCTATAAACCTCCTGTTGAATCAGTCCGTGAGGGATTCCAGAGTATCGCAGAACACCAGGTTGCCATTCTGGCAGGGATCAGAGCTGCATTTCGTGGTGTCATTGAACGATTCGATCCCTTAACCCTTGAAGCACGATTTGAAAAATATCGAAAAGCAGGTTTGCTGCAGATGGTGAATAAGGGCAAAAACTGGGATTCATATAAAGAATACTATAACGAACTTGTTAACGATATGGATAACTCATTCCAGCACCTGTTTGGATATGATTTTGTACAGGCGTATGAAGATCAGTTGTTGAAGCTGTCGTCGTCACGTAGAACGGATAAGTTCTAATTATTAAACTTGGATTTACGGGGTAGGGAAGGGAATGAAATCAAATTTAATTATCAAACTGGCATTGGTATTAATACTGCCATATTTTTCAGCATGTTCTTCATTAAACAGTGCTGTAGGTGGTATTTTTGGTGCGGATACGGATTTAACGCTGTCTTTCAAAGTCGAGTCAGATATTAATCCAGATGAAAACAAAACACCTTCACCATTATTTATCAGGATGTATGAGCTGAAGTCACCCAAGTTATTCAAAAATGCCAACTTTATCGATATCTATGAACAGGATAAAGAAAGGCTAGGGGAAGATTTTATTGCAGTTCAAAAATTGAAGCGGCTGAAACCGGGCGAAGATCGGGAAAACAGTTTTGTTTTAAGTGAGAAAACGCAATTTGTTGGTCTCTATGCGGAATTTCTGGATTATAAAAATGCCGGATATAAGCTGATTATTCCTGTCGTCCAACATGATGTGATTGGTACTACTGTTAATATAAAAATCTCCGGAAATAAAATAATAAATGCCGATAAAATGGCAAGTAAATAATTAAAGGATAGATAAATAACAGGGAAGAAATGGGTGTGGAATATCAATATTGTGTTGAGAGTTAATTAATTGTTTAAGTTAATTTATCGTTAATAATCTTTTTACCAATATGTTCCATAGTTTAAACAGGTAGTGGTTTAATATTTTACAGGCAGTTTGACTATGTCATTAGATAGCAAGGTAGTATGGACTGAGGGAATGTTTTTAAATCCTCAGCATTTCCAGCAACAGGAGCGATATTTTGAGCGTTATGTTGAAGGAAAAGTTTCTGCTCATGGGGCTTATGGTTGGGGGTTCCAGGATATTGAGCTTGATAAGGAATTGCTCAAGCTTGGTAAAATATCTTTAATACGGGCAAAGGGTGTTTTTCCAGATGGGACACCATTCAGTTTTCCTGAACAGGATGAGGCCCCCCCGGTCATTGATATTCCTACCAATACTCATAATACAATTGTATACCTTGCAGTACCTGTCAGACGCCCCGGCGCTGTAGATGTTCTTTTAGATGAGGAATCACAGGGTTTGGCACGATATTACTCTTCTGAGCAATCGATTCGCGATGTGACACTGGAAGGCAGCGATAATATTGAAATTAATATCGGTAAACTTCGCTTACGCTTATTACTCCAGTCAGATGATTTAAGTGGCTATGCCTGCATCGGTGTAGCAAGGATTTCTGAATCCAGGGATGATAAGAATGTCATTCTGGATGATGAATATATTCCAACCTGTCTGGATGTGAGCAAGATACAGAAGTTGTCAGGATTTCTTCTTGAGCTTGCTGGTTTATTACATCACCGAGGTGAGTCCATCGCAGGCCGATTAGCGGATACCCAACGTGGTGGCTCAGCCGAGATTGCCGATTATATGATGTTGCAATTGATCAATCGTCTTGAGCCTCTGGCAAATCATTTGGCAAATTTGCAGGGACTTCACCCATTAAATCTATTTAGTGAAGCCGTGCAAATGGTCGGTGAACTGTCCACCTTTGCCACCAAAACAAAACGCCCACCTGCATTCCCGCCATATTTGCATGATGACTTACAAAGTACTTTTATCCCTGTCATCAATTCTCTGCGTCAGAATCTGAGTATGGTATATGAACAGACGGCGACATCATTGGCGCTGGTTGAGAAGAAATATGGCATCAGGGTTGCGCAGATTCCGGATCGTTCGATGATCGGTACGTCAAGCTTTATTCTTGCTGCTCGTGCCGATGTACCTGCCGATACCTTACGTTCACACCTTCCCGGTCAATTAAAAATTGGCCCTGTAGAAAGAATAAGGCAATTGGTTAATGCTGCAATGCCGGGCATCCCAATTAAACCTTTACCAGTTGCACCAAGACAGATTCCTTATCATTCCGGGTTTACCTACTTTGAACTTGATAGTGGTAGTGATTTCTGGAAGGAATTAAAGAGTTCTGGTGGTTTTGCATTGCATGTAGGTGGTGATTTCCCAGGGCTGGAATTTGAATTCTGGACAATTCGTAATTAAGGGTATTAACAAGGATTCAAAATCAGGAATCCATATTTAATGGAATAGCTTATGTCAGACAATCAAGACAAAACTGTATTCAGGCAACCAGGCTCGGCGACTCCGACTGGAGAACATACCATCATTCGCCCAATGCCAGGCAGGCGAGGAACCGGGCAAACTCAGGTACCACCTGCATCACCGTCTTATGGGCAAGCAGCTTCAGCCCAAGCGCCATCAATGCCGGGGTTTGATGTCCAGGCAGCTTATTTCAGGACGACAACCGGATTAAATCCGTTAGTCAATGCGGCATCCATGTTGATCGCAGTTTATGAAAAAACACGACATTCAGTCAGTCATCCAGATGTCGCAGGATTACATCAACGCCTGACTAATGAAATCAAGTCTTTTGATAGTCGTGCCAAAGAACAGGGTGTGAGACCTGAAGTTGTACTGGCAGCCAGATATAGTTTATGTGCCTTGCTGGATGAAGCCGTTTTGAATACCCCCTGGGGAGCCGAAAGTGCATGGCCGCAGAAAACCTTGTTAAGTACGTTTCATAATGAAACAGCGGGTGGGGAGAAGTTTTTTCAGATTCTCGACAGGATGCGCCAGTCTCCTGCTGATAACCTATATATATTAGAGTTATTTTATCTCTGTTTGAGCCTTGGTTTTGAAGGTAAGTACCGTGTGATTCATCGAGGTAAAGAACAGCTTGACCAGTTGCGAGAAGAATTATTTGGCGTTATTAGAACCTATCGTGGTGAATATGAACGCAGTTTATCACCAAGCTGGCAGGGGCTGGGTAAAATCAGAAACACCTTAGCAGAGTATGTTCCAATGTGGGTTGTGGCCAGTATCGTTGGTGGTTTTATGTTACTGACCTATTCGGGATTTCGGGTCTGGCTTTACACCTCTTCTTCTCCTGTGGCCGAGAAATTATCTACCATCGCAGAATCAAACACTGTGGCTGGTAGTGGTCGGTATAAATCCAATTATCTGAAATAGTGTAGTCGAGTAGCAAAATGAAAAAACTGAAGGACTTTTTCAAAAATCGAATCGTTATTTCAATAATTGGTTTGATTGTATTGTCATTACTGATCTGGTTTGTTGGACCTGCCATAAAATTTGGGGAGAGCAATTTTGCTCCGTTAGGGGGTGCCGTTGCCAGACTTATAACCATCATGGTTCTATTAGTTGCCTGGGGGTTGAATAATCTTCGAGAGCAAATGAAGGACAAGAAACAGAATAATGAACTGGTTGAAGATATTCAGGAAAACAAGTCCGATGTGGCCTATGGAGCCAACCCTGAGGAAATTGCGCAAATTAATGAAAGATTTGCTCAGGCCATGGAAACCCTCAAAAAACTTAAATTTAAAGGTCGGGGTAGTAACAAGGCACTGTATGAATTGCCATGGTACATCATTATTGGGCCACCAGGTTCAGGTAAAACTACCGCGCTGATTAATTCAAGCCTGGATTTCCCCCTTGCAGAGAAGTTTGGCAAAGGTGCATTACAGGGTGTCGGTGGAACACGTAATTGCGACTGGTGGTTTACTAATGAAGCAGTGCTTATTGATACCGCTGGCAGATATACGACACAGGACAGTCACAAGGTGGCTGACAGTTCTGCATGGGAAGGATTTCTTTCACTTCTGAAAAAGAATCGACGTCGTCGCCCCATCAATGGGGCCATTGTTGCGATCAGCTTGCAGGACTTGCTGACCCAATCTGAAGAAGAACGTCTGATTCACGCCAAAACAATTCGTAACAGAATTGATGAACTGATGAGTAAACTTGAAATTCGTTTTCCAGTTTATCTCATGTTTACCAAGACCGATCTGGTATCTGGTTTTACCGAATTTTTTGAAGACCTGAGTAAGGAAGAAAGAGAGCAGGTCTGGGGTGTCTCCTTACCCAATGCACCAGGAGCCGGAGAAAGTCCAGACCTGGATTATCTCGAGGCTGAATTTAATGCCTTGTTAAAACGCCTGTATGATAGGGTTATATGGCGTATGCATTATGAACGTGATCCAAAAAGAAGAGGTGCAATACAGGGGTTCCCTCAACAGATCGAGAATCTTAAACCGCTTATTGATGAATTTGTTCGTCAGACTTTTGTGAAAAATCGTTATGATTTTCAGCCATATCTAAGAGGGATTTATTTCTCCAGTGGTACCCAGGATGGGAATCCCATTGATCGTTTGATGAGCTCTGTCTCTTCCAGCTTTGGTTTTGCCCGAGAACTGGTTCAGCAACCTTTCCAGCAGGGGAAGAGTTTCTTTCTTGGCCAGTTATTTAAAGATGTTATTTTCCCAGAATCTGAACTTGTTGGTTCAAATCGCAAGTATGAGAAAATTATCCGTTGGTCACAGCGAGCTGCATATGCTGGAATGGTAACGGCTGCAATAACCATGTTTGTGGTCTGGGCGGGTAGTTTTACGCGACATGAAATGTTTATGAATGATGTAGAGGCATACATTGCTGAATATCATGCAGAAAATAAAAGATTGAGTGCGTGGTCAAATGACATCAGGGCAATCTTACCGGTTCTTAACTCCCTGGCTAATGCCAGCGTAGTGTATGACCAGGAAGAGCATCCCTGGTTATCTGGTCTTGGCATGTATGATGGTAATGTTGATGGCGCTGCCGATCACGCTTATCAAACCAAACTGCGACAGCTTTTATTACCCAAGCTTCTTAACTATCTAGAAAGTTACCTGAAGCAGGGACACCAGGGTGGTGACCTGTACAATACATTCCGTACGTATATGATGTTTAATAAACTGGAACAACTTGATGGCCGCCTGGTAATGGAATGGTTCTCTGATCGGTGGAGCAGAGAGCTTCGTGGTCAGGCAACCAAACGCAAAGAATTAGAAAAGCATCTGGGAGCTTTATTGGCGAGTGACATGAAGCCGACTGAACTGAATAAGCGACTTGTTCAGTCGAGTCGTTCATTGTTGCTTCGTGTGCCTGTGGCTAAGCGAGTTTATAGCCGTGTTCGTACCAGCCCTCAATATAGTCAGAAAGTCGATTTAATGAATGAGTTTGGCGAAACCGTGAGGGCGACTTATCAGAATGATGACAAAATACATTTCTCTATGCAGACACCTTTATTGTTTACTATCGAAGGTTATGAAAACATCGACCTATCTCCTGACTCGGTGATACTGACTGATGTGGTTAATGAGAGATGGGTCCTGTCTGATACAGAATCTACGAAAGTTGACTTTGCCAGTGACGATCTTGGTGAAATTAGTGAAAAGGTCAAGGCACATTATCTAGCAGAATATCGGGCCCATTGGGAAAATGTTTTCAAACACCTTGAAGTTAAACCATTTACAGGTTTGCGACATGCAAACAATGTGCTAACCAGCTTCACTGACCCTGTTTATTCACCGATTTTGGCGATATTGCAGGTATCTTCAACAAATACACAATTATCCAGTCAATTACTCGCTAATCTATCGGATGATAATCAGGAGGGCAGTAAGGGTAAACTGACAGCTTTTGCCGCATCAAAGGCTAAATGGACTGTTGTTGATAAATCGTTTCGTGATGTCAATCGCCTGTTAAGAGAAAGCAAGAAAAGTCCGGCTCCTGTGAGTACCATATTGCAGCGTATTGTAATGATGCAGGAGTTTGTCAACGAAATTACGTTGGCGCCAGATCCGGGTAGAAAGGCATTTGATGTCGCTAAGGCGCGTTATGAAAGTGGTGCAGGAAATCCAATAACCTCTCTACGTGCGTATGCCAAGACGATGCCCCAACCGGTAAAACGTTGGCTCGATTCGCTAGCCTCAGAAACCTGGAAGGTTGTGCTTGGTTCAGCACATCAGTATGTCAATACTGAATGGAAAACAAAAATTTACACACCATATATTCAAGGCCTGGCAGGACGTTATCCGCTCAAGCGTAGTTCTAGGGATGAGTTGGCTCTGGCTGATTTTACTGAGTTCTTTAAACCGGGCGGTACCCTTGATGTATTTTATCAGGAAAACCTTAAACCATTTGTTAAGACAGGTACTCAATGGTCAAACCGTATCGTCGATGACTATAGTTTAGGCTTGTCAGCTACAACTGTTAAGCAAATACAACGTGCCCAGAATATAAAGTCTATCTTTTTCAAGGATAGTCCAGACAAACCAAGTCTGAGTTTTCAATTAAAACCATATCGAATGGATAAGCGTGATGCCAGATTTATTTTGGAAATTGGTCCAAAGCGCTTAATCTACAGCCATGGACCTAAATTCTGGAAAACTGTTCAGTGGATTGGTGATGATGAACATAATCGCGTGCGTATCATTTTTGAAGATTTGAATGAGGTTCAGCATACCAAAACCTATGAAGGTCCATGGGCGTGGTTCCGCTTGCAAGATCAGTCGGCAGTTGATAAGACGCGTAAGTCTAACGTTTATATGGTTACTTATAACGTGGATGACATTAAGGATAAAAATGAACTTTCCTTGAATACCAAGCTTAGAAAAAAATCTATTCGAAGTATTCGTTATCAAATGAAAGCCAAGAGTGTTAACAATCCATTTGGTAAGAATTTACTGGCTTCATTTAAATGCCCAGAGAGAATTTAGTTTGAATCAGATTAAAACAGGATTATTTGGTAAATTGCCGGCGCATGGAGATTTTGTTATGCGCGATTTGCCTGCAGGTTTTGTTAATGCCTGGGATGAATGGTTACAACATTATATAGCTGGCTCAAAAGAGCAGTTGGGAGAAAGTTGGTTGAATACCTATCTAACTAGCCCGATTTGGCGTTTTGTGTTTTCAGATGGGGTACTGGACAAGAATTGTTGGGCCGGAGTGATGTTGCCAAGTGTTGATAGAGTTGGTCGATATTATCCACTTTCCGCAGTTCGTCAATTACCAGATGCATCTAATCCATTGGAAGTAGTTAATGTAATTTCTAGTTGGTTCGCCTCAGTAGAAGAACTCATGTTTCAGTCATTGAATGGTGAGATGAATGTAGATGCTTTATCAGCTTCTATTAACAATATTGGGCTCAATCTAGATTCAGTTTATGAAGCGAATCCGCCTGCGAGTGTAGATAATGAATCTATGCAGATAAATATGGAATTTGAAGAACAGTTACCTTCCTCAGTTTATCAATATCTTGTTGAGCCACTGCTAAGGAACTCTTTGTCTAGTTTTAGTGTATGGACCACAGCGGGTTCTGACTTCGTGGAGCCTTGTATATTTTTAACCCAAGGTATGCCGCCGATAAGTAAGTTGACCTCTATGATAGACGGACAATGGGCAGGCAGAGGCTGGTATCAGCCTTATAAGTTAAAGCTTGTTGAGGATTTACAGCTCGTATGACAGATATAACAGTCAGACGTCCCGTTAAGTGGCATAGCGCAGAAGAAACGAATACAGGCATGGTCAGAGAAATTAATGAAGACTCCATTCTTTCAATGACTGAGCTTGGTTTTTGGGCCGTGGCAGATGGTATGGGGGGCTATGAGGCAGGAAATATCGCCAGCAATATGGTTGTCAATTCGCTAGCTGAGATTGAAAAACACCATACACTAGATGAAATGATAACAGTAATAGAAGATTGTATTATTGATGTCAATCAACGGATTATGGAATATGCAGAAATAGTACATGATGGACGAACGCTAGGAAGTACCGTTGCAAGTTTGCTTATTCACGGTAATGTTGGAGCGTGTCTTTGGGTTGGAGATTCCAGGTTATATCGTTTGAGAGAAAATGAATTGACTCAACTTAGTCGAGACCATAGTCATGTTGAAGAGTTGTTAAAACAGGGGGCTATTTTACCAGAAGAAATTGAAAGTCACCCTGAAGCAAATATTATTACCCGTGCGGTAGGGGCTATGGATGAACTGTTTGTAGATATTAACGTTTTTGATGCTAAGGTGGGCGACACTTTTATGTTGTGTAGTGATGGGCTATATAATTGTGTTGATAGAAGCTCTATAGTTGAAATTCTTGGTGATCCTCAGGCACAAGAGGGAGTTAGTAATCTTGTCGCAAGAGCTCTGGAAAACGGAGCGCCTGATAATGTTTCAGTAATTATAGTTAAAGCAGTTCCCGCTAATCATGCTGTTGAACAGGGATGTGAGTAGAATATGGCAAGCTATGACGACAAAAAAAATAGATTTCCTGATTATACATCTAGCGAAGGAAATATAACGGAGCCCGATAAGACAGTCATACGTAAATCTACAGCCACGTCCTCTGCTCCAGTATCAAGAGACGATCTGGATCAGACTATAACAGGTGCAGATAAAACTGTTATAAGAAAAGGGAAACCTGCGCAAACAGATTCAACGATTCAAAGGGCCGCAAACAAGCAGTCAAGATATACAGATCAAAGCCATGGCCAGAATTCACCGAGGGGTCAAGATATTGATAAAACGCGCATACCATCATCTGATTCAACAAGAGTTGTTTCTAATAAACCACAAAATTATTCGACTAGTCCACTGAGTTCAAATTTAAGGGCTTCACAAGGTGTTGGTCAACACAGAATACTAAAAAATCGATTTTTGCTAGAAAAAGTTCTTGGCGTTGGCGGTATGGGAGTGGTCTATAAGGCTAAAGATCGATTGAAAGTAGAAGCAAAAGATCGTGATCCATATGTTGCTATTAAAGTATTGAGTGAGGAGTTTAAAACCCACCCTGATGCATTTATTTCTCTACAGCGTGAATCCAGAAAAGCACAGAGACTTGCTCAGCCAAATATTGTGAAGGTCTATGACTTCGATCGTGATGGCGATGATGTCTTTATGACAATGGAATATATGGAAGGTAAACCTCTTGATCAGTTGATTAAACAATATAACGCTACAGGATTGCCTTGGGATGACACGCTCGAAATAATTAAAGGTATGTGCTCTGCGTTGGGGCATGCACATGCTGAAAACATTATTCATTCTGATTTTAAGCCGGGAAATATATTTGTCACTAATTCTGGAATGGCTAAAATCTTTGACTTCGGAATTGCTCGTGCAGTCACCAATGTTGATAGACGAGAAGGAAAAGTGATTGATAAGACGGTGTTTGATGCCGGTTCGCTGGGTGCATTAACACCAGCTTACGCAAGCATGGAGATGTTACAAGGTAAGACACCGGATATTCGAGATGATATATATGCTCTAGGGTGTATTGTTTATGAAATACTGACTGGCAAACACCCATTTAACAAGCTGCCTGCTGATGAGGCATGTGAAAAAAATCTTAAACCAAAAAAAATAACATCAATCAGCAAACGGCAATGGAAAGCTGTGGAAAAATCCCTGGCTTTTGACAGGGCTAACCGTCTTTCTTCTGCCGAAGAATTTTATCAATTATTTACAGAAAAGTTTAAAACGAGTTATTTGGCTGTCGCCTCTGTCGCGCTTGTGGCAATTCTAGCTACGACTGTTTATGTTGTGAATACGAAACAGTCTGGTATATCTGAGTATGAGCTGCGAAATGAGATGGAATTTACAATCAGGTATGATTTATATAAGTCAGAAATTAAACGATTATTAGATAACCCAAGTTTCACTATTGACTGGGAGGAGGATCTTTGGCGTGAAGTGTCTGGGGTTGAAAAAATACTCTCTGAAGATGATGTCTGGTTTATTAGTTTGCGTCGAGATATTTTTATTCTGTATATCGAAAAGATTAGGGAGATGAGGGCCAATAGTAAATTGGCAAGAACAAAAATCCTGATTCAAAATGCAGAACGATATACAGATGACGCTAGACAGTTAGATGGCGAAAGAGAAAAGCTGGCAAAGGCCGTAAGGGAACTGGAGCGTCAAAAACAATTGTATGCAGATAATATTCATAAAGAAACCAAGCAAAAGTTGGAGCAAGACAAGAAAAACAAAGAAGTTTATGATGCATTTAATGTTGCCTTAAAAAACGTTAATAAGCAATTATTATGTCAATCTCGCTTAAGCATGAGAGATTTTGATATCGCCATCAAGAAATTAAGATCACTGGATTATGATCGATATCTAAAAGCAGAAAACAGGATTGTAAAGTCACTTTCAGCCTGTATTGTAAGTGTAGGAGAACGTTTTCCGGAAAGGGCGGTAGAGTCAAAAAAATATGCTATTCAAATATTTGGAAAAAATTCAACAATTGCATCAATTAAAATTAAGCCAAAGGATGCCTGCGATACTTCGCTGGCTGGGCTAGGGAAATTTGGGAAACGAGGGGTTTGTCGCGATAGAGTAAAAGGGTTAGGGGAAGGGCCAGATTTAGTTGTTGTTCCAAGAGGGAAAAGCTTACAGGCTTTTGCTATTGGGAAATATGAAATAACTATTGGTGAAATAAATCGTTTTTGTAAGAAAACAGAAAAATGTAAAATTATCAAAGGTAAAAATGAAAATTGGCCAGCTACTGGAATTTCTATTTCCACAGTTAAGGATTATATGCGTTGGTTAAGTAGAAGTACTGGTAGAAAATATAGGCTACCAACTAAAAGTGAGTGGGTGTACGCTTCTAATTCGACTAACAGAAAACATGATTCGAATCGAAACTGTCAATTGAGTAGTAGAGGAATTGAAAAAGGTGGTGTTTTAGTTAATGCGACGACAGGTCGTCAAAATAGTTGGGGGCTCGTTAATTACCTTGGGAATGCGCAGGAGTGGGTATTTGCGAAAGGTGGAAAGCTTGTTGCGGCTGGTGGATCATATAGAGATTCAATGAATAAGTGTAATGTGACAACCTGGATGGACCACACGGGAAAACCGGACTCAGTCACGGGCTTTAGATTGGTTAGAGAGTTAAAAGAATAATATTATGAATATGACAGACGAGTTTTTAGCTATTCGAAAGTTATGTGAAGATTATTGTGAGTTGCGCATATCTAAAGAAGAATACAGAGAAAAGAGAAGTTTGCTATTGAATGAAATAGATGAGCATTATAATAATTTGAGTCAAAAAAAAGATGCCTTTAATGAACCATCTGCAGGCATGGTGAATAAAATATTTTCAATTTTTAAATCAAAAGACGAAGAAAAAGTCATTTGATTGCGTTATTAACATATTAACTAAGAGGGTTGTTTATGGAGATTGTTAAGTTTTTCCAGAATGGGGGGCCGTTTATGTATCCGATCCTGCTCGTTTTTGCAATTGGATTGGCTATAGCAATTGAGCGTTTTTTATTCTTGTCACGAACTCACTCCTTAACTGTGAAAGTCTGGACACAACTTGTTCCTATGTTGAAAGCCAGTGATTTTCAAAGGGCAGTTAAATTAGTTGAATCAATTAAAACACCGCTATCAAGTGTTTTAGGATATGGTTTTGCAAGGCATAGCGCCAATAAACCTAGAGAGGCGATTGAGTCAGCTATGGAAGAAGGTATGATGGATGCGATGCCAGATCTAGAGCAAAGAACTCATTATCTTGCAACATATGCAAATGTTGCAACTTTGCTGGGATTGTTAGGAACCATTGTCGGCCTGATTCAGGCATTTACTGCAGTTGCTGCGGCAGACCCAGCAGAAAAGGCTGATTTGCTTTCTGCCAGTATTTCGGTGGCAATGAATACAACCGCCTTTGGGCTGATGGCTGCAATCCCACTATTACTGTTACATTCTTACCTTGTTACAAAAACTGCTCATGTAGTAGGAAATTTGGAAAAGGCAGCTATTAAAAGCCTTAATCTTATAACTAATGATTAGGTAGTGAATTTCTGATGAGGAAAATAAGAAAGAATTATCTAGCAGAAGCGCAGGAGCTGAATATTACTGCTTTTATGAATCTGATGGTAATTCTGGTGCCATTTCTTTTGATAACGGCAGTTTTTTCGAGAATAACAGTGCTTGAGCTAAACTTGCCACCTCAAAATGCAAAAGTTAAACAGGAAGAGAAAGTTAAGCTACATCTTGAACTCGTGCTGAGAGATAAATCATTTGATATTCAAGATGCAAATATAGGTATTATTAAACGCTTTGAACGTAGTGATAGCGATACACGGTGGGATTTGTTTAAAGATGTGTTAGTTGAAATAAAGACGAGATTTCCTGAAGAAAATAATATTACATTACTGCTTGAGCCGGGAATTAATTATAAGACATTAATAAATGTCATGGATCATGTTAGGACTGCTGAAGTTATGCAGGGTTTGTCTGTTGAAACGATAGAACTATTTCCAAATATTTCCATTGGTGATGCAGTAACTGATAAAACAAAATAGAGTAAGTAGGTATGAAAGTACAAAAATTATCTGGCCGTGCTCATCGCATGGCGCACTTTAAAAAACTTCACGGAAAATCTGGGCTAAATCTTGTTTCATTAATGGATATCTTTACAATTCTGGTATTTTTTCTTTTAGTTAGCTCATCAAGTGTACAACAAATACCAAATACAAAAAAAATTAGTTTGCCTACATCTGTAGCTGAAAAGGCACCAAAAGAAACGATTGTTATAGCCATAACCAAAAGTGAGCTTCTCCTGGAAGGCGTGGCTGTGGCTTCAATTCAAGATATTCTCAATTCAAATGAATCAGTCGTAAATAAACTGGCAGAAGAATTAAGATACCATGCTTCCAAGAGTAGTAATATTAGTCAGATGGTGCAAGCTGGTGGCAGGGCAGTAACTATAATGGGTGATGAAGATATTCCATACCAACTGTTGAGAAAGATTCTGGCAACCTGCCGTCAGGCTAATTATACACAAATAGCATTTGCAGCCGTACAAAAGGCAAAGGGTAAGGGTTGATGACTAGCTTGACGTATGAAAATATAGCCCTTAACTGGACGCCAAAAAGAGAGCGTGATCACCGCTTTAATATTTTAGCATCTATATTTGTTCTTGGACTATTTGTTGTTGGCCTTGTTTTGTCTACAATTGAATTACCAAAATCGGAACGCAAAACAAGAACGGTTATACCTGAGCGTGTTGCTAAATTTATACTACAAAAAGAAAAAATTAAAAAAGTAAAACCAAAGCCAATACCAAAACCGAAAATTCAGTTAAAGCCTAAACGAAAAGACATCACAAAAAAGACTCTAAGCAAAAACCAAAAGAAGGCAAGAAAAAAGGCAGCTGATAGTGGTCTATTGGCCTTAGGTAATGAGTTGGCAGATTTAATTGACACGAAAAGTATTAGTGCAATGGTAGGTAGTCGCGCCAAACATTCCAGTTCTGCGCAAAAAAAAGCCTCTGTGGATACGAACGTATTAACATCCAATATTAGTAAAGGTAGTGGTGGTGTTAATTCTAATGATGGACCAACTATAACTGGCACAACTCAGTTAAGTAAAGCAGACAGGTTAGCAGTTAGGCAGGCAATAACAACAAAAAGTGCATCTGATAAGTCGCGCAAAAAGACTTATAGAGGAGAAGGCTTACGTTCTGATGAAGAAATAACCATTGTAATGGATCAGAATAAGAGCCAATTACACAGTCTCTATCGTCGAGCGCTGAGGAGAAACCCAGGACTTAAAGGTAAACTGGTATTGGCAATTACCATTCTCCCAACGGGAGTGGTTTCAAAAATTGAAGTTCGGTCAAGTGAATTGAATGCTCCGAGTCTAGAGAAACGAATAATCGCACGAATTAAGAGGTTTAATTTTGGGGCTAGAGGTGTAGAAAAGGTAACTGTTACATATCCAATCGAATTCTTACCATCATAATCAAATTAATTGTTTAATAATTAACCAATAAATGAGCAGGTATATGCTTTAATAATCAAAATCTTACGTGAAAAGTCATTATAAACATAAATAATTAGTGGTTATGTAAAGAATTATCTATTACATGGATCGTAAGCTATTGATTAATATAGGTGCTTACAGATAAAATCATGTTACAATTGTTTAAAATACCTCTTTCCAGGGAATGAAATTGAGCACCGTAGCAATTCTTATAAGGATTATTCAAATATTATGTATCTAGAGCACTTTAAATTAAACGAGTTCCCTTTTAGTCTAGCATCAGATCCAAAATTCTTGTATCTGAGTAAAGCGCATGCCCGTGTTAAGGCACAGATTGAATATGCACTATATATCCAAGATAGTTTAATGGTATTTACTGGAGAAATAGGCTCAGGAAAAACGACCTTATTACATGATGCATTAAGTCATTTTGATGACAACATAATAGTCGCCAGGATGCATCAGACTCAACTTAATGAAATTGAATTTTTACAGTTACTGCTTGTTGAATTTGGTTTTGAGTTGTTTGAAGCGTCAAAAGTAGAGCTGTTAAACAAACTATCTGTTTTTCTAAAGGACCAATTTAAACTAGGGAAGAAGGTAGTATTGATAATTGATGAGGCTCAAAATCTAAGTCGCAGAGTATTAGAAGAAATACGTTTATTGTCAGATTTACAGAATGGGCATGAGAAGTTAATGACTGTTGTCATTGTGGGTCAGCCAGAGCTTAATGATATGATCGATAGTCCTGGAATGGAGCAACTGGTACAGAGAATTAGATTAAGATTTCATATTACTGCGCTTAGTGAAGAGGAAATACAGGCTTACATCAAACATCGCCTTTCAGTAGCTGGTGCAAGCAATTCTGATATTTTCAGCGATAATACTAGTCGACTTATTTATACATACACAGGTGGTCGACCCCGGCTATTGAATATTCTTTGTGATTATGCTTTGATGCATTGTGCAGTAGAAGGAAAACATGAAGTAACTAATATGGTAATTCAGGAGGTAATTGCTGAGTTACAATGGCAAACCTATGAACAAAGGTTCGGTAGACTAGGGTCAGTATCGAAGAACTCAGATGGTGAATTTAATGCTGAAAATTACCCTCAGTTGGTAGTTTCAAAAGACGGTTCAGAAATTGGAAAATTCAGTTTAAATAAAGAATATTTTTCAATAGGAAGAAGAGCTGACAATGATTTTCTAATTGATAACAAAAAGGCTAGTCGTTATCACGCACAGATTGTAACAAACAATGGTGATTCGTATCTTCGTGATCTGGATAGTACAAATGGGACTTATATAGGTTCAGACCTTGTTGAAACTCATCACTTATCTGATGGGGAAATTTTCACTATTGCTGATATCTCTTTCCAGTATAATCAAGCAATTGGTAATGAAGATAGTGTAGATGAGGAGTATGGGAAGATTCTTAAATACAGAAAGCCCGGTGAAACGGTTTAATTTTCTAATATAAGTAAAAAAATTCCATTTTTGTCCCTGCAAGTTCAAGGACATCCCGATCATTTAAAACCATTGGATCTGATGGTATGGGAGTTTTGTTAACCAAAGGTTTATCAGATGATTTTGGCTTGCCTGGTTTGTTATTTAATATGGCTGAAATTGTGTAGCCATTTACATTTCGACTAATCATTGCCAACTTATCACCATTAAAACCAAGTGTGTTAAATGGTTTCCTAAGCTCAAGTACCTTTTTCGCCATTGGACCATTCATGATTCGTACACCAGCTAGTTTTTCTCCCCTGGTATTAATAGAAACACTACTGGTATCGATAACCTGAGTATCTTCAATCTCGGCACGGATAAACATTGTGGGTTCATAATCACCATCTTCCTCGCTAAAATAGGTAAATTGATAGTTACCAGTTTGAATAGTGTCTCCATGTTGAATTTGAGACTTGGCGACTCTTCCGCCATTTAGAAGCGTCCCGTTAGTACTGCCAAGGTCATCAACATAAATATGATCTCCCATCCTGGTAATAAGAGCATGTCTTCCACTAACCGTTAGATCATTAAGCTGGACGTCATTCCCATGTTTACGACCTATGCTTATACTGTCTTTATCGAGCTCATACTCACGAATTACAGCCCCATCCAGTGTTAAAATTAATCTTGCCATGATGATCTACCTGTATAGAATCTATATGTTAATTGTGTTGTTCTCAGTATTAGCAGTTTTACTATGATGATCTGTGCTATCTAAGAGAAAATTATCTTCGCTAAACTGAGAAAATTCATTTTTGTTTCTTGATTTCAGATATGCTTCTTCACCTGATATCAGTTGAGCATCCATAAGCCGTTTTAAAGCAGTATCCATACGTTGCATTCCCTGAGTTGAACCACTCTGGATTAAATTGTCAATTTGATCTGTTTTTCCTTCCCTTATGATATTAGAAACAGCAGCATTATTTATTAATATCTCAAGCGCAGCAACACGCGACTTTTGATCAGAGGTTTTAAGTAATTGCTGGGAAATAACAGCGACAAGAGAGGTTGATAACATAGTCCTGACATATGGTTCTTCTCCAGAGGGAAAAACATTAATTATTCTATCAATGGATGCTGCTGCGCCACTGGTGTGTAATGTGGCGATGACAAGAATTCCAGTTTCAGCTGCAGTAAGTGCCAGATGAATAGTTTCAAGATCACGCATTTCACCTATTAGAATAACATCAGGATCCTCGCGTAATGATGATCGTAATGCATCTGAAAAACTCTGTGTGTGAGATCCTATTTCTCGCTGGCTGATAAGACACTTTTTATTGGAATGAATAAATTCAATTGGATCTTCAATGGTTATAATATGTCCTTTTCGTTCATTATTGATAAAATCTACCATTGAAGCCAGAGTCGTTGATTTTCCAGAACCTGTTGGACCGGTTACAAGTATTAATCCTTTCTGTTGTCTACTCAGGTTTTTTAAAACTGGAGGCAAATTTAATTCATTTAATGATTGAATCTGATTTGGTATTGCGCGAAAAACAGCTCCAATTCCACCAATATGCTTGAACACATTTACACGAAATCTGGCCAGATTTTCTACAGCATAGGCAAAGTCAGCTCCACCTTCTTCTTCAAATATTTTTAATATTCCTTTCGGCATTATTTCATATAGAAGTGAGCTGGTTTCTTCAGCGGTTAGTTCACGATATTTAATAGTGAAGGCTTCACCATGTAACCGTATCCGAGGTGCATTTCCAGATACAAGATGTAGATCAGAACCACCTTGTTTAATTACAAGCTCGAGGAAGGCATCGATACGATTCATTAATTTACCGCCAGGTTAATCTGAGGTAACAAATCTGGATTTGTCACATAGCGTTGAAATTGTTTTTTATCATTGGCGTGAATATATGCATCATCCGGGTCTATCTCTTTTTTCTTAACAGATTCAAGAAGCGCTTGATCCATAAGTTGCATGCCTGAATCTCGCCCGGTTTGCAAAATTGAAGGGATCTGAAATACTTTACCGGTAAGAATTAAGCGAGAAATTGCTGGTGTATTGACCATAATCTCTACCACAGCTTGCCGATTTCTTCCGTCAACAGTTCTTACTAATTTTTGACTGACAACACCTTTTAGATGTTGAGCTAAAAAAGTACTTGCGAGTGATTTCTGTTCTGTAGGCATGGCATCAATAATCCGATCAAGAGTCTTGACTGCAGAAGTGGTATGGAGTGTTCCAAGTACAAGGTGCCCTGTTTCTGCAGCAGTCATGGCCATACTAATTGTCTCTGGATCGCGTAACTCACCAACAAGAATGACATCAGGATCTTCACGTAGCGCTGCTCTCAGACCCTCAGCAAACCCACAAACATGACTACCGACAGCACGCTGAATAATCAGGGACTGTTCACTTTTATGGATATATTCAACAGGATCTTCTAGTGTAATAATGTTAAATCTGCGATTTTGATTTAGCCAGTGAATCATGGAGGCTAAGGTGGTTGACTTACCTGTACCTGTTGCACCTGTAACTAGGATCAGACCCTGATTGGCATGTAACATTTGCTCTACAATATCAGGTAAGCCTAGCTCACCTAAAGAGGGGATAATCGGTGCAATAGCTCTTAAACTTGCTCCAATGCCATTAAACTTTCGATAAAGATTTACCCGGAATCGACCTACCTCAGGGTGTTCATATGAAAAATCGAGATCCTTACCAGAAGAAAATGTATCAATTTGCTCTTGTGTTAATATCTCATTAACTAGATCTTCCAATTCATTTTCTGACAATTCTCGGTATTTGATGGCTTGCAATTCACCATGTAGTCGAATAAGAGGCGGGCTGCCTACTGAAAGGTGGATATCTGAACCACCTTGTTCACGGCCTAATTTTAAAAAAGCATTAATTCGAGGCACTACGCAGCTTCCTTATTGAGTATGTTTTCCAGTGATTGTTGTAGCTGAGTTATATCCTGGAAGCGTTTGTCAGGATCAGTTGCGATAGCTTTCATAATGATATCATTTAGCTCATTACTGATTTTAGGATTGACCTGATTTGCTGCCTTGGCATTTCCTTCTACATGTTTAAATAAAGTCGCCATATGATCGTCACCTTTATACGGTGGGCGACCAGTAAACATTTCATACATTAAAATACCAAGGCTATAAATATCTGTCCTGGCATCAATAGCACGAGCTCTTACCTGTTCTGGTGCCATGTAAGTAGGTGTACCAACAAGAATACCACTCTTAGTTAAACGTGAATCAGACTGACTTGCGGCTGCTGCAAGACCAAAGTCAACTATTTTGACCAGGTCATTTTCACCAATAAGTATATTAGCTGGTTTAAGATCGCGATGAACAACACCGGTTGAATGGGCAACTCGCATAGCTTTACAAATATCACAAAATATTTTTTTTACGCGATTGTGATCAGGGCTCTTATTGGTTTTAATTTCATACGCCAGGGAATGGCTGGGAAAGTATTCCATTGAAATAGCATATGATTTACCAAATGTAATAAAGTCAAAAATACGAATTACATTTTCATGTGTGATTTTACGGGCATAGCGTAATTCATGAATAAAACGTTGAATAACATTATCATCAGATGCCATGTGCGGGTTGAGAAATTTTAGAATAATATCTTCACTGACCATCATGTCTTTAACAAGTACTACGACACCAAAAGCACCTTTACCAATTTGACGGATTATTTTATAACGGTCTGCCAACATCTGACCGGCAGATAATTTAGAAGCATCTATGATCTGTTCACTATATGCCTCAGAAATAGGCCTGTTAGATTCAAAGTCAGAATTATCCTTTGAGTAGCTTTGGGTTGAACTATTCGATAGAGCTTCGCTACTTTCTCCATTTAGCCGGTTAGTAATAGATTTAATTGTGCTTCCTGTAAGTTCCTTGAACTCTGGCCCTGCGTTAGCGGCAATTTTTTGTAAAGTTGACGTGACAATAGTTAGATTATCTTCATCCGTTAAGCTGGTAATTGCAGATAGTATATCTTTACCCAGCCTATCCTGTGATTTTGATAATATTTTAAGCAAAGGTTTAATTGCAGTTTTGTCATCAAGATTCGAAATAGCCTGAATAGCAACAGTGGCAGATTCCGGATGGGTATTTACCATATTTAACAGGGCTGGAGATACACGCTTATCGCCAAGTTGACCTAATGCATCGGCAGCTCTTTCTCGAACCCACCAGTCTTCATCATTTAATGCTTTGACAAGATGAATAACAGCACGTTTATCTTTAATTGAGTTTAAAATTTCTACAGCCGTTCGGCGGAGAAACTCATCTTTGTTCTTTATCAGGCCTAATGCGGCCTCGATTACTTTTGGGCCACCAATACTACCAAGAGCATCAGCAGCGCGAACCTTGACCCACCAATCCTTATCTCTCATTGCAATGAGAAGGTCTTCTATTGCGCTAGGATCCCCAACTTCATTCAGGACCTCTACAGCTGCACGACGTATGTATTCAGATTCATCTTGTAGAATTGGAACCAGGTATTTAACTGTCGCAGGGTCTTTAATTTTAGATAAGGTATCAATGGTCTTGCTTTGTACCGTTAGGTCAGGATCTTTAAGGAGTTGTACAAGTGGTTCTGAAGGTACTGAAACACTTGTTTTACCTAAACCTTCGATAGCAGCCTGTCTTACGTTTTTATTTGAATCGGTAATGGCTTTTAGTAATGCATCGCGCACAGTTTCAGTATGAAACTGGGAAATAATCTTAATAATATTATATCGAATGTTTAAATCCTGGTTGTCTGCATACTTCAATAAGTCCTGTATGTGGGACTCATCTGCCACTTCATCAAGCAACTTTAAAATCATCAGCCGAATATTTTTCTCAACTCGCGAAAGCATTCCCAGTAAGGTTTTTGCATTTAGTTTGGTTTTATGTGATAGCAGAATCTGTACAAGTACATTTTTCGGAATATCAGGATCATCAAATAATTCAAATAGACGATTGGGGTCATATTGAGTGCTACTAGCTAAAACTCGCATAACACCGCCAACAACTCGGTTATCCTGATCGGCCAGTCCGTCAACATAATGTGGTAAAGTACTGTTATCCAGCATATTTGCAAGCAGGAGTTCAACAGGGGAGTTGGCGGGACACTCGCCCAATGCGGATATCAGCTTGGTGATAGCAGGAGCACCTATCTGCTTAAGTGCAGACATCGCATCCTTTGCTTCGGGGCTGTTTGAGTTTGGGCAGCCCAGAAGTGCATCAATTGCCTTGTTTGCTTTAAATCCTTTAATTAAACTCATAATAGCTGGTCTTAAATTTGACCATCCTCAGTTATCACCTGTCGAACATTACTTTGTTTACAAAATAAAACATGCAGTTATTCCAATTAAATTTGAATAATAGTTGAGCACGAAGGCCTTGAAAAAACTAATAAAGGCCGGTTAGCAAGGAGCATAATTTGCATGAACAAACTGGTGACGGCTTCACGATAATATAATAGGGAGCTATCAGGACGAAACAGGTGTTGTGAACAACAATGCTTACATCTGTAGCTCACAACGTGTGGTATTAAATCAGATTGATTTTCCATCCCCAGATTACCAAATTCAATTTTGTTTGCTCGTATCTCCAGCTGCATTCGCATGGGATTCGACTTTTGCACCTTACCAATTTTCGAGCTGTAACTTGCCACGTGCTCTACCTGGCTATTTGTACATACTTAAACAATTTAATTATACTCTCATTCTATATATAGTGGGGAGTAATATTACCAAAAATAGTACTCATTTTTTATTAAAAAGATATTGATTTCAAACGCTTGGCTCTATTCATTAGTTTAGAATGAGTCTATTAAATTCTGCCAGCCCGGATGAACCTCTTTTGCCAATACGGATTTTTCAGGCTAGCGATGCTAACTGTTTTACCTGTTGATGGGGCATGAATAAACTTATTCGCCCCTAGATAAATTCCCACATGGGACACTCGCGACCGGTAGATCCGAAAAAATACTAGATCACCCTGCTTAATGTGAGGTTTACTTACAGGCTGGCTGAATTTTAACTGTCCGACTGCGGTGCGAGGTAAGTTAAGTCCGGCTTTTTGATAGCTGTAATAGACAAGGCCACTACAATCAAAGCCCTCATAGGGTGAGTCTCCGCCGAATTTATATATTTTGCCAAGTTGGGCCTTTGCTGTGTTTATTACTGTGGACCTATCAATTCCAGAATCGGGAATATGCCCGTATCGATGAGTGCTGCAGGCTGAAAGCAATACCAAGAATACTGTTAATACAAAGTATGTTTTTTCTTGTCCAAGCATGTCTTAGCGTCCAGTTATCAATTGATTTAAGTCACATAACCAAAAATAATCAACTTTATATAAAAACATAGAATATTAAATGTTATCAGTTAGTTATTATAGCTAGTTAATAAAATACTTAAACTAATACCTTACAAATAATCCAATAAATTACTGAATTTGTATAAAATTTGACCGATATGAGGGCATGATAGGCTAGTAAGCCTGAATTAACTGAGTATTTAAAATGGATACAACTTCAGTCCAACGAACCTATGAGCCATCAACCCGTAACCGTACTGATCATAATTATGCTCAACAGGTTGCAGCGGATGATGCTGCACGCCAGAAAAAACGAGCTGAGCGCAATAAGTCTCATGACCGTCGGGATATTCAATCAGAACTGATGCGACATATTACTCAGGAAGCCATGCGAAATAGTCTGGAACAGGAACGTATTCGTGAAAGGCAAAACATGCAGGCAGGTATTGAGAAAATGGTTCGAACCGTGGTCCGAAAAGAATCTGAAAAGTCTGAGGAAACACAACAAGCTGAATCTACACAGAATTCTGAAGCCAATCAACAGGCTTCCTATAACCGTGAAAAAGTTAATTCAGCTTACAGCAGCTTTGTAAAAGAGTCTCCACGGGAAAGAGACCTCAGGCCGTCTCCCTCTGAATTGCAGCAAAAAAGGGCCGTTGATCAGTATCAGGACTCAAATCGGAATGCCATCGATCGTACGGTTGAACTTGTTGTTTAAACAGGGAAATTTTCTATTCAAACTGATCCTTTCGTATTAAACCTGTGTGTCGGGTACTATAATCGTGTCTAAAATCAGATATGTTTATTGAGTTAAAATTATGGCACGTCGGTTGACGCGTAAAAGAAAACCTATAAGAAAATTACCCAAAAGACGCTTTAAACGATCACGATACTCCAGGTTAGGCCGATTCTTTAACTGGCCTCATTGGCGAAAATTGATTATCGGGATGATCATTTTATTGCTTGCCTATGTGGTATATCTCGATGTGATCATTCGAATCAGCTTTGAAGGTAAGCGTTGGGCTTTGCCAGCTCATGTGTATGCCAGACCCCTTGAAATATATCCTGGTCTGAAATTGTCTGCCTCACAATACAATCTGGAGCTTGAACGGCTCGGTTACCGCTATCATTTTAATCCAGGCAATCCTGGTACCTATAATCGACAGAATGATCGTTTTACGGTCATTAAACGGAGTTTTCAGTTTTGGGATGGCCTGGAATTGTCAAGAAAACTGGATATTCGCTTTGATGGTGGGCAAGTGGAAAGCCTGCGTGATCTCAGTGAAGATAAGGAGTTAACGCTGGCTCGTATGGATCCTCCTCGCATCGGAGGCATTTATCCTGCCCACCATGAAGACCGAATCCTTATTCAGTTGCAGGAGGCACCAGGGTTACTGAGACAGGCATTGATCGCAGTAGAGGATCGAAATTTTCAGCAGCACATCGGCCTTGATCCCAGGGCAATCGCCAGGGCAATATGGGTCAATTTCACGGGTTCAGGAGGGTTACAGGGCGGGAGTACTCTGACCCAGCAATTAGTTAAAAATTTCTTCCTGAGTAATAAACGGACCTTATGGCGTAAATTCAATGAAGCCATAATGGCTTTGTTGCTTGAGGCTCACTATGACAAAGATGAAATTCTTGAGGCCTATTTAAATGAAGTCTATCTTGGCCAGGATGGACGACGGGCCATCCATGGTTTTGGATTGGCCAGCCGTTTTTATTTTGACAAGCCCATCGAAAAATTGAATCTTCCGGAAATTGCTCTAATGGTAGCGATGATTCGAGGGCCTGGTTATTACCATCCATATCGATATCCTGATCGCTTACTGGAACGCCGAAATCTTGTACTCACACTTATGAATGAGCAGGGTGCTATCGAAAAAGAATCGATGCTGTCGGCTAAACAGCAACCCCTTGGAGTTATCCAGGATCGTACCCGTGTTGGCAATCATTACCCGGCCTTTATGGATCTGGTTAGACGCCAATTAAAGCGTGACTACCGAGAGGAAGATTTAACCTCGGAAGGTCTCAGAATATTCACTACCTTTGACCCCTGGGTCCAGTCGACAATCGAACAGACAGCGGATTCTCGGATTGCCATGCTGGATCAACAGCATGGTTTGAAAGGCGAACTACAGGCTGCCATTATCGTGGCCAATCCATCAAATGGAGAAATTCTGGCGCTACTTGGAAACAGTAAACCCGGCCTTGCCGGTTTTAATCGGGCTCTGGATGCTCAACGACCTGTTGGTTCCCTGATCAAGCCTGCTGTGTACTTAACGGCCCTGGAGCAGGCCAACAAATACAATTTACTCAGTCTGGTCGATGATTCTCCCATCTCACTTCAGGATACGGCTGGAGAAACATGGTCTCCGAAAAACTATGACGGAAAATCCCATGGTAAGGTGCCTATGTATCAGGCACTGGTTAATTCTTATAACCAGGCAACTGTCCGCCTGGGGATGTGGTTGGGTTTTGAGGCCATAGAAAATGTTCTGTATCGACTGGGAGTGGATAAGCGCATTCCTCCTTACCCATCCATGCTGCTTGGCGCGATTGAAATGTCCCCCATGGATATAGCCCAGATGTACCAGACTCTGGCCGCAGGCGGGTTTCGAACCCCGTTACGGGCAATTCGTGAAGTGATGACGGCAGATGGTCAGCCTTTGCAACGTTATCCGATCAATGTACAACAGACAATTGACAGTAAATCTATAGCCGTATTATCCAGTGTCATGCAGGAGATCATGCGTTCTGGAACCGGCCGAGGGGTAAGATCATACCTTTCTGATAATATCGAACTGGCAGGTAAAACTGGCACTACCGATGAGCTAAGGGACAGCTGGTTTGCGGGTTATAGTAGTGACTATCTTGGTATCGTCTGGCTCGGAACCGATGACAATAAGCCCATTCACTTGTCTGGTAGTAGTGGAGCCCTGCAAGTCTGGGGTGATATGATGCAAGGCCTCAGGCCACGTTCCTTGCTCCCCATTGCGGTCAATGGAGTCGAGGTATTGCCGATTGATCTAGATTCATACTTGGTTGGTGGCTCCGAATGTTATCGAAATATTACCCTTGCATTTGTTGAAGGCACCGCACCTGAATTTTATGCAGACTGTGCCGGTGGTGGAAAACGACAGGATTAGATACAGAAGATGTTAAACAGGCAGTTATTAGTCATTATTTGGGTTTTGGTGGCGGGTTTATCGGCTTGCTCCACCGCCCCTGAAAAAGAGCAGGGGTTTGAGGTAGGAGATGATGCTCAGACATCAGACAGGATTCTGCCAGACCGTCGAACTAGCAAAACTGTGCTGGCCTTACTGGATAATGCCCGTTCTGCTGCCAATTTGGGGCAATTGAGCAAATCGGAGTCCCAGCTAGAAAGGGCCATGCGGATCGAGCCACGTAATGCGGTGCTCTGGCATTACCTGGCGAAACTTCGTCTCCTTCAGGAAAGAACGGACGAGGCTGCGGAACTGGCAGCAAGGTCGAACAGTTTGGCACGAAAAAACCGTAAATTGATGGCGGGTAATTGGCAGATTATCGCCCATGCACGTTATCAAAATGGTGATATGGCAGGTGCACAAAAGGCCCAGCAGAAAGTGGAACAATTTAAGAAATAGTACAGCCAGATCAATAGGTC
>JAOULO010000044.1 GCA_029881995.1 Gammaproteobacteria bacterium
CACGGTGGTCGCCCACTCGTAACTCTTTGTAAATATTTTGCGAGCCTTTTAGGCTTTCGGGTACATCCAAATCAGAATTAATTTTCTTTTTATTAATATTTGAAACAGCAGTATCTCTGATTTCAGTCTCAAGCCCCTTTAGCGGCTCTTCTGCCAACACAGGAAAGGATAACGCGAAAAATACTACAAGGTTTAATAGTTGATAGTAATTACCATTCAACTGCATTTATATACTCCATGTGAAGCCAAACAGGATAATCTCCATATAATAAATAGTACAAGCTGGAATTTAAGTAAACTTGATAGAGTAAAATTGTTACATGGTAATGATAATATTTGTTGGATATCACAAATTTTGTAACGTAAATTTCCCTCCTTCAACAATCACCCATTACAAAAGAACGGATCCAATTGGTATGTAGCATTTGTCACAAAAGCATATTAATAACAAAAATGAGTCTATTGCTCTATAACAAAATCAATATCTATATTTTCGGGTAGATGGCTAATTCTTACTTCATGCAAACCTGGTATTCGACTCATCAGGTATGCACAGGAAGCGGAGATAATAGCATGGTTGTCTTGCTGGAATGCTTTGATCAAATTAAGTACGATAAATCTTGACCGTTCTTCCTGATTTGGCTTACTTATTAGTTCACCATTGATTTTCAATCCTTTACCCATATCTTTATCCATTTTATTTAAGAATTCAGCTTTCTCTTCTGGAATTGCAGTGTCTTTATCATGCTCAAATACAACATCATCATTAATAATAAATTTAATTGTTTTCATTAGTGTATTTTCCCAGGTAGCTAGATTGACTCAATTTAAACGTGCGTTCACTTTAACAGTTTCTGGTATGATGAAAAAAGTCCTGTTCCATAACTCATCTATAAAGTATTGTTTTTACTATAAATAAAGTTAACATATTTCCATATTATTTATGTTAGAATTTAATTTCCTGGGAGGGATCACTATGCAGAATGATAAAGAATTTGCCGAGTATATCGCTAGTCTCAAGTCACCTTGGAAAACAATGGGGGGTGACTTGAATACTGCCATATCGATTATTGAAAAATACTCAGATACCGGTAACGATTTTAGTGAAATAGGCTTTGTTGCTGTTTCAGGTAATGATTCAGAAACAACACTTAGTTTTCCAGATTGGGTGTCTGAGATAGAAAACACCTATATACAACAATATGGTGATGAATCTGGTAAACAAATATTTAAAAAAGTTATCATGCGATTGTTTCTACTCTCCAATGGTTCCGCACCCAATCTTCATTAGAAGATACCGCATATTACCCAAATATATACGATATAAGGCTGACAATAACATAAGATTATTTATAATTTTTTCCGGTATGAATAAATGATTTATATGTACTATGTTTGATATAAAACAGGTATTTTCTTCTTCCACATTATACACACAGGCTTTTGAAGAAAGTCTGATTAATATTCTTTCATACAAAACTGCAAATACGTTTATCCTGGCATGTGCTAATTTTATTCAGCACCCGGAAATGTTGAATTACAACAGTAGTCAACTTAAAGAAGCTTTCAATTATATCGAAAAGGATTTTCTTGAGTGTCAAAACAATAATCAGGTTCCTGATGGTTCACCAGATGACATTCAGGTTATGAATAAAATAATTGAAATAGGCTTTAATAACCTGGAGCCTATACAAAGTAAAGAAATAGAATATAAGAATAGTTATTTTTTAATCAATTATAACCAACTGCGCTCATTTAGACCGGAAAGAATGAGCACTGTAAAAAATATCCAGCTAGATACAAACTTTAATGCCTCTGGCTTTCATTTTGATAAACCTTTTCTAAAAAAAGAGACATTTTCTGCCGGTGAAATTAATGGCCGACACATATCTCTCCTATACAATAAATTTCCTTTCGTGAAATACCATGCCTTATTGGTAATTGATAAAGAAAACCATAACAAGCAGTATCTAACCAAAGAATATCTGGATTATGTTTTCAGTTTACAAAACCATTTCCATAATAATTTACCAGAACTGGTTATTGCTTATAATTCTCTAGGTGCCGGTGCCTCGGTCAACCATTTGCATTTTCAGGTATTTCTTGAAACACAAGCACTTCCAATTTCTTCGAATATGTATAAACACAATGGAGGGGAAATGGACTATCCTGCCTCATGTTTGTTTTTTTCTGACCAGAATAGCTGCTGGTCTTTCATAAAGAAGCTTCATGCCAACAACACACCATATAATTTACTATTCAAGAATAATAAGATTTATTGCCTACCGAGAAATATGAACCATTGTGATCATTCTTACCTGAATTTATCAACCTGCGGTTGGTCTGAAATGGCTGGCGTTTTCAACTTACCAAATAAAGATAGCTTTACAGCCATCAATTCTGACAAACTGACTGAAGTAATGCAGCTTCTATCGTCTAGATCCATTTTGCAGTAGTAATATTTATTACTCTTGTATAATTTACAAACTATCTTTTAGGTTTGAGGCCGAGAAACCGATTAAATTTTCATTTACACCCTTAGTTATACCTATTACCTTAAAAACCTCACCCATAGCATTAGGTAGAATCAATTGTTCAAGCCCCCGTGTTTCGGTAATAATCTTCTGTTCATCGCTCTGATCAAGTTGCTGGTATAAACTTTCCAGGCCACATCCTGCCAGGAAAAACCCTTGATTAGTATAGCCCGATACATTTAACCCGTTTTCCTGGAAAGCCCTGGCAACTAATGAAAAATCCACATGACATGTCACATCCTGTATTCCTGGATATAACAATGGATCATCATGGGCACAATGCTGAAAATAACACATCAGGTTTCCCTGATGATGTATCGGTTGATAATAATCTTTTCTTGTAAATCCATAATCTATTAATAGAACCAGACCTCTTTGCAACATCTGGCTAATTTGTAAAATCCATTGTTTAACCCCCATATTAATCTCACTACTATAGCCATCTTCGATGTTTGGCCATAGCTGTATAATATCATCCATCTCTTTTTTAATATTTAATGAACTTAGAGGGCCTTCTTTCTGAACCAGTTTGTTGTTACTCAGAGTGATATAGATCTCCTCGTGATTTTGGTTTTGACGAAAAACCACCTTATGTACTGGCATGGCATCAATTACTTCATTGGCTATGATGACGCCATTAAAGCTTTCCGGAATGTCTTTTAACCACACTAACCTGTCTATCAAATGTGGGATTGTCTTTTTAAGGCGGCCATACTGCCGTTTTCTCAATGAAGGACTAATGTCATAAATGAAATAGGTATGTGGCAACTGATCGTACTTTTCCAGCTCCATTAAAATGGTCTGAGCCAGGATGCCTGAACCGGCTCCAAACTCAAGAATGTTAGTCCGGCCCATCTGAGCCATGATCTGGAGTATCTGTTGGGTAATGCATTGCCCAAAGAAAGGTGATATTTCTGGGGCGGTAGTAAAATCTCCCTTATCCCCAAATATGCTATTGATTGAATCGTAATAACCACGTCCAGGTGCAAACATGGCAATATCCATAAACTGGTCGAAACGTATTCGCCCCCCCTGTTTTGCGATGGCCTGGGCTATCAATAAAATGACTTCCCGACTATTTGCCAGTGCCATCCGATCTACGGGAGGCAGGCTATTAATATCTTGAATAAGTCCCATAAAATGGTCTAGCGTCCCAAACACGCTATTCCATTATGGTCAGAAACCAAGAAATCTGTTCAACTCCATAAATTATCCATGCTAGATAAATTTTCTTAGATTTAGTCTAATTGCTAAGAAGATCAATTTAAATTCAGCTCTGACAACCAATACTGAGAAACAAACGATTAGACGTAGTAGTGGTGATAATCTTCCAGATTTACCCACTAATGAGTGAAAAACACTCATAGTCATTAAATTTTATGTGACTATATAGGCTAAAATGTATACAATATCTTCAGAATAGATGATCACCATCATAGATATTTTGAGCCATTCATAGGATTGTTTATTCAAATAAAGTGTGTTTTGGGGAAAGGGGAAATACAAATCAATTCAATATTATCAAATAGGAATTGATCACATTATCAGGCTGTCGTAACAGCACTGTCTCCTATCCCATTGTATTTAATATAATTAAATTCTTGTGGGGCTGCTATGCAACAGGATTCTTGTTTTAGAAGGATTTATTTACAGGTATTTTTGTTCATTCTCGTTAGCATGTTCAGTACGACTACGGTTTGGGCAGTCATCCCGCCAACCGAACGAGCTGCTTTAATAGACTTCTACACTGCGAACGGCAACGGTACTGGCTGGACAGACAATACCAATTGGAATAATGCCGCTGGTACTGAATGTACCTGGTTCGGGGTCACTTGCGATGGCGTGGATGACGCCACCAGCACAACAGTCCTTGAGTTGAATCTGCCCGGAAATGGCCTGACTGGCAACATCCCCGCGACCATCAGCAACCTGACGAATCTGACAATTCTTAATCTAGCGGATAATGCCCTGACGGGTCCTATCCCCATATCCATTGGTGATATTACGACTCTGCAAAGCCTGTTGCTCAAGGCCAATAAGCTAAACGGCGTCATCCCGTCGAACCTGGCGTTGAGTGCCTCTCTGACCATTGTCGATATCAGATATAACGCCCTTCATACCACAGATTCATCATTGGTCACATTTCTTGTAGCAAAACATGCACAAAACATATCAACACAGACAATCGATGCGGCTTCATTATTAGTAACTGATACCCGAGTATATGATGCCGATCTCACCTGGGAGGCAGTCACGTATATTGATCACGAAGGGGGTTACCGAATCTATTTATCAGATACGCCTGATGTCTTTATCCAACAAGGACCAGATATTTCGTTAAAGTCATCAACCTTTACGACCATAACCGGGCTGACAAACTGTACAGCCTATAATGCCAGGATTCATAGTTTTACTTCAGCCCATATCTCTGGACCTGCAGGTGAAAATAATGCTAATGAAGTGGAGAGTGACGGTGAGTTATCGAGTATCGTTCCTCTTACTACCTATGGTTGCCCTGCAGTTCCTGTTATAGGAACCTTGACTCCGAGTAGCCCTACTGTATCTGAGGCAGCGATAAGCGGCACCTATGTCGCTACACTATCAGCCAGTGATACTGATGGCGATCCACTTTATTTCAGTATTACAGCAGGTAATACTGGTAGTGTCTTTTCAGTAAACAACTCGGGTGTGTTCAGTGTTGCTAATCCTCTGGATTATGAGACAACTACGGCATACATATTGTCAGTAGAAGTCAGCGATGGTGTGAACTCTGCCACAACTGATATCAGCATAAATGTCATAAATGAAAATGATAATTCACCTGTTCCGAGTGTCGGGGTCATTACTCACCCATCGGAGGTAGCCGCAGCTGGTACATCTGTAGCTACTATTTCAGCAACTGATGCCGATGGCACCAGTACTTTTAGCTATAGCATGACAGGAACTGACTTTACGATTGATGCCAGTACAGGTGAAATTACTGTCAATACCGCGCTGGATTATGAGACAACTGCCAGCTATACCGAGACTGTCACAGTTAATGACGGCGCAAATGATGGTACAGTTGTTATCACCATTAATATTATTAACGAGAATGATACAGCACCTGTACCAAGTGTTGGTGTAATTACCCATCCTCCTGAAAATGGGGTGGTTGGAACAGCTGTCGCCACCGTTTCGGCAACAGATGCCGATGGTACCAGTACGTTTAGCTATAGTATGACCGGCACTGATTTTGCGATTGATACAAGCACTGGTGAAATCACGGTCAATGCACCCCTGGACTATGAAACAACTCCAAGCTATACCGAAACTATCACCGTTAATGATGGAATAAATGATGCTGCCGTTGATGTCACTATTAACATCCTTAACGTAAATGATACTGCACCAACACCCAACATTGGTGCAATCACTCACCCTTCAGAAAATACTGCAATTGGTACAGCAGTCGCTACCGTCTCAGCAACAGATGCGGATGGGCCTAGTACTTTTAGCTATAGCATGACGGGTACTGATTTTGCAATCGATCCTAATACAGGGGAAATCACCGTCAGTGCGGGCCTGGATTATGAAACAACTCCAAGCTATACCGAAACGGTTACTGTTAACGATGGTATAAATGATGGGACTATTGATATCACCATCAATGTACTTGATGTGAATGATGTAGCACCAGCCCCAACTGCTGGCACCATTGCCCACCCGGCAGAGAATGCAATAATTGGTACTTCAGTGGTAACTATTGCGGCCAATGACATTGACGGCCCCAGTGCCACTTTCAGTATTACCGCAGGTAACACCGGTGATGCCTTTGCCATTAATGCCTCAACCGGGATAATCACAGTTGCTAGTGCACTGGATTATGAAACCACGACCAGTTATACCCTGACAGTGAATGTCTTTGATGGTCTTCACAATGGTACAGTCGATGTCATCATCAATGTGACCAATGTGAATGATGTGGTCCCGACGCCTACTGCTGGCACCATCACTCACCCTGCTGAGAATGCCACTATCGGCACTTCGGTGGTTACTATCGCAGCCAATGACAGCGATGGGCCTAGTGCAACATTTAGTATTACCGCAGGGAACATCGGTACTGCCTTTGCTATCGATGCTTCAACCGGGATAATCACGGTTGCCAGTGCACTGGATTATGAAACCACAACCACTTATACCCTGACAGTAAATGTCTTTGATGGGGTAAATAATGGTACGGTGGATGTCATCATCAATGTTTCTGACATCAATGACGTGGCACCGGCCCCAACTGCAGGGACAATCACTCACCCTGCTGAGAATGCAACCATAAGTACCTATGTAGTCACTATCGCTGCTAATGACAGTGATGGGCCAAGTGCGACTTTTGGTATTACCGCAGGTAACACCGGAAACGCCTTCGCTATTGATAGCAGCACGGGTGAAATCACGGTTGCCGGTGCATTAGATTATGAATCTTTAACCAGTTATACCTTAACAGTGAATGTTTTTGATGGTCTTAACAATGGTACAGTCGATGTCATCATCAATGTGACCAATGTAAATGACACCCCCCCAGTACCGGTAATTGGCTCCATCAATCATCCGCTGGAAAGTGCCGCAACTGGAACCTCGGTAGTTATTATCTCAGCCACCGATGCAGATGGTCCAAGCACTTTCACTTATAGCATGACAGGAACAGACTTTATGATTAATGCAAGTACTGGAGAAATCACTGTCAATGCCGCCCTGGACTTTGAAACAAAGGCAAGTTATACCGAGACGGTGACTGTTAGTGATGGTATAAATGAAGGGACAGTGGATGTCACCATTAACGTTGCTAATGTAAACGATACAGCACCAGTACCTGTTGTTGGCACTATCAGCCACCCACTAGAAAGCGCCACAGTAGGGACTGCCGTTGCAACAATCTCTGCAACCGATGCAGATGGTCCCAGCACCTTCCTGTATAGCATCACCGGAACAGCCTTTGCGATCGATACACTAAGTGGTGCTATTACCGTCAATGCCGCTCTGGACTTTGAAACTAAAAGCAGTTACACCGAGACAGTCACAGTGAGTGACGGCACAAATGAAGGTACGGTCGATATCACCATCAATGTACTTGATGTGAATGATGTAGCACCAGCCCCAACTGCTGGCAGCATTGCCCACCCGGCAGAGAATGCAATACTTGGTACTTCAGTGGTAACTATTGCGGCCAATGACATTGACGGCCCCAGTGCCACTTTCAGTATTACTGCAGGTAACACCGGTGATGCCTTTGCCATTAATGCCTCCACAGGTGAGATCACGGTTGCGGGGACATTAGATTATGAATCTTTAACCACTTATACCCTGACAGTGAATGTCTCTGATGGTGTCCACAATGGAACGGTTGATGTCATCACCAATGTTACCAATGTGAATGATGTGGCCCCGGCACCTACTGCCGGTACCATCACTCACCCTGCTGAGAATGCCACTATCGGCACCTCAGTAGTCACTATCGCTGCCAATGACAGTGATGGGCCAAGTCAAAGCTTTGGCATTACTAATGGTAACACAGGTAATGCCTTTGCTATTAACAGCGGTACTGGAGAGATCACTGTCGCAAAAACTTTGAATTATGAATCAGTCAGCAGTTATACCCTGACAATAAGTGTTTCTGATGGTACTTATAGTGGAGAACTTAATGTCACGATTAATATTAAAAACGTAAATGATATCGCTCCGTCTCCTGCTGCCGGCACCATTAGCCATCCTCCAGAAAATGCCGCAATCGGTACCTCTGTGGTAACTATTGCAGCTAATGACAGTGATGGCCCAAGTCCAACCTTCAGCTTAATATCAGGCAATACTGGTAATGCATTTAGTATCAATAGTAGCACTGGAGAAATCACCATAGCCAATGCACTCGATTACGAAACTACCCCCAATTATACTCTGACAGTGAATGTTTCTGATGGAACCTTAAGTGGAACAGTGGATGTAACAATTATGGTTAGCAATATCAATGATGTTGCACCAGCACCAGCTGTAGGTTTCATCACTCACCCGGCAGAGAATGCAACTATCGGTACTTCGGTTGTAACAATCGCCGCAAATGATATTGACGGTCCTAGTGCAACATTCAGTATATTAAATGGAAATACTGGAAATGCATTTACAATAGACCCATCGACAGGTGCGATTACTGTAAACGGGGCATTAGACTATGAAACAACTCCAAAATATACCCTGAGAATAAATGTCTCTGACGGAATGTTAAGTGGTACAGTAGATGTTATTATTACTATTGTAGGCACCAATGATGTGGCTCCATCTCCTACTGCTGGAAGTATTACTGACCCCGCTGAAGCTACTGAAGCTGGAACATTAGTAACAACGGTTTATGCCAATGATAGTGATGGTCCAGATCCAGTATTTAGCATTACTAACGGCAACATTGATAATGTCTTCGAAATTGATGCATCAACAGGTGTAATCACAGTGGCAGGGACACTTGATTATGAGACAACACCAACATACAACCTTACTGTCACCGTTTCTGATGGTACTTTTACTGGAACTGTAGACATTCCTATCAATATCATAAATGAAAATGACACAGCTCCAAATCTTTCAGTAGGTGCAATAAATCCTCCATTAGAAAGTGCTGCACCTGGAACACTCATAGCGGTAGTCACAGCCACAGATATTGATGATCCAGATACTAAATTCACTTATAAAATGACAGGCACGACCTTTGTAATTGATTCAAAAGGCGTAATCAGCCTCAATGCAACATTGGACTACGAGACAACACCTCGCATTACCGAAACAGTAACAGTCAGTGATGGACTCAATGAGTCTTCCATTGATATAACATTTAATATTGGTAATACGAATGATGAAGCACCGACTGTTGCTCTTTTAGCCGAAGTCAATCATCCTTTAGAAAATGTACCCATCGGAACGATTGTAGCTTCCATAAAGGCAACGGATCCTGACGGAGGTGTGTTCTTTATCTACAGTATAATTAACGGTAACGAAGAAGGTGATTTCTCTATCAGCAATAAGGGTGAAATCTTTGTTGCCAAAGAACTGGATTATGAAAGAACCAATACCTATACCCTGACAGTTGAGGTAAGTGACGGAGCTGACTCATCAACAATTGAAGTAACCATCAATGTCAGAGATTACGTTGTTAATGCGCCTGGCGGTGTCGGTGGAGGCTGTACCTTGAAAAGTGGCGCGGCATTTGATCCAGTTTTGATATTATGGATATTACTGTCACTGGTTTATTTAAGAAGGCATACCTTATTTAGGAGATTTTCTACCTAGTCAAGAATTAATATGTTAATTGTATATATTTACGAACAAGCAAGTTAATTGAACACCTAACTTGTAATTAATTTTTCTAGCTTAGAGAAGCTTGGGTCAGCTGCAAAATAGAATATGGAAACTCCATTAAAATTATACAGGAGCTGAGTCAAATTGAGACTTACTATATTGCCAGTCCCTACATTAACTCTAGATAGAACTTGCTCAATTAAAATGAAACCACTTTGGGAGCTCGTCTAGACAGGACACTATCAATAGTCTCAAAGATAATATTTGCAATACGGGATATCTCTCGCTTATCCCAGGCAAGCCTGAGCCTGATATCGGCTGTATTTAATAGTAAGTTCTTTGTTTTGTTACACTTACCTTCAGGAAAATTACAAAATCCCCATCGCCAGAATGCGCGTGCGTTTTTTTCACTAAAACCAAAAACACTCAGGGTAATACCCTGCGCTTCAAGGTTTTGTATGATTTCCCGAATTTTTTCTTTGTTGTCAGTTAAAATCTGAAATTGACAGGTATCTGATGCAGGTCTGCTACCAGTGGTAAATTGAGGAATGCGGATATATGGCGATTCATCAAGGATATTAATAAAACAATCATAATTATTATTATATTTCTGGATTCTATCTTCCAACTGTTTTAACTGAGGCCTTATTGCTGCTGCAGTAAGATTAGACATTCTGAAATTATAAGCTGGCAACTGATTAACAAGTTCGTTGGCAAGCTTTTGACCTTCTTCAGTCAAGTAGTGTTTACTCCAGTTTGTCTCATAGCAGCCAGCGTAGAGCATGGATTTTATCGCAACATCCATATCATTTGTGCAAAGAACCCCTCCTTCACCCCCATCCAGCATTTTATATGACTGCATACTGAAACTTGCTGCAATCCCGTGGTAGCCAGCCTGCCTACCATTCCATAAAACGCCTAGACTATGAGCACAATCCTCAACAAGTTTTATATCATGCGTATTGCAAAAGATTAATAACTCATCCATATTTGCCACACGACCACGCATATGTGACAAGAGAAGAAAGTTGGCATTTTCTTTTTCATAAACTTCTGCTAATGAACCCATATCGATTACATAGTTATCATCAACATCGACAAGAACCGGAACAGCATTAGCATGGATAATTGAACTGGGAACAGCTATGAAGGTAAAGGCCGGTAACATCACTTTATCGCCTGGCCTGACACCTGCACATAAAAGTGAAATAAAGATGGCAGAACTACATGAGTTCATTGCCACAGCATATTTGAATCCAGTTAATTTAGTGAAATCATTTTCCAGGCAGGAAACTTCACTATCTTCAGGAATTTTACAATCGTACCGGAACAACTTTTCTTTATTTAGTACATTTACAACATTATCAATACATTCATCAAAAATAATCTTCATCAATCTCTCATACAGTTTCGTCAGCGTCTCGGGATTTATAATTCAGAATATGGAATTATTATTATACTGATTTCTCGGCAGATTTCCTCCGAAGTTTAGGCTCTAATTCTCCAATATCACCGTAGAAATTGTTGCATACGCGATCTACATGTCAGAATTTGAACCAGATTGGAGCTCGCAAGGTCCTTATTTCAATACTATTTTTCATAATTTTGTGTGATTTATCACGCCAAAATTGAAACTTTACTACATTAGAAAATTCTACATTAAGCTGGCTTTTAGGCTCATTAAGTAATTAGTAAATCAGCTTTTTGCATTAAAAATGCTTTCTGGACGCCCGGAAGGCTAATCCTATATAAAGTAAAAATGACCTGAATCATGGTTTGCAGTAATTTGGAGAGAAATATGATTGTAAATGATGTACTAATTTCGACGGTGAGAACCGCTAATAAAAATACTTCAATCAAGGACATAGCCTCAATAATGTGTTTTAACAAAATTTCCGGGCTACCAATTGTTGATGATGATAATACTCTTGTGGGTATTCTTTCAGAAAAAGATATCCTGCGTGCCATGTTCCCTGATGTCACCCAAATGTTGATCGATGGCGTAAAACCTGATTTTGAGTCCATTGAAGGTGATTATAGAAATGTTCTGAACAAAACTGCCGGGGAATTAATGACCCATGCTGTCGCTACGGTAACACCAGAGATGCCTCTATTGAAGGCTGTTTCTATGATGTGCTCCAAACAAATCCGCCGGATCCCAGTTACCGATGAATATAATAAATTAGTTGGCATTATTAGCATTGGTGATGTACATAAAGCCATTTTCAGAGAAAATCTACTCAATACAACGAATTAATATAAGCGGCTTACTGCCTATCAGCTCTAAGCAGTCATCAGCGCGACTTTTGTATTGAAAAAACCGAAGCCATCATTGGCTTCGGTTTTTTAATCACGCTTGATACACACCCCCATAATAATCTTATAATACTACTATGAATGATTCATTTCGTATTGATAGACAGGATGAAGAACCACGTTTTCTAATCGGCCAGGTCGCTGAAATGACCGGGGCGAGCTGCAAGGCAATACGTTACTATGAATCCGAAGGACTGATCCCAAAACCTGCTCGCCGTGGTAAGTACCGTATCTATTCTGAACTTGAAGTATTTCTGATTCACATGTGCAAACATGGCCAGACGGTAGGTTTTTCTCTCTCTGAAATTAAACAGCTCATTGACCAGCGGATTAAAACAAAATCATTCCCCCTGGACTTTGCCAATGAACTATTTGACAGGAAAAAAGCTGAACTGAGAGAGAAGATCAAAGAAATAAAGGAAACAGAAAACCGACTAGATACTCTTCGCGATGAAATGAATCGTACCTTCACTTAATTTTACCCAAATTTAACTTTTTTCTTGACTCTCCCCTAAGGGGTAAGGTCTATGCTGTGTCTGTATTTCGGTACTGAAGAGACATCACGATGGCATCAGATACATTTAAACCCTTCAAGAATTTTATTCGACATGGACTTTACCCTGTCCTGTTTACCTATATGATATTTTATGCCTGGTTCGAGGTCAGTGGAGTAGCCTCTGAACTGGGTACCTACCGTGGGTTGTATGTGGCTGTATTGATTGGGGTCATGCTGATAGTAGAATTACTGTTGCCGCTTCGCCAGGAATGGCGTATGACAAAGGAAACCTTTTTCAAACGAGATGTCCCCTTTATGATTATCGGTGGCATCACATTGGGTTTGGTTCAATATATCGGTTTAGAGATGATACTCTGGTTTGGATTAATCCGCGGTGAGTCACACATTAATTTACCACTGATACCCAGTATCATTTTTATTCTACTAATTACAGACTTTCTCTGGTACTGGATTCATCGTTGGAGTCACGAGGCACGAGGACCAGTCGGTCATTTTTTATGGAAAATTCATGTTGCGCATCATTTGCCACAACAGGTCTATCTTTTTATGCACGGGGTTGCGCATCCAATTAATACCATTATCGTTAGAATAATCCTGACTGTACCCTTATTTTTTCTTGGTTTTTCCACGGAATCTATTTTTGTTGCCAGCTTGATAACCGGCCTACAGGGTCTGGTATCTCATTTTAATGTAGATTGTCGAGCTGGTCTTTTTAATTATATATTCATTGGTGCCGAGACACATCGATACCATCATAGTGCCAATCAGAAAGAGGCTAATAATTTTGCATCAACGATTACACTCTGGGATATCCTGTTTGGTACTTTTGTGTACAAACCTAACGAGCTTCCAGATAAGCTCGGAGTTTTAAATCCATCTCGATATCCAGACGACCAACAAATAGTACATGTACTGGCAATTCCATTCAGGAAAGCACCATAGGTATAAATTATAAACATAATCAGGCTAGACAATATTCAAAACCACTTTAGTTATAGTATAAGGATATACCTCAACATTTAAATTTATTTTCACAGTCAGTTTTCAGAACGCTATCTCATGCCCATGAGTTCCAATGTACTGATCTCGAAAAGTGCCTTTAAGTTTACCCTCTACATCAACATAATCTTCTGAGCCATCTGTTGTGAGATTAGTTACGATATCACTGTCCATAATACTTGTATTCCAACGTGAAGATGCCGCATTCATATCTTTGGTTATTACGACATTCCCATCAACCTTAAAATTCTCCTTTCCTGGAAATCGAACCCATGCTGTATCACCAATAATGGTATTTCTATATATATGACTGTTAAAGGTTTGACCAGCATAATTATCTCCACTAGATATAAGCAATACATTTTCATCCGGTGCTTTTATATTGTTCCAGCAAATTTCATGGTCGTGTGGTACATCTCCTGATTCTGTATTATTTCCAACAGCAATCTGTGTACCTTTAACATTATTAATTGCTGTATTAGCACGGATAGAAACATAAGCGCGCGTCCCTTTTGCAAAAAAACCATACGCAACAGCACTATTACTTGCTATATTTTGTTCAATCAGAACATGATTGCTGACATAAGCTTCAAAGTAACCGCCATTAAAGCCAAAATTGTTAATTTGGGTATGAGCATTTTCTTTGTATAGAATATTGTGTTTTAAAACACTGGTATTACTCACAAAAACTGGTAATGTATTATCGTTACCTACAAGGCCCGGGCCAAGATTATGAAAATGGTTTCGCCACCAGGTGGAGCGTGAAACATCTCCAATGGCCCAGAAGAAATGTGCATTATTAACATCCTGACGACCATTTTCCCACCGAATACCTGCGACAAACAAATCATGTGATTTTGAATCTGTTAATATTTTTGCTTTAGAACAGTCAATAACCGGTTTTTCACCAGGATACGAAATGAAACTTCGTGTTTTTGAAACCGTATCCAGGCGCACATTACCGTTTGTTGCAACTCCTCCTATAAGGGAATAGCTTCCTTCTCGAAACACAATAATTTTGTTGTGAAAAGTTGTATCAGCACGATCACCTTTATACCAATCTTCGATGTCCTCAAGTGGCTGGTCAATTGTTCCTGTTTTAGTTCCTATATATCCATCCTGTATAAATACAAACTGAGCTGCATCCACGGTCACTTCCCATGTTGCAGTTACAGATTTTAACTCTTGGTCAGTGATTTTAACTTCAAATGTATATGTTCCCGTATCAGGAGCCATCCATGTAATTGAGCCATAATTCGTACTACCATAGACCTCACCTATTTTTGCACCCGCCGGACTTTGTAATAATTCATATTTAAAGGGCCAAGCTCCACCCTGAACCCCAACAGGAATTTCATAAACCATATTAGGGTGAGCATACTTGTGTCTGGCAAAGTCCCCCGTTTCAGTATCTGGTCGAGGGTATACGAGATGCATAGGCATTTTAGCTGAAATATAGTTTCCAACTGGTAGTTGCCATTTGGCAGATGGTGGATCAGAGGGGCCGGGATCGCCTGGGTCAGGGTCACCTGGACCTGGATCACCAGTCTCAACGGGTGTATTGCCACTAGAACTACTACCTCCGCCACATGCCGATAAAAACAGGCTAGCTAGCAAAAGAACAATAAATAGTGGATATGAAGGGCTCTTATTCATGTCTATTTCCTTATAATTAGTTTTGTTTCCATGTTAGTAGAATACAAATATACAAAATGTGAACGTGAACAAACTTCAAATATATTCACAAGATATTCAGATAAATAGTTGAATATATACGATGACTGGTAATATCCACACAATTTATAGAAAATTTAAAATACGAACTCAGCCCATGAATTGATAGCCTCTATTGGCATGCAATCTGCTGCATCAAAACTTTACGAAGAGATATACCATAAAAAACAATATAAGTATGATAGCCAATATAGAACCTGCATAACGGACAGGATTTTCTTTGAACATATCCGTAGCAGTTCTTTTGTTTAACCGGTATTCTTCCTGTACCCGTTTTTGTCGTAACTGCTGATAGTCATCAATCAAAGCTCTGGCTTTATCTGCTTGTTCTTCATTTATAACCCAGAACCCCGGCACCGAAATACCGAGAAGACCGGCTGAGGTTTCGTGATAGTCGATGTTGTTTTCGAATAGTAAATCTCGAATATCCTGTGCCTCATCATCAGGCACAAATCTCAGTTTGAATATTAAAACAGCCATAGAGTCGTGGTTGAAATGTAATTAAACGGTTTATTGTCTGCAGTGTAATAGATTTTTCTACACAATCCGAATATTCAGCTTATAAAACTTTCTAACCACCTTTATAACACTAGAATCGGTTAACCATATTCTGGTTTATGTCACATACGAAGTAACTGGGTTGGCAATACCTGCATAGCATCGATGAAAACCTGACGATCACCAGAAGCCCTGGCAACAACAAGCGCCCCTTCAACCTGAACGATGGCATCTATTGCCCGCTGTCTTGACTGTTCTGAATCAAATCCAGCCTTCTGTAAAAGGCTGGCGATAACATTAGTCAACCGTTCTATTCGCTTTTTAATGATGTCCTGAAATAATTCTCTCGCCTGCCCCAGAGAAAATACCTCCAGCAAGCAGGCCACACGGCCATCTTTATAAAATTTGATCAGATGCAGGCTCATCAGTTCAAGCTGTTCAGAAATATTCCCATCCAGATCAATCGGTTCAATGACCTCTTGTAAAAAACGATCCCCAACCTGTTCCAGCACAGCCAGGCCCATGTCTTTCTTGCCACGAGGAAAATAGTGATACAGGCTGGCCTTCACCAGTCCAGTTGCTTCTGACAGCATGGACAGGGTTGTACCCGTATAACCATGCTCACGAAACACATCTGTGAGTTGCTCAATCACTTCCTCTTTTGTCTTCAACGGTGCAGGCACGCCAACTCCAATTCTCTGTCTTCGACTTGCATTATACCGATTGTTCGGTAATAATCATTATACCGGTCGTTCGGTATATTATAAACTAAATAGTTAAGGACATCATAATGAAACTCTATGACTTTGAATTATCAGGAAATTGTTACAAAATTCGGCTTATCCTAAGCCTGCTTGGGCTATCATATGAGCGCCAGACCGTAGACTTGGCTAATGGTGAACAAACCGGTGAGGCCTTTCTAAAGCTCAACAGCAAGGGAGAAGTCCCGGTACTCCAGGATGGTGAGCAATGCTTCAGTGATTCCAATGCCATACTTGTCTATCTGGCAACAAAATACGCCCCAGAGCATTACCTGCCACAGGACCCAGAAACCCTGGCCCTGATCCAGTACTGGCTTTCCACCGCCGCCAATGAGATTCACCACGGCGTAGCAGCCGCCCGTGTTGTCAAACTGTTTGGTCTGCCCCGCGATTACGACAATGCCATCATCATAGGAACAAACCTGTTACTACAGTTGGATGAATTTCTCTCCACTCACCAATGGCTGGCTACTGATAAAATTACCATTGCCGATATCGCCATCTATCCCTATGTCGCACTGGCTGAAGATGGGGGAATTTCTGTAGAATCCTATTCACATATTCAGCAGTGGTTCAAACGGATTGAAAGCCTGCCGGGCTACACTCCACTTCCTACAGTGGCAGTCACGGCCTGAGCTACGATGGATATAACAAAACAAATGCAGCATGATCCCTTTCATGCTGGTGAGCAACAGCTTCAGGAGAAATATGGATCCAGGGCTACGCTATCCCAGCATGGGCATAGAATTATCCATACGGAGTTGACTCAGGAACACCAGCTATTTTTTCAATCATTATCATATGTTGCATTTGCAAGCGTTGATGAATCGGGTCGATTAAGGTCGACCCTGCTTTGTGCTGAAACCGGATTTATTACTGTCATGTCGCCAGATAAGCTCATACTCCAGCTGCCAGAGCATGAAATACAGTTAGTTAGCCACTTACAGACCGGTGATCAGATTGCATTGCTGGGGATCGATTTTAGCAACCGTCGTCGTAACCGAGTAAATGGCTGGATTTCTCTGCTGGAACATAGTTGTCTTCATATTGAGGTTAAGCAAGCCTTTGGTAACTGTCCAAAATATATTCAGCAGAGAAGCTTATCCGATATATGTGATACCACTCAAGGCAATATTCATGCACCTCTTCAACGACTGAATCAATTATCAGCAAAGATGCAATCAATCATCAACAAGGCAGACACCAGTTTTATTGCCAGTCATTATCCCTGTAAAACCAGTAAATCTGATCGAGATTGTGGTGCTGATATTTCACACCGTGGCGGTTATCCCGGTTTTATCAATGTTATAGATGCGAAAACACTTATGATTCCTGACTACTCCGGCAACCGTTTCTTCAATACACTGGGTAATATCATTGCAAATCCCGCTGTGTCACTGCTCATTGTAGATTTTGAAAATGGCCACCTGTTACAACTGTCTGGTCAATTCCAGATTAACCATGGTCCAGTAGAAAAACATTGGCCACAAGGTGCGGAACGACTGCTTGAGTTCAGTCTGGAAGAGGCCGAACTTAGACAAAATGTTTTGCCAACCCACTGGCAGTTGGAAAACTATTCACCATTCCTGGAATTAAGCCATAGCAATGATTGACATTATGGTCTAATTTTAATTTATTTTTTTGTTACTGATACTCAAGAACAATCTTACTTAATCTATCTGCTTAAGTTTTTTAATTGCTGCCGGGCCCAATCCAGCTTCTTAGCATCACCTACTTTCTCAAGAACCTGAACCAGGCCTGTCAGGGCCACACTCATATGATGTTGTAGTTTAAGGCTTAACGCTGTGTTATACATATCCTGATAACGTACCCTTGCTGCTTGCCATTCGCCACGCTGAATCAGGTTTGCTCCCCATTCTCTCAGCAACATCAACACCCCCATGGAATCCGTTAACGATCTATAACGCTGCAAGGCAAGGAAATAATATTTATCACTGCTGGCAAACTGTTTTTGCACATGGTCCTGTTGTGCTCGAAAACGCCATAAACGTGGTTCATATTTTGGCTTGTCTTTAGCCACCAGCTCCAGTTGCTGCAACAGCGGAGAAACCTTGTCTCGATTCAATAATGTCAGACGAATATTATTAACTAACAGAGCGGTATACACATCCTCTGGTAGAGACGTATTGCTGGCATATTTTTCCAACAGCTTACCAGCCTGTTTCAGCTCACCCTTTTGAATGCTGATCGAAGACCGCATTATATCCAGATAGACAGTTTTATCGGACAGACCATGGGAGGTAATTAACCGCTGGGCTTCATCGATGTGCTGCTGGGCCAGGTCCAGCTGGTGCAATGCGATACAGGTTTTTGCCAGATTGATACGACTGTTTAGCTCACCATCAACCGCATTGAAACGTTGATAGGTCTTCAACGCACTAATAAATTGATGTACTGCCTGATGAAACTGATGACGTTGATAGTGCAAAGCACCATTGTTCATATGCTGCTGGGCAATAACGTGCCAGTAATTTTGCTCATTGTCTTCGGGAGCAGAGGCACAGGCCGAAAGCATGCCAGCCAATATAAGCAAAGATAGACAAAGAGTAATGGGAGAATAGTTAGTCATTGGCTGGCATAGGGTCCAGTAGCAAGGGCTTATCTTTTGGTTTGGCTACAGCGGATGATATGGGCCAGACACGTTGCGTCGCTTCAATGGTCTTGCGGGTTTCTTCAATCACTGTCTGCACCTCATCAATGACGACCGGCACATCACTACTATTATTCTCAAGCTTTTTCATTATTGCATCCAGATTGGCGGATGACTTATGCAGGTTACTGATGGCCTTTGCAAGCTCCTTCTCCAGCTTCTTGTCATAGATAAGTGAACCCAGGCCTCCCTTACCCGCTCCCATATGGTCACTCATAGCACTAAATTTTCTTGTTATGTTGTTGGTAGAAGCTACTGTCTGTTTAATGGATTCTGGCTCTATAGAATTAACAATATCTGAGATATTACTCATTACTGTATCAATAGAGGCAGCTTCCTTTATCTTTAGCTCTGCACCTGCTGGAACCTGCTCCATTTTTGGAGATCCCGCAGTAATTTCAATAATAGAACGACCAATTGCTGTTTCGCTGAGACTACTTACTTTAACAACAGAATCACTCCGAATCAGATTGTGATATTTTTCAGCGATAGAAAGTGTTACGCGGATGTCGTTATCGTCAGTGATTTCTATATTCGTAACCGTACCAGCTTCGAATCCCATGACTTGCACAGTAGTATCAGTACTTAAACCTGCGGCTGTACTCAGACGACCATAAATAACAATATAATCTTCAAAAATATTTTGTTTTTTAGGCACAGAGGACAGCAGCACTAAAAGTATGATAGCAGCCGAAATCACAAACATACCAACCAGTTTTTCCTGAATACTATATGTAGTGCGATGTATATAGTGTGACTTGGGTGTCGACTGTTGATTATTCATACGGACCCATATCATTCTTGCGGAGAAAATCTATTACTTCCTCATTTTTGCACTGCAATAATTCGTTATTATTTTGAAATTCAATAATAGAATCATTGCCAATAAAAATACTTGCCGTAGAATGATCCAGTAGCAAATGCAGATCATGGTGGTACAATAATGCTGCCATACTCTGACGTTCTACTTTTGAACAAATAAACTGCAACATGCTTTCAGTGTCATTTTTCGTATATGCTCGAAAAAAGTTATCCAGAATGACAACTTTAGGTTTTAACAACAATGCCCTGACAATGAGCGTCCAGCCATAGGTATGTCGATCGATACTATCTGGCAACTGGTGCAAGACAGACATATCAAATGACTCTATTTCTGCTAACAATCGTTTTGCTTTGGCAAAAATTGATTTAGGTTCATCCAGCTTATGATACAGGGCTGGCACCACAATATTATCCAATACACTCAATACCGACATGAGTCGCGTGTGTTTACCCAAATAGGCGATTTTGGTACGCATCAATTGCCAGGCGTGTTTATCAAGATAAGCCAGATCCTGACCCAGAACGGATACACAACCGGTATGCGGATCTTCAACCCCCGCCAGACCAGCAAGCCAGGCTGACACACCCACATCCGCAGCACCCATGACGGCAGTAATGGTCTGGGGTGGCAAAGACAAACTAAGCAATGGCCCATTGGTTTCCCTGTCATCAGTTAGGTCCGCATAACTGGGAGAAAAATCTTTTGCTTCTAACAGATTTTTGGTCATGATAACAACACCATGACGATAACACTGTCGATAATAAATAACATAATGAGAATACTAACAATGGCCCGTTGAGTTTGCTGCGGAACCTCCGTAGCTGATGTACCAACGCTTAAGCCGTGATAGCAGGACACGGTGCCTATAGTTAAACCAAACAACATATTTTTTACTACGAACAATAGCAACATCATCGGCTCGGCACTATCGGCCAGCTTTAGAAAATAGGAATAGTGATCTGGTGATATTAACAGGCCACTGAGTAAAATTCCGCTGGCTAATGTCACAAAGGTAAAATAGACCGCCACCACTACCTGCGAAATAGTCACCCCAAGTATGCGTGGTGCTATCAGTGTTTCGTTGATATCTACACCCATGAGTTCCAGTGACTGAATTTCCTTATGTAATTTCATATTACCTATATCAACTGTAATCGCAGAGGCAGTTCGACTAATGAGAATAATCGCCGCCATCATCGGTCCAATCTCCAGGCCAATCATGTATTGCAACATAGTCACCGCATCACCCACAGAATCAAACAACTCGATCATGCGAAAGGTCAAGATAAAACCAGTAATGAAGCCGAGAAAGACAACTGTCGGTAAGGCATCAACACCAGTAAAAATAATTTGCGTAATTAATGGGCGATAACTGTATCGATAAATCAAACCCGCACGGGCAAACCAGTCACGTAGGACAAAACAAACAAAGGTCGTGACATTAACAAGATAATCAAGGCGACGAATAACAAATGAGCCTGGCCAACCAAATATTGAGTTAAATACCTGAGACATTGTTTATCGTTCTTCCTTTACCATAACAATACTATTGGATTTTAAGGCCAGTTTTGTTACGTGATTACCACCTATTGATCACTTGCCTGGAAATGTAACCGGACTAAGAATTCATCAATGGGCTGTATAGCCTTCAACTCCAGGGAATCGTTTAGGGATGACAAGATCGTTGATACGCTTGATCCTCACCGGATAGTTACCTTGCAGGACTGTTTCAATACCAGACGATTCATGGATCAGCCAATTAGCGGCCTGCAATATATACAGTTTAATTTCTTGGTTCTGAACAAGAGTTAAAGAATTTCAGCGAAATTGAAGTGGGTTTTACCCATTGAAAGGTAAGCACGTTAATAATCAGGCCATTTTTGATCATCTTCTGTTATTTAATCAGCTTTACTACTGGTTACAGAATAAACACCTTATTCTATATGCTCATTTCATATCGTGATCTGCTGATTTGACTCTAATCAACGAACCCAGTATTTTCCCGCGTGGGAAAAAGCCTTTGATTTCCCATCAAAATAAAAAATAATCAAGGAGATAATAATGAAAAATAATATAAAAATTGGTGCAGCGCTATTAGTTAGTTTGAGCCTCGCCGGAACTGTGCATGCTGCTGGAAGCGATCTTCACGATACAGCTGATGGTGGACTAACCACCACCCATCCTGATTTATGGAATCAATGTGGAAAAACTGCGACAGGTAAGATAACTGCTGGTCCACAGGCCCCAAGAGATATTGATTCAAAGTGGGGGACGAACAAGACTAAGTTCAGGACTGCATTTAAAACCAGCAAAATGAACCTTTGCGATATTCATTATCATTGGAATGCCGAACATAAATCTGCTGCGTATTCAACCTTCGTTGACACACACAATGACCATTCGGGTTGGGCCGTTGTCGAACCTGCGTCGACTGATCCGGTAGTGCGTGCCGCAAACGATATCGGTGGAGACCATCCGATTGGTGTCATGGTAGGTGATACCATTGAGGTCCATTTTGTACACACAAGCTGCAATGTTAATTATGAAGACCTTGATCCAAATAACGGTCTGGGTAACTGTGCCACAGGAGTGTGTGCCAACCCTCAGCTTCGTGTTGTCGCGCAGGTTTTCAAAGTGGTGGATCATGATGCAGATGTTGCCGATCTCGATCAGCCAATGAATCATGATGATGCTCGAGTTATCTATACAGGCTCAACCACAGGTTCGAAGCATAATAATGATCATTGCTCGGTTTTACAGGTAACCTGGGATGTGAAAAAGACAGCGGCAACCATCGATGCCCATGGTCTGGTAGAATGGTCACATAAACGCCAACAGCATGCCCATGCGGTTAGAGAACTGGTTACCCGTAGTGAATTGCTGAGTCGTATTAAACATGACGATGGTGATGATGAGCATAATGACGACTAAGTATTGTCGTACATAATAAAAACAGTTTTTTTGATTAAATTCAGGCTGGGATGCGAGAGCAAACCAGCCTTTTTAATATTTCAACAAAGTAATTTCTCTGTGTTTTATTCTGGCTTCCTCGCGAACAAGGTAAACTCAGCATAACTACTCTTACTAAATTTTGTTTTATCAATAATAGTAAAACCTGCTTTATCCAGTGCGTGTTCCAGTTTTTGTGTGGTGAGTAGATTGGTTAACGGTAAAAAGCCAAGTTGCCCAGCAAAACGTAACAGTCTGGCCATGACGATATTTCTTTCACCCAGGCAGGCGGTCTCAGAGATAAACAAACCACCAGGTTTGAGTAGATCATGGATACGATTAAAAACAGAGTCGATGTCCTCAAAAAAGTGCAACACATAAAAGGCCGTCACTACATCAAAACTACCCGACTTAAAACGCTCATCAAACACAGTTGTTTGAAAAAACTCAATATTACCCAATTTGCGCTCAGCCATTCGCTGTTCTGCAATGGTCAGTAACTTGCTAGAGATATCAATCCCAGTCACCTGCTTAACCTCACCGGCGATACCACCACATTGCGTACCAGTCGCACAACCGATATCCAGCACTCTACTCTCGTTTGTAAGGTGGGATTTTATTTTCTGGATTTTCGTCTCATAGGCCGTTCTATCTGAGATAGGTGAGGCGGCATATTTAGATGCAATCAGATTCCAGAACTTTTCTGGTGTGTTTTTGAAAAGCATATCCTTAGCAAACTCCTTTTCGTTATTAGTATTTATAATGGCTCGGTCCCTGCCTCAGATGTTCACTCTGTCCGGTAAGTTTAACACCTATATTACATATCCGTTAGACTGGTGAGATTCACTCTGATCTGCTTTACTTGAACTTATAAGTTTAAACCATTGGTTTAAACGATGTTTATACAGGCTTTGTTACTACTATCAGAGTTAATAATTTTATAATATAAAAACATACCGCTTTTGTAATTAACAAGTTTATCTTATCTTCCTTCACTCTTGTGATAGAGTTAAACAGTGTTTTATAGAGGAGGATCTGTATCATGAACTATCTCAAACGTTTACTACTAATAACTGCTTCTGGACTTACGCTATTTAGCAGCGTGTCGAATGTCTATGCGGAGGGAAGCCGCTATGACCTGCCTCGTTCCTATCACTCGGAAATAAGTTCAGCGAAAGCTTATCTAATGATGAAAAGAAAAAAGGCCGTATTAATCGATGTCAGACGGTTGCGTGAATATGCAGCCGGTCATCCTAAGAAATCCTATAATGTGCCTTTCCCGCATGTTGTTACTAGCAATGATCAGGATCCAGGCGTATTGTACAACGAAATTTATAACATCGTTGAAGGCAAAACAGATACCCTGATTATGACGCTTTGCCGGACTGGTTTTCGCAGTGTTCTGGCAGCCAATATATTGGCTGATCCCACCGCTTATGGTATTGATGGTCCGGCCTTTACTAACGTACGTAATATCTGGGAAGGCTTCGTCGGCCGGTATAAGGAGGCCGATCATGCAGCAGGTGTACTGGGTGGACAGTATCTAGATTTAAATAATAATGATGTACTGGATACTGATACAGCTGATGTTTACACACACACCAAAGATGCTAATCCCGACAAAGATGGCTGGCGTAACTATCAGGAACTTCCCTGGAGCACAAAACTACGGACTAGCAGGATCTTTTTGAATGATCTCAGTCTATATGGAGCTTATGTTGAAGGGAAAATTGACAACGATGATGACCATGATGACGACTAACAATAAGAAAATCTAATAATAACTAAGTAGTTTGTTTCATCTTTGTGAGGCTGGAATGCGAAAGTTCCCAGCCTTTTTTATTTTGGTTAGGAAATATTTCCTCCGTCTCCTTTTATGATTTTACTAAAGAGGTTCTACTCTGACTCCAATAATCACCAAATACCATTCAAGATAAACATCCTTATTCTTATCTTTCAGTAAATATTTAACATTATTTAAGTGAATATAGTCACCTTACTGGTTTTTTTATGGATTTAGTGATTCAACTCAATGCAAATAATTCGCAATGATTATACAAGTGAAGTCGTGAATAATAAAACTAAAGGAGTAGTCAATCATGTGTAACTCGACTCAACATCTTATCGGTTATGCCATTAATTACGGTCCTGAAGGACCTAACGATTTATGGAAAATAGACTTTACAAGTCATCGCGCACATTTAATCAAAAGTGGTTTCCCATATGCAGAAGATGCCGGGCTGGCAATTAATTCTAAAGGTGAACTTTATGGTCTTTCAGAATCTTATCAACTAGTTTCCATCAATAAGAGAACCGGTGACCATTCAGTCGTAGGTGATATTGATGTCCGAGGAAATGGTCATGGAGCCGATTTTATTGGTGATGTGATGGTTGGTGCGATAGCCACATATAATGATAATATCGCCAAGTTTTTTACACTCAATACAGCCACAGCGGCTCGGACAGATTTCATGGACTTACCTGGATTTACAGTTGTTGGTTCAATGGCAATTGTTGATCCCACAACGATCTATTTTCATGCAGTTGCGGACAGCTCAACTAGCGCGGCACTTTATGTGGTAGATGTTCCAACAACATCGGTTACCAAAATTTCTGATACATCCTCAAGATTCCGAGTTATGGACTTTGGGATAGATGGCAACCTATATGGACTCGGTGTATCAACGAGCCCAGGTTTAAATGGAGTCTACCGACTTGATCCCTTCAGCGGTACGGAGACCTTATTGTTTGATCTACCCGAGATTGGTTCCTCTGGTGGATGGCAAGCACTAGCAATGGATAAGGGAACAACAAAACGTTCATTGTTATGTTGTTTGCTCTCTTGCTTCAGGAGAAGTTAGTTTACAATGTAGAATAATTGGGGTCTGGAATAATTGATGTCAGAGAAATAATTAGAGCCTACTGCACAATAGAGTATTTTCTCAGACCCCAAATATTTCGCTCTTAAACTTAGACACGACAAACTCGGTTCGTCTTCTTTGCATAAATCACCCAGAGTGTCCCACCAATAAAAAAAGATATGATAAAAGCTGGCGCGTTCTCCCCCAGCGGAATAAAACCGGACAACATCAGCGTTAAATAAATACAGGATATCGTGACAAAAAAGCTACTCAGAATAGCGGTAAATAATAACAGGATAACAAGCGGTTTGCGGTCGATGTATTTTTCCAGCGAAATCAGTTTGCTTAAGACAAACTCGTTAAGCGGCCGCATGAAAAACCCAGCCAGAACACCAATTGTGATAAGTAGATATAGACTGGAATGCATACCTGTTACCTTGAGAAAATGGCTTTACTGTGCATAACCGGCTGTGAGAAATCAACTCAAATATGCATAATATCTTATATTAGAAAAAACTGTCTTCTGACCGGTTTTTATGATTTATCCCCTTTAAGCATTTTGATTAAGGTGCGGTCTTTTAACTTATAGTGGTGGTAGAGCGCAGCGCCGACATGTCCGAGGATTAATATCCAAACCAGCCATGCACCCATGATTTCCTTATGAAAGAAATCAATCGGCGCTTCAAATTCTTTAAACGTTAATCCAAGAAATTCCCAGACAAATGCATTAAACAACCAGGTATCTTCGAACTTGGGGATTTCGAACATGAAAAAAAAGTCGGTTGCTTTACCGGTACCCAGATAACCTGTTAATGGCATGAGAACCATAATCGCATACAATACATAATGAGCAAAATGCGCCAACAAATACTGCCAACGCGGGCCGGCTTCCAGAACGGGTTGTTCATTCATCATGCGCCAGATAATACGCAAGATAACGATGATACCGACACTGATACCGGCGGATAAATGCAGATCCAGTGCGACAAGATTCTCCGCTGTTTTTTTCTCAGTAAACCAGTGCCGATAGTACACGGCACAATACGCCAGCAAAAACAACAGGGCCGTTCCCCAATGTAACCACCGGGCAATACGCCCATAATTTTCCGTCGTGTTCCAGTTATTCATCCCGGTATCGCTCTGCCTGACTAAATCATTGTGATAAAATGTGATCTGTTCTCAATTATAGCCCAGGTCTTTACTATGCGTGGTTTTGTACCGGTTGACCCCGAATCCGATGTCTCACAGGAACGTTTTGCCGTCATCAATGCTCCACGGCCAACGCGTAAACGTTTTCCTGCAGGCTGTGTCGAGATTGTAGAAGATGCAGAGACTGCGATACAAAATGCGAAAGATTCTGAACGATTACATGCAGCACGTGTTATCGGGCCATCAAAGTCATCCGAAGGGCAGTTTATTTACTACCTTGTTGAATGGTTAGCTTAGTAATTGATAAAACTGTGTTCTGACCCCGGTTTTCCGTGATTAAAAGTGTCGTTAAACCAGGGAAGGTTCAGTCTGTTCCCTATTACACCTTGAATGCCCACTGTAGAATAACCAGGTTCCGCGGCTGGTCCAGCACACCATAAAATTCCGACTCCCGTTTGTTTACTTTACCCTATAATATCTATGTCTTTGTATAAAGTTTCAAATTAATTGTCCGAATATAGAACTATATTGGAATGATTACGGATTATTACCAATGAGTGAAAAAACCCCTCTAGCCAGGAAGGATCTCAAGGTAGGCATGAAAGTGCCATGGAATATCTTTGATCTTGAGGGGCGCAAGCTTCTTGCGAAGGGACAGGAAATCCGAAGCGATAAAATGCTGGATGAAATGTGCCAGTATGTATTATTCCATGATGTTCCAAATGAGCAACATAACGCCATAAAATCCACTCAGGGAAAATTAAACGTCTTTGACATAACGGCTAAATATATCAAGCGAATTGAAAAAATCTATTCCGAACTAGAAAATCAAAATCCTGAATGTATCGAGTTAATCAACAATCTTGCTAAAGATATTTTGGTCCTGTGTATACGTGAACCAGATGGTATCCTGGGCGTCTGCCATGTCAAAAATGAGTATCACTACACACACTATCATTCACTACAATGTGCTTATATATCTGTCATGATAGCAAGACGTGCCGGTTTTAGTGACTATGAATGTTACTGTTTATCTGCTGCTGCCATATTAGCCAATGTAAGTATGCAACACACTCAAGAGAAACTCACAAAACAAACCGAACCCCTCACTCAGGCACAAAATAATATCATCCTGAAACATCCCGAAAAAAGTGTAGAACTATTGCGTTCAATCAATTACGACAATGAGAATGTACTTGATATTATTCATGAACATCATGAACGTTGCGACGGAAGTGGTTATCCAAACGGATATAAACGGGAAAATATCTGTAGGGGAGCACTCATACTTGGTATAGCTGACAGTTACGGGGCAATGGTTTCCACTGAAAACTATCACAAACAGTTTGCCATCAACGAAGTATTACAGTACTTCTTTAAGGACAAGGGCAGTCTATATGAAACTCACTTTTCTCTTTTATTGATCAAGGTATTAACAGTATTTCCACCCGGTTGCTTTGTTAAATTAACCAATGGTGAAACCGCGATTGTAGTTTTCCGGGGGAAAATGAGCCCAATGGAACCTTATCTAAAGAGCGTACTGGGTAAAAATGGTGAAGAATATGCTAACCCTTTAATTCGTGACCTGAGCATCCATAAATTCGATATTCAGACTATATGCGTAAATGAAAGCGAAAAACCATTAAACTATAGCCAGATATGGGGCTATACAACTTAACAACTTCTTGTTTTTTCTATCGGGCCATCAAAGTCATCCGAAGGGCAGTTTATTTACTACCTTGTTGAATGGTTGGCTTGATGCTACTGGGTTCTGATCTCGATTTTCCGAGGAAAATTAAACTTAGGCGTTCAAATCTGGAATCAGCTGGCTTTCCAGACGCGTAATGGCATCCTTGATTTGCAGCTTACGGCGTTTGAGTCTGGAAGCCTGTAACTGATCCACGTAGGCCTCTTCATATAGCCTTTGTATCAGTTCATCCATATCTCTATGCTCCAGTCGTAACTGATAAAGTCGTTCTTTCAGTTCCTGGTTTTCGTCATCGATAATGCTGTACATTTGTACGGTGGTACTCCCGATATAGACCCAATATAAAAATAAAAGAGAACGGAGGAAATTTTTCTTGACCTGTGGTTAAAATTAAATCTCTCCTTCCCATTTAACCGACTATATCAATCCTGCTGCTATCAAACCCTGCAACTCTTCAGGACGGGTAAAGCGACTAATATCCACCTGCCCAAGTCCCGGTCTTAAACGACGTGCATCGGCTAATGCCAACTCAGCCGCTTTTAAATCATTCTCAAGATAGCAGGCGATGGCAAGAATAATGCGCGGTAGAAAAATTTTATCATCACACTGGCAGGCCTTACTGGCCACTTCTCTTGCCTCATCGACCTGTCCGAAATTCAGCAGTCCTCTGGCCAGCAATGCCCCCCATGCCGCCAGTCGATTATCGCGTGGGCTGATGCGAATGCCTTCCTGCAGTTGCTCAATCCCCTCTTTATCACCCGTTTGTAACAACGCTGCCCCCAGGGCGGCAATCGCCTGTGCATTACTTGGGTTTAATTCCACGGCACGGCGTAACATGCCAATACCGCGATGCAGGTCACCCATATCTGCCAGTGCACAACCCACATAACCCAGCACATCCGAGTCCTGATTATCCAGTGCAACGGCTTTTTCGGCCGCAGCCATGGCCTCTTC
>JAOULO010000116.1 GCA_029881995.1 Gammaproteobacteria bacterium
CCGAGCAATCAGGATGCTCATGTCTGTTAACTGATTGATAACCTGCTCATCCATCTCACTCAAAGGTTGAGAGATAAAACTCAGCACAGAATCGAGACGCTGCAATCGCTCCTTCAATAATTTTTCCAGTTTTCCATGCCCCGCAGCATAACCATCCTTATGTCCCTGCTCGACACCCAGCTCATAACCCTGGGCATAACCTTCGGTATAAGCCAGTTGCTGGATGGCCTCTATCTCGGCAGCGGTAACCAGCTCATCCTGATTGGGTGGCTCATCATCGACTACCGGAGTCTCCCACCGCTCATAGGCAGACAGTCCTTTCGCTTTATTAATGACCTTAGGTGCGGGCATAGCTATACATACTCATCACTGGCCTTGAGATTAATTTCGCCGGCATCGGCCATACGTCTTGCAATGGCCAGAATTTCCTTCTGCGCATTTTCCACTTCGCTGAGTTTGACTGGCCCTTTGTTTTCCAGATCATCTTCCAGCATTTCAGCCGCACGTTTTGACATATTCTTGAGTATCTTGTCCTTCACTGCAACTTCTGCACCTTTCAAGGCCGTGATCAATACTTCAGACTGTATTTCTCGCATCAGCGCCTGAATACCACGATCATCAATATCAACCAGATTATCGAACACAAACATCAGATCCTGAATGCCTTCAGCCATTTCCATATCGGCTTCTTTAACAATCTCCATGATCTCGTTTTCAACACCGGGCTCAAGATAGTTCATCATGTTCGCCGCTGTCTTCAGACCACCGACAGAGGATGTTTTGATATTTTCCGAGTTACCGGAAAACTGTTGTTCAAGCATATCGTCCAGCTCATTGATCGCACTAGGCTGAATACCATCAAGTGATGCAATACGCATGACTACATCAACACGCATATTTTCAGGTAGGGCAGACAGCACATCGGCTGCCCTATCTGGCTCAAGATAGGACAGCACAATGGCAATGATCTGTGGATGTTCAAGACGGATAATATCGGCAACCGCCCGGGGTTCCATCCACTTCAGCGCATCCAGCCCCTTCGAGTTGCGCCCCATCAAAATTCGATCAAGCAATGCCTCCGCCTTGTCACCACCCAGGGCATTGGTCAGAACCTTACGCAGATAATCCTCGCTGCCCACGCCGAGAGAAGTGTGATCGCCAATCGATTCGGCAAATTCATCCAGAATTTCACCTACCTGATCCTTGCTTACACCACCAATGGTGGCCATGGCCTCACCCACGGCCTGTACCTCTTTAGGTGACATATGGCGCATGATCTCACCGGCATCATCCTCACCAATAGACAATAACAGCACGGCTGAGCGTTCTATACCATTCAGCTTTTTCTCTTTCTTGGCCATTAACCACCTACTCGTTTCTTATCTGCCATAATCCAGGTACGAACCACCTGCGCCACCATCTTCGGATCGTCCGCTGCCACAGCCTTGGCCAGTTGTAGATTTGATTCATAGGCAGGGGCTTCAAGCTTAGGAGGTTCTGAGGAATGATCAACTTGGTCCTCTTCTTCATCTTCTTCCTGGGACTTGGCCAATAGACTGCGCATTACCGGCTTTAATAAGCCCAGCAACAGGAACAGTACGAGTAGAATGACCATAAATTGTTTCATTGCGTTCCAGAACCATTCTTTCTCCCAGAACGGGATCACTGGTGGCGGTATTATTACCGGCGGTGTAAAGGCAACATTCGAAACATTAAGTGTATCGCCACGCAGAGCATTAAAACCCACGGTTTCCTTTACCAGTGCTGTAAATCGTGTCAGCTCTTCAGGGGTATATGGAATGGTAATGGGCTCACCTTCTGCATTTTGTCCAACTTTATTATCCACAACAACGGC
>JAOULO010000117.1 GCA_029881995.1 Gammaproteobacteria bacterium
TGAAGGAAATCTAATTGTATAAAAACAGCACAAAATGTATCTATTATTTAATGGAATCATGGGGAACAGAGCCGATTTTTACCGTCTCCCCGTCTGGATAAAACCGTTTTCCATTCTATCAAAGCTTTCCTGTTATAAATGTAGGGCACTATTTTTCAATATATGTTTTACTGTAAGTGTTCCCATAACAACTACTATAAAGGACTGCTATGGGCAGGATCAGCATTGGCAGTAATTATGAACATCAAGCCTCCTGGAAGAAATATCTCGGCATTCCTTTGATTTATTTTCCAATATTGGTCACTATTCCATTCGTTATCATTGGCGTAATGGTTGTACGCATACATCTAAAATATGTCGGCGGCATGAACATTCGCAGTTATTGGTCATTTGTACCCACGTGGATTTCTCATCGATATCAGTATGATAATCAAATCACTTACGAAAGTGAAACGACTCACTTAAACTGGCGCAGTTTTCGTTGGTACTGGATCTTCAACTGTAAAATATACTGCCCGATGAGTGTTGCCCTGTTTCGCTACTTTGCGTACCTGACAATGGTAGTTGAAAACTGGTGGTGTCCATTTACTCACGACAAAAAACAGGACTATGCTGACGCTGCGATTGACTATTCTTATTGGCATATTCGTGACTCGGAGCGCAACAAAATGCATCCAGATGACAGAAATAACCCCCTGTGGAATCAGGATGTTCAGGACGAACCTGATTTACATAAGAAAAAAGATAGCATTGACACCACAGATGTCAACTAAGGGACAGCCGTGATCTGTATAAGCCCTTTATATTAAGGCTAAAACAACTCGATTTCATAAACACAATTCGACTACTTCATATATTACATACAATACATGGACAAGAACTTCTGACCGATTTATTTACTGACAACAATCACCATGCAGCATTATGCAACCACATGATGCTTACCCTCCAGTGTCACACTACTGGCCTTCGGACCTTGTTCACCAACTTCTTCATGAAAACGGACACTATCACCGACTTCCAGATCATCCAGATCAACATTCAATAAACTGTTCCCATGAAAATAAATTTCACGACCATCATCGGTTTGGATAAAACCAAAACCCTCATAGGAATTAATATTGGTGATTTTACCATGAGGCATGGACTCGTGCGTTTTAACCTGTCTTTGAATGCGTGCTGAATAATCCTGCAACTGGCGCTGTGCTGCGTTAAATGCATCACGTATCGCGACATAAGCATCCTCATGCGCGTGATTTAGCCCGGCCTCACGACTGACTGCAATCTCTTTACCAGGCACTGTAATATCAATATGGACTTCAAAGAGATGCCCCTGATGGTGGTGCTGGTGCCTGGATTCCATCACAACGCGACAGCTCATGATATGGCTAAAATATTGATCCAGTTTCTCGGCTTTTTCCCGGATAGCTTTTTCGAGGAAGTCAGAGCGATCCATATTACGGAAGGTGATTTGTAACGGTAGCTTCATATCCTTTGCTCCTTTTTTACTAATACATATAAATAAAATAGGCAAAAAACAAGTATTGTTAAAGTGAATCGAAAAAATACTGATGTCTTTAGTTAGAAAATGACTTCTTCTTTACACAATTCATTATACTTTAAATATTCACTGTAGCTAATAAACATACAAGTTCGCACTCCTGAAGATTAATATTTCTATGGCTATCAGAAATAAACCAGCAGATAGAACATTCCGATATGCCCTTCTGGGCCTACTGGGATTTATACTTTCGCCTTTGTCATTTTGGAATGATTTATTTATAAATGTGCCACTTGCCTATGCCTTATCCTACCCGTTTAGCTTAATAAACCCGAATATTTTCCTGCCAGTTT
>JAOULO010000118.1 GCA_029881995.1 Gammaproteobacteria bacterium
CAACTGGGTGGATAAATTAAGCTGATATGATTCCCACAGATTTTCATCGGTCAACCATGTACCCGCCACTGAAAAAATAAATGGCTCACCATTTCCACTGCTTGTGTCTGTTGATTTTGTCTTTACAGCCACGTTCATACGCTCGGATGTCTTTTCCTGTTTTAGTTCCTGCCAACCAAGCAAACCATCCAGCGAAAGGCTTCCCCAGTTTTGTTCATGCAGATGTATGTCAGCGCCAGATACAGACTCCCCTTCGACGGAGCGCAGGCCTTCAATGCGCCGAGGCACACCGTGATAGACCACCAGGGAAGCTAATTTACTGGATAGTTTGCCGCGCACACCGTCCAGGGTATAAAAACCAAGACTGTCAGACTGCTCAAAACGGCCGGCACGAATGGCACTGCCTGATGCTGCGAATTTTTTTTCCAGATAGAACTGATAGATATGGCCTTCCTGCACACCATCCCGTTCACGTAGCCCCAGACTCAGGGCGCTGTATACACCATTCGGTTGATGTCCATACTTTAGAGAAAGACGTTGTTCGATACCGTCCTTGTCGCGGAACTCACGATTATCCCGCGTGACAAAGGTTTCTGAATGCCCTGTTAATTCGGCCAGCGACAATGAAGACATCATCCATCCTGCGATAACGAACCAGGCACGCATACGCCACGGCTGTTGCACTAGACTGACTTGTTATCGTCGCCATAAAAATCGTTGCCCTGCCTCTTTTTATACAACGCCCAGCTGACAAGTGCAGTCAAGGCGACAACACAACTGCCACAGCTTGAACAACGACCTTCTTTTGGCAAAGTGCAATTAGAAGAGACAACAATATGGCTGACTGCAAGACCCGCGCCCGCCGCCCATGGCAGCAGTTTTTCATGACGCTTTAACCAATTTACCCCGTCCATTTCAAATCCTCGTAAAAAAAACACCATGGAGACATATGTAATGCTGGAGGGATTACATAATCCCCATGGTGTTAATACTTACTACCTAACTCTGTTTAAACTCGTTGCGTAACCCGGCGCTGCCAGATATAACCAGCACCCAGCACCAGCATCAAAGGCAACAGCGGATCAAAGGGCGCAGCAGGACGAACCGTACAACCACCGCCGCCGCCACCACCTGCCGCCGGTGCCTGCTCAGTCTCACCATCGACACTGACTGTACTGTCAACCAGGGCGTAATAGCTGAAGTGCGTGGTACTAAAGGCTACATAACCCATCGTGTCTTCTGATTGTGCCTGCAAGGCAATAATATTTTCTGCGCTAACACGCGTCCAGTTTGTTCCATCAGCCGATGTAATCAGGCTAACCTGTTCAATGTTCGCGTTGCCGCCCTTATATGGCAACTTCACCCATATAGGATTGGTAAAGCTACTGATCTGCTTACGATTCTTATCCATGATTTCCAGGGAGAAGACATCCGATACAAGACCACCCATACCGGCATAATTAGCGGCCGAAGCAATCGTACCTGCCTCAATAGATAATTCAGCACGTGACTGGGCGAGCCATTCAGTCTGGGCGTTCACCTTCGACATCAGGCTGACCCCTTGCATTACCTCATTACCGTGGTTGGACTGGAATTTGAATACCGCCTGTGTTTCAGCTGTCAAGCCTGCACAGGCAGCACTATCACCGGCATAGCTATTATTCATCTGTCCTGCCAGCTTAGTTGCATCTTCACCACCGACTCCAGCCTGTTTGAGCACATCACTTATCGCTGCACAGACCATTTCACCGGCAGCCGCTTCTGCACTGGCTGACTTCAGAATAGTCATTGAAGGGTCAAGCCGTGTGGCGTACAAAATATCCGCTACATTCTCGGTCACCAC
>JAOULO010000119.1 GCA_029881995.1 Gammaproteobacteria bacterium
TGATTCCCTTATCACAAAAATCGTCCGCCTGGATCACGTGCCTGCCGCTCAACTGGTGCCGATATTGCGTCCCCTGGTGCCCCAGCAGGGCCACCTTGCCGCCTATGCTCCCACCAATACCCTGATCCTCACTGACCATGTCGGCAATATCCAGAGATTAATGAAAATCATCGCTGGTGTAGATAAACCCGACAGCGATGAACTCGAAATTATCCAGCTCAAGCATGCCTCGGCCTCCGAGCTGGTACGAATTGTGAATTCCTTGTACCAGTCAGCCGGCAAAGCCGAGACTCAAAAAATTACCATGGCCGCCGATGACCGCACCAACAGCATTTTAATCACGGGTGACCGCGGCACCCGCATGAAGGCCAAGACCACTATCATGCATCTGGACACACCGTTGGAAGATGGCGGCAATACCCAGGTCATTTATCTTAAATATGCCAAGGCTGAAAACCTGGTATCCATACTGAGTGGCATTCAGGATTCGGCATCTACTGCTCAACCCGGCAAAACCACACCGGCACTAGCCGCTGCAAGAAAGACTGCCAGTGCTTTTGCGCAGAATGCCATCATCCAGTCTGACGAGGAAACCAACGCCCTCATTATTACCGCGGACCCTAATACCCTGAGAAGCCTGAAAGCGGTTATTCGCCAGCTCGACATAAGACGTGCCCAGGTTCTGATCGAGGCCATTGTTGCTGAAATCACCGAATCAAAAGACAAAGATTTAGGCGTAGGCATCGCCGCTGATGGTTCTCAATCAACCAGCCAGAATTTCCCTCTCGGCCTGAGTAATTTTGGCGGCCTGGGAGACATACTCGCGGCGGCTGGCGGTGCCACCACCACTATCCCATCGCTGAGTCCTGGGTTAAGCCTGGGTATTGGCGGCACTAACAGCTCCGGGACACGTTATGCCTTGTTGCTGAGAGCACTGGCCACTGACCAGTCCACCAATATTCTGTCCACACCCAGCATCATGACCCTGGATAACGAAGAAGCCGAAATTATCGTTGGCCAGAATGTACCCTTTGTTACCGGCTCGTTTACCACTGGCACCGACTCGTCGAGCAATCCCTTTCAGACTATTGAAAGACAGGACGTGGGCCTGACACTTAAAGTAACCCCGCAGGTCAACGAAGGCGACACCATAAAACTCGATATTGAACAGGAGACCTCCAGTGTGATCCCGGGTTCAGAGGTCAGCGGCATCACAACACGCAAGCGCTCGATAAAAACCAGCGTACTGGTTGATGACGGTGGCATTTTGATACTGGGTGGTCTGATCGAAGAAAATGTCACCGAGACCGAAAGCAAGGTACCCCTGTTAGGCGATATCCCTTTACTGGGGTGGCTGTTCCAGTCCAGCAGCAGCGCCAAGAGCAAGCAAAACCTGATGGTTTTTTTACGCCCCAGTATCCTGCGTGACGAAGCCGATGCCGCCTTTGTCACCAGTGAAAAATATAATTTACTGCGTAGCCAGCAGAGCCTGCCAGCGGAAGACAGGCTCGATAAACTGGATGATGAACCCCCACTCCTGCCTGTAGTAGCGCCAAAACTCATCGACAAGGGCCAGGTAAAAACAGATCCCACAGAAGACGATGACATCGACTGGGGTATTGATGGGTGATGAGCACACCTGAAGCCGAGATCGCTCATGAGGATATACTGACACCGCAAAGACTGCCTTACGCCTTTGCCAAACGCCATGGTGTACTCATCAGCCAGATAGAACAGGACCAGATAAAGGTCCTGCACCGCGCTGACATGGATCCGAATATCCTTGCCGAAGTACGCAGAGTTACCGGCAGAGCCATTGAACTGAGC
>JAOULO010000088.1 GCA_029881995.1 Gammaproteobacteria bacterium
GATGGCCATCGAGCTAATGTTACTGGCTGTCAATATGAACTTTATTGCCTTCTCCCACTATCTCGGTGATACCGCCGGACAGGTGTTTGTGTTCTTTATACTGACTGTGGCAGCTGCTGAAGCTGCAATTGGTCTGGCAATTTTGGTTGTACTGTTCCGAACCAAACGCACCATTAATGTTGATGACCTGGATACCCTGAAAGGATAAATCATGCCGGATAATATGCAGACAATTTATCTCTGGATCGTGCTGGCACCTTTGCTAGGTTCGATTATTGCTGGTTTGTTTGGTAAGAAGATTGGTCGGGCTGGTGCCCACTGGGTCACCATCATTGGTGTGGGCGTCTCCTGTATTCTGTCGTTTATGGTATTCAAACACATGGTTTTTGATGGTGCCAAACCATTCAACGGTGCGGTATACACATGGCTGGTAAGTGACGGCGTACGTTTTGAAGTCGGTTTTCTGATCGATAAATTAACCGCAATGATGATGGTAGTGGTTACTTTTGTATCACTGATGGTGCATATCTATACCATCGGCTATATGCATGATGACCCTGGTTACCAGCGCTTTTTTAGCTATATTTCTCTGTTTACCTTCTCCATGTTAATGTTGGTGATGTCCAATAACTTCATGCAACTGTTCTTTGGTTGGGAAGCAGTAGGACTGGTTTCATACCTGTTGATTGGTTTCTGGTATAAGAAAGACACAGCAATCTATGCCAACATGAAAGCCTTCCTGGTTAATCGTGTAGGTGATTTTGGGTTTCTGCTCGGTATAGCAGGAGTCTTAATGTATTTTGGCACGCTGGATTATGCTACCGTGTTTGCCAACACAGGACCTGTTGTTGGAAAAACCATTCAGGTAATTCCTGGTAGCGAATGGTCAGTTCTATCGTTAATTTGTATTTGTTTATTTATTGGTGCGATGGGTAAATCGGCTCAGGTGCCATTACATGTCTGGCTACCTGACTCGATGGAAGGTCCTACACCAATTTCTGCACTGATTCATGCTGCTACCATGGTTACCGCTGGTATCTTTATGGTGGCCCGTATGTCACCTCTGTTTGAATTATCAGAAACAGCCCTGAGTGTGATTATTATTATCGGTTCTATTACAGCCTTCTTTATGGGGCTCTTAGGACTGGTTCAAAATGATATTAAACGTGTTGTAGCGTACTCTACATTATCGCAATTAGGCTATATGACAGTTGCACTTGGTGCGTCTGCTTATGCGGCAGGTATTTTCCATCTCATGACGCATGCATTTTTCAAGGCGCTGCTGTTCCTTGGCGCAGGTTCAGTGATAATTGCAATGCATCATGAACAGGATATGCGCAAGATGGGTGGTTTACGTAAATACATGCCAATTACCTGGATCACGTCCTTGATCGGATCACTGGCCCTGATTGGTACACCGGGCTTTGCCGGCTTCTTTTCCAAAGACTCAATTATTATGGCTGTGGGTGAATCAAATATTCCAGGTGCTGGGTTTGCCTACGTGGCGATTATGCTGGGTGTGTTTGTAACAGCGCTATACAGCTTCAGAATGTATTTTATGGTATTCCATGGTAAAGAGCGGATGGATGAGCATACCCGCTCACATTTGCATGAAACTCCATGGGTGGTTACTGTGCCATTGATTTTGCTGGCAATTCCTTCGGTTATTATTGGTATTATCTATGTTGGTGATATGGCACTGGGTAATTTCTTCAAAGGTTCAATTTTTGTATTGCCTGAACATGACGTTCTGTCGAAGGTGGCTGAAAAAGTTCATGGGGCAGGTGGTATGTTACTCCATGCTCCAGCTTCGGGTGCATTCTGGTTGGCTGCTGCAGGTGTGGGCACGGCCTGGTTCTTCTATATGAAAAGACCAGATATTCCTGCAAGGATTCAGGAAAGACTGAAATTTGTTCATACTGTACTGACGAATAAGTATTACGCAGATCGTTTCAATGAGATTGTATTTGCTGGTGGTAGTCGTTTGATAGGTAAATTGTTATGGCAAAATGGTGATGTTCGAGTTATTGATGGAATCATCATTAATGGCTCTGCTAAAACAGTAGGTGTAGTATCTGGCATTGTTCGAAAAATTCAAACAGGATTATTATATAACTACGCCTTTGCCATGATCTTTGGTCTGCTATTTCTGTTACTGGTATTTGTTTTTTAATAAGTATAATTAAGGGTTAGCTGCATGTTTGTTGATTGGCCAATTTTAAGCCTGGTAATCTGGATACCGATCATCGGTGGTATCCTTGTTTTGGCGACAGCAAATGAATCTCGTGTCTCTCAGACACGGGTACTTTCCCTTGTCGTATCCATTCTAACGTTTATACTTTCCATTCCCTTGTATACGGATTTTCAAATTGGAACCCATTTGATGCAGTTCCAGGAAAATGCCAGTTGGATTAAAGCATTTAATATTAACTATCACCTGGGTGTAGATGGTATTTCCATGCCACTCATTCTTCTGACAACATTTATGACTGTTATTGTTGTCATAGCGGGCTGGGAAGTTATTAAATTTAAACAGTCACAATACATGGCAGCCTTTCTGATTATGGAAGGTTTAATGAACGGTGTTTTTGCTGCACTTGATGCTGCGTTATTCTATGTGTTTTGGGAAGCAATGCTCATACCGATGTTTATTATTATCGGTGTCTGGGGAGGGCCAAACCGAGTATACGCCACGATCAAGTTCTTCCTGTATACTTTCTTTGGTTCCGTTTTCATGCTGATCGCACTGTTATATCTGTATTTCAAAACAGGCAGCTTTGAAATTCTGGATTATCACAACTACAAATTTGGTCTGGAAGCACAAACGCTGGTATTTATCGCCTTCCTGCTAGCCTTTGCCGTTAAAGTTCCTATGTGGCCAGTCCATACCTGGTTGCCGGATGCCCACGTTGAAGCACCTACGGGAGGTTCCGTTATCCTTGCCGCGATTATGCTGAAACTCGGTGCCTATGGTTTCCTGCGTTTCTCTTTACCAATCACACCAGATGCAAGTCATTCACTGGACTGGTTGATGATCGGCTTGTCACTGATTGCCGTGGTGTATATCGGTTTTGTAGCTCTGGTTCAGGCAGACATGAAAAAGCTGATTGCTTATTCATCAATATCTCATATGGGTTTTGTTACGCTCGGCTTCTTTATTGCATGGCGCATTTACGGCAATACCGGTAATTACGAAGGTGCTGTCATGGGGATTGAGGGCGGTATGGTGCAGATGATTTCTCACGGGTTTATTTCTGGAGCTCTGTTCCTCTGTGTCGGGGTCATGTATGACCGTATGCACAGTCGTATGATTAAAGATTATGGCGGAGTGGTGAACACCATGCCTGTGTTTGCTGCCTTTATGGTGTTATTTGCGATGGCCAATGCTGGCCTACCTGGGACATCAGGTTTTGTTGGTGAGTTCATGGTTATCCTGAGTAGCTTCAAGGCTAACTTCTGGTTTGCCTTCCTGGCGGCAACAACACTAATCATTGGCGCAGCGTATACTTTATGGATGATTAAGCGAGTAATATTTGGTGAGATCGCCAATGAGGGTGTTGCCAAATTACAGGACATTAATCGTCGTGAATTTGCATTTCTTGCGGTCCTGGCGGCCATGACACTGTTATTTGGTATCTGGCCAGCACCACTGCTGGAAGTAATGGATGCCAGTGTTGCCAATTTAGTGGCCCACATGACACAGAGTAAATTATAAGAGTATGTTAAAAGGTCTGACGAAATGAATTTTGAAATGCCCAATATCGTCCCTGTGATGCCTGAGATTACATTATTGACTCTGGCATGCATGGTTCTGGTTGTTGACCTTTTTGTCAAACAGGAACAGCGCGTGATAACTTATCTGTTATCACAGGCTTCGCTACTGGTCGTTTTTATAATGACTCTGGCATCTTTCACTAGTGAAACTCAGCTCACTTTTAGCAATACCTTCATACGGGATGCTATGTCAGATGTCCTGAAACTGGGTGTATATATTTCTGTGTTTATTGTTTTCCTGTATGCCAAAGATTACCTGAAACAACGGGATATGTTTAAGGGCGAGTTTTATGTACTCGGTTTGTTTGGTGTGCTGGGGATGATGGTACTGATATCAGCGCACAATATGCTTACGGTATATCTGGGACTGGAGTTATTATCACTGTCTCTCTACGCTATGGTTGCTATGCAACGCGATTCTGAGTCAGCTTCAGAAGCTGCCATGAAATATTTTGTACTTGGTGCAATTGCATCCGGTATGCTGTTGTACGGCATGTCCATGATTTATGGTGTAACTGGAACTTTAGATCTGGCCGAAGTCAGTCAGAAAGCTGCCTTGGCCTCAGATCAAATGTTGTTGGTTTTTGGAATGGTTTTCCTGATCGTCGGGATCGCCTTTAAACTAGGCGCGGTTCCTTTTCATATGTGGGTACCGGATGTTTACCATGGCGCCCCAACTTCTGTGACTTTATATATTGCAAGCGCACCAAAGATTGCAGCCTTTGCCATGTTGATGCGTCTGTTAGTCGATGGGTTATTCACTTTACAAGCGCAGTGGCAGGATATCCTGATTATTTTGGCAATTGCTTCCATGGGTATTGGTAATATCGTGGCAATTTCTCAGGGTAATATCAAACGTATGCTGGCCTATTCAGCAATTTCACATATTGGCTTTTTAATGCTGGGTGTCCTGACAGGACAACAGACCGGATTTGCCGCTTCCATGTTTTATGCCTTATCTTATGCCTTAATGACTCTTGGTGGCTTTGGTATGGTTATCCTGCTTAGTCGTAAAGGCTTTGAGGCTGACAAGCTTGATGATTTCAAGGGACTTAATGAACGAAGTCCCTGGTCGGCCTTTATGATGCTGATCTTTATGTTCTCGATGGCAGGTGTGCCTCCCTTCCTTGGGTTTTGGGCAAAACTGTCTGTTCTCAAAGAAGTGGTTGCCACGAGCAGCTTGACCTGGTTAGCTATCGTAGCCGTTATTTTCTCTATTATTGGTGCGTTTTATTATCTACGTATTATCAAACTGATGTATTTTGATAAGCCAGAAGACGACGCCACTATCGTAGCAAACGTCGATTTACGTATTGCCCTGAGTGCTAACAGTCTGTTGGTACTGGGTCTTGGGTTGATGCCGGGTGGCTTGATGGCACTCTGCCTGACCGCCATTGTTAAATAATTATTCATTAGTATTTTATTAATAACTAATAATTATGCTTGCATAAGGTAATTCTGTCTATTTTACATCTCTCATGTTAATATTCTGCAACTTGCAACAAACGTGGCATTTTGCAGTATGCAACTTCAACAAAAAATATTCATCGTCCTAGCCTTAATGACCGGAATTCCTTTGCTGGTCCTTCTGTTCGGTGTAGTCGATAAAATGGAACAGGAGGTTCGTAACAGGACCGAGATTGAACTTCTTGGTGGCCTGGATAAAATGGCTGAAGAGCTGAATCTAATCTTGCACAGCCAGGAATCTATCGCTAAAGGTCTGGCCAAGGTGCCAGCGGTTAGGCGTTTTGCTGCTTCTGTATCAGGTATTTCCCAGGGGACGGTGAGTCGTAAGACTTATCAGAAATATGCTGATGAACTCGAGAACTTTTTTCTAAATTACCAACATGCAGTACCGAGTATCCAGGCACTTCGTTTTATCGATACTAATGGTAAAAGTCTGGTCAAGGTTAAAGAAGGTAAACCCATCGAGCCTAAGTATTCGGACGACCAGGCAGGTCGTCTATTTATAGCGGATCAGTCGAACAAACGATTCTTCCGTGAAGCAGTTAATAGTAAGCTCGAAATCAGTATGTCAGATTTTGAACTTGGCCAGGTCAGTATGGAGGCTGATTTTTGTCCGGCTATGGTCAGGTATTCAGTAAATGTCCGTGATGAAGTGGACAGGCTGGAAGGCTTCCTGGTTGTGAATATCTGGGGTTCTCGACTTGATGCTACCATGGAATCTTCTCTCCGTGGATACCCTGGTAAAAACTATATAATTGAAATCAGCGACGATCCAAATCGTGACGGAATCTACCTCTATCATGAAGAGACAAGACGTCGATTTGCTGACCAGATGAATTCCCAGTATCGCTTTAGTAAGGAAATTGGTATTGACCGCTGGCAGGAAATCAAAACAGCTGAAAAGAATGGTAGTCTGCATCTTCACGATGGCAGGATGCTGTATTTTCAAAAGTTATCACCCTACAAAAATAAATCTACAAAATGGTTACTTGTTGTAGATGCGGATAGTAAGGCTCTGTTATCTGAAATCAACAGTATGCGTCATTCCATCTGGGTAATCCTTGGTTTATTAGTATTGGCAAGTATCCTGGTCGCAGTATGGGCATCAGGTCGACTTGCCCAACCTGTTCATGAACTTGCGGAAATTATAACGGCTTATGCCGATGGGGATAATAAATCTTCATATACTGATATTAGAAATGATGAAATTGGGCTTGCCGGTAAAGCATTTAATTACCTGAAAGACAAACTTGAACATACTGAAAAAGAACGAGACAAGGCAGCTCGTCTGGCACGACAGTCTGAGCGACTTGCCTCAGTTGGCCAACTGGCCGCTGGTATTGGCCATGAAATCAATAACCCACTAATGAATATTATGTCTCTTGCATCTTTGATTGAGCAGGAAGTTAAAGGTAGTAATCCATCAGTCAGTAGTGATATTCAGTTGTTACAAAAAGAGGGCAATCGTTGTGCCCGCATTGTGCAGGGAATTTTAAGTTTTGCCAGAGAAAGCAAACCTAAACTGGAACAGTTTGAGTTAAATGCTCTTATTTATGAAACAACACGATTATTAAAACACCGTCTTGAATCATCCAATGTTGAATTAAGTATTGATGTTGAAGAACCATTATTGATATTTGGTGATGCTAATCAGCTTCAGCAGGTACTGGTTAATATCCTATTAAATTCAATTCAGGCATCAACAACCGAGGCCACAATAAAGGTCAAGGCATGGCAAAAAGCGGGCTCAGTTTGTATACAGATAATCGATTCAGGGTCAGGTATTGATGAAGAAAGTCTGACTCACATATTTGATCCCTTCTTTACAACAAAGAAAGAAGGAGAAGGAACCGGGCTTGGTTTGTCAGTCAGTTATGGGATTATTAAGCATCATGGTGGCACTATTAATATAGATAATAATGAACATGGTGGTGTTGTAGTCAGTATTGAAATACCGGTTGATATAAAGAAATTTGAAGAACAAAAAGAAATCATGGAGGTTGAGAATGTCACTTAATAATCAAGTCAATATAATGTTTGT
>JAOULO010000004.1 GCA_029881995.1 Gammaproteobacteria bacterium
CCTCATCTCCGGTGGTCTCGATTCCATGCTCGCAACCAAGGTCGTAATGGATCAGGGTGTTCACGTGGAGGGGATTAATTTCTTTACCGGTTTCTGTGTGGAGGGGCATACCCATGCCATTCGCAAGCGGGACCAGAAGAAGGAAAAGCGTAATAATGCGCTGTGGTGTGCGGAGCAGTTGGGCATTAAGCTGCACATTGTCGACGTGATCGAGGAATATAAGGACGTTTTGCTCAATCCGAAGCATGGCTATGGCGCCAACCTGAATCCCTGCCAGGACTGTAAGACCTTTATGATCCACAAGGCGCTGGAGTGGATTCAGGATCACGATTTTGATTTTATTATCACCGGTGAGGTGGTGGGTCAGCGGCCGATGTCGCAGCGCAAGGACCTGATGCCGGTGATTGCCCGTGAGTCGGGGGCGAATGATCTGCTGCTGCGCCCGCTGTGTGCGAAGAACCTGCCGGAGACCAAGGCGGAACGGGAAGGCTGGGTGAAGCGTGATGAGCTGTTGGGCTTCAGCGGTCGCAACCGTAAACCGCAAATGGCCCTGGCCGCCCAGTTTGGTTTTAAAGATTACGCCACACCCGCCGGCGGTTGCTGTTTTCTTACCGATGAAAACTATTCCAAGAAGGTCGTCGACATGTGGGAGCATCGCCCCTCACGTGATTATGAGCTGGATGACATTATGTTATTAAAAGTGGGCCGCCACATTCGCCCGCGAGATAACTTCAAGATGATCGTCGGTCGTGAAGAGGGTGAGAACAAATTCATGGAAGGTTATCGCAAGCAGTTTATCTCCATGTACACCACCAGCCACAATGGCCCGCTGGCCTTGCTAGACGGCAAAGACATTAGCGATGAAGACATCGAACTGGCCGCGCGTATTGTCGCCCGCTTTGGTCAGGGCAAGACCGCCGAACAGGTGACCGTTGAGGCCAAACAGCCGGACGGTAATATAAAGGAATATACGGTAGAGCCCATGCCGCCGACGCAGATGCCTGAGGAGTGGTATGTTTAAACTTTGGCGCTTTGACGAAACAGCCTGCCCTCTTAACTAAAAGGGGACAGGCCATGATTGCTATCAGTACAACATATTAAAGCGGGTTAATTGGCGGGTAGATAGGAGGATCGATAGGGTCACTGCCTGAATCCTCAAAATGAACAGTACAGTTAACATCCCTGTTCATTGTAACTACCCCATCGTTACAGTCTGCGTCACCACCAAAAAATGGGGTAATTGAGCTTGATGTATTTGCGTACAACCTGACAACAGTTCCGTAATTGTAAAACTCACCACAATCATACCCACAACTAATCCCTCTCGGGGATGAAGTAACCGAGCCTGATCCTGGCCCTGTTTTTCTGATCTTTAATTTGCGATGACTAGTGGTTCGGACTTTAACACCGATTGCCTCATCATACAGGTCAGCAACGGTAAAAACGGTTCCACCATTACACCAACCGGAAACAGAACCAAAGACACGTGTATTGTATGACGCGCCACCACCACTGTCTCCAAAGATCATGCTGTTACCACTCATGCGCACCAGATTATCATCCGATGCCCAGTTAGAATTACATGCATTTATTGTGGATACCACACGAGTGTTACAATCTCGTCGGTTTGATCCACGGCCATAAAAACAGATGGGCTCGTTGATACTAATACCCGCATGTGGTTCAACCGAGTTGACATTCCGGATTTGATTTTCGCTTGCAAAAAATAGCGGGGGTTCATCGCTGACTGTCGTAGACCAGGCTACATCACCAAAACTCCCATAGTACTTTTGTTGTAGTGTCATCGAGTGCCAGCCTTCACCTTCATGTAAAATTCCGACAGGAGTATTACAATGAGATGACGACGTTACTCCAGTAGTTGCGTATCTATTAAAAACTGACCATCCCGATGTGCAACTGATGTTTATATACATACCACCAAAAGCAGAATATGGAACCATCGCTGGTTTATCACTAACTGTCAGGTTGACATCCGCACGTAACGATATAGGAAGAGTAGACTTAATATCACTTATCTGTGGTGCTGTCCCCGACTTCTTAGCGACAATCACGTCAACCTTACCTTTATTTCGAAAATCAACAGAGACTGAAAAGTTATCAACTCCCTGGTCTCGAAGCATTTTCGTGACTTGCTTTTTACGCTGATTAAGTTCCTTAAGTGAAAACGGTTGTCGATCGACAACTTTAATATGCCTTTTGGCAGAAGCCACCAAATCATGTACCTCCTTGCCGGCAACGCCCTTTACATATAATGAAGGAGTTCCACCAGGTTCCATTGACAATACCGAACCGATAAAGATATCCGGCCTGCTTTTAGATAACTTTACGGCAATGGCGCCAATTTCTTCAGCGACTTTATGATCGGCCATCGCCTCTGCAAATGTCCAGCCTCTTGCCTTTGCAACCAGTGTTAGGTCTTCAATCAAGGCATCTTCATCGGATTGATGATGAGCATCGGCAAAGCTATGACCATCACGTGTAATTGGGACTGACTTGTTATCTATTTTAGATTGAACAACTTCATCCATGGCGTAAATTTCATGACTCAAACATATCGATAAGCCAAGCATACTTCCGTATATCCATTTTTTTTTCATTACGTTCTCCTTGTATTGCATCTTCCAAACATCTTGCTCTTTAAAACACGCCATATAACCATATAACTGCTATGGTCGTATTAACGATTCCAGACACCTATCAAAAATGGTGTCGTAGCAATGACACCCGATGACGAAAAAAGGTTTAGTAGAGAACGTATAAAAAGCTAAAAAGGGGTCGACATAAAACCCCCTTGTTTAATTGAAGAATATACGGTGGAGCCCATACCGCCGACGCAGACACCTGAAGAGTGGTATGTTTAAGTTAAGGTGTACGACAAGCTGCCGTACACAATAAATAGTTTATTGGCGCGTGTAATAATAAAAGCCTGGGATGTAATCAAAACGTATAAATGGATTATTACCCTGATAGTTCAGGTCATGAGTAAAAAACCGGCTTCCCTCTACCCTGAATACCACCAGGTTCACACTGTTGATATCTGTGGGTGTTAGTTCATTATTAATTTTGAGCTTGCTATAGGTGACATCCAACTCGGTTGCGGTTTTACCTTCACTGTCTGTTGCCTCTCCACCGACTTGATAGACTCCTAAAACCTCAGTGATCCAATTGCCAGTTGTTGCAAGATTGATACAGTCTCTTGTCTGATAGTTTCTAATCGTCATGACCATCGACTTATCGGCATTGAACGTGAGCGTATTTCGAAAATGTACTGTTGGATCCCCGTTATCAAAATGAATTGATGTACACGGGCTCAACCAGGTTCCGACAATCTGCTCACCCTGTGGCCTGTTGTCTACTGTGTTTGTATTGTTGGTTGAACTCGAATCCCCTCCACCGCAGGCGGTCATGCTTGAAAACACTGTTATTAATAGAAACACTTTTAATTTTGTAAGATTCACTTAGACTCCTTGTTTATCCTTTTTATAAATTGGCCTAACACTACCATACGTATATAAGTCCTTAAAACTCCTCTATCACACCCTGAATATTTTCGGTAAAACTCTCGGTAAAATGCCCAAATAATACGCAAATCGGCCTTTTATAGTGATTCCAACGCGGTACAATACGCCGCCTCAGGGATAAGCAAATACCGTACTGAACCATCACTCAACCGCAGACGAATCATGAGCCAATACGAACTTGATGCCAGACGAATCCTCTGCCCCATGCCGGTGATTCGCACCCAGGATAAAGTGGCGACACTTAGCCCTGGCGATGAGCTGGTGGTGACCTGCACCGATCCCGGTGCCCTGAACGATATTCCCGCCTGGTGCCGCATCAATGGCCACACGGTTTTAAACACAGAACAAAAGGATGATGAAGTCATTATTACTCTGAAAGTAGGTGAGGCATGAGTCACAGCCATCACCACCACCATCATCACACCCCGGCATCGGTGGAAGAACAACGAAGCGATCGCTATCGCGCCACCATAAAGGTGACTCTGATCGGTTCGGTGATTGATCTGTTACTGGGCGTGGCCAAGATCGTGGTGGGTTATCTGGCCCATTCCGCCGCCCTGATCGCTGACGGTATTCATTCCCTGTCGGATTTAGGCACCGATGCCATCGTGCTGTATGCCGCCAAGCATTCCCACGTCGAGGCCGATGATGAACACCCCTATGGTCATGGCCGTATCGAGACCGTGGCCACGGTTGCCCTGGGTGTGGCCCTTATCGCGGTTGCGGTTGGGATTTCTTATGACGCCATCGACCGCCTGTTCCACCCGGAAGCCCTCTGGGTGCCCGGCATGTGGGCGCTAGTGGTCGCCGCCATTTCCATTGTCGCCAAGGAAGCCATCTACCACTACACCATGCACATGGCGAAGAAGTATCGCTCGAACATGCTCAAGGCTAATGCCTGGCATAGTCGCTCTGATGCCATTTCTTCCATTATCGTGGTGATCGGCGTGGCCGGTGCCATGGCTGGCTTGAACTACCTGGATGCCGTAGCGGCAGTTGGGGTAGCCCTGATGGTGGCCAAGATCGGCTGGGACCTGGCCTGGCATAGCCTGCGCGAATTGATCGATACCGGCCTGGAGCCGGAGCGTGTAGAAGAGATCCGGAAAAGTATTCTGGGAGTGGACGGGGTGAAGACCCTGCACATCCTGCGCACCCGCCTGATGGGAGGCGAGGCCCTGGTGGATGTACATATCCAGGTGGATCCCCAGCTTAGTGTCTCGGAAGGCCACCAGATCAGTGAGACCGTGCGCCACTCGTTAATAAAGGAATACGATGAGGTAAGCGATGTGATGGTACACATCGACCCGGAAGATGACGAAGTGCATGCCCCCAATGCCGGTTTGCCCCTGCGCGAGAAATTACTCGACCAGCTCAACACCGCCTGGGCAGGGATCGACGAATCCAGCCAGATTGATGACATTACCCTGCACTATCTTGAAGGAAAAATTGATGTGGAACTCTTGCTTCCACTGGCCGTGATCGCGCATGATCCGGCTCGAGGAGAAGAACTCACCCGGCGTTTTGACCAGATAGCTGATTCTCTCAGCGAAATAGGCCAGATAAAACTCCGATATCATTAATGCACCAAAACGGTGCATGCTAATGAATTAAGCCTGGCTATTAGATGTCATTTCAATGACCTATCCAGATAGCCCGGCAAATGCACTAACCAGCTACAAACAAACAGAATTTTTTATGCGTCCAAATTGGTAATACCCGAAGGAGTCACCCAAATGTCCGATAAAGTTTTAAAAATGATGAAAGATGAGAACGTGAAGTTCGTCGACTTCCGTTTCACCGATACCCACGGTAAGGAGCAACACGTCTCTGTGCCTGCCCACACCATTGACTCTGACCTGTTTACCGAAGGTAAGATGTTCGACGGTTCTTCTATCGGCGGTTGGAAGGGCATTAATGAATCCGACATGATCCTGATGCCAGATGCTGATACCGCCATCATGGACCCCTTCACTGATGAACCGACTATGATCCTGAGCTGTGACATCCTTGAGCCTGCCACAGGCCAGGGTTATGAGCGTGACCCTCGCTCCATTGCCAAGCGCGCCGAAGCCTACCTGGCCAGTACCGGTGTGGGTGATACCGCCTTCTTTGGTCCTGAACCTGAATTCTTCATCCTCGACGATGTGCGTTGGGGTTCTGACATGAGCGGCTCTTTCTACAAGATCGACTCTGAAGAGTCCGAGTGGAACTCCGAGCGTGTTTATACCGACGGCAACATGGGTCACCGCCCTGGTGTGAAAGGTGGTTATTTCCCTGTACCTCCGGTTGATTCCCTGCATGACCTGCGTGCCGCCATGTGTCTGGCCCTGGAAGAGATGGGTGTGCCTGTTGAAGTGCATCACCACGAAGTTGCAACTGCCGGTCAGTGTGAAATCGGCACCAAGTTCAGCACCCTGGTTGAGCGTGCCGACTGGAACCAGCGTATGAAATACGTGATCCATAACGTGGCCCATGCCTATGGCAAGACAGCCACCTTTATGCCCAAGCCTCTGGTAGGTGACAATGGCTCAGGTATGCACGTACATATGTCGATTGCCAAGGGTGGCGATAACCTGTTCTCTGGCGACCAGTACGGCGGCCTGTCAGAAACGGCCCTCTACTACATCGGTGGTGTCATTAAACATGCCCGCGCCCTGAATGCCTTCACCAATGCCTCGACCAACTCTTACAAGCGTCTGGTCCCCGGCTTCGAAGCCCCGGTCATGCTGGCCTACTCTGCCCGTAACCGTTCTGCTTCGATTCGTATTCCTTATGTTGCGAATCCAAAGGGTCGTCGTATCGAAGTTCGCTTCCCGGATCCCACCGCCAACCCATACCTGGCCTTCTCTGCCCTGCTGATGGCTGGCCTGGACGGTATCCAGAACAAGATCCACCCAGGTGAAGCGGCTGACAAGGATCTGTACGACCTGCCAGCCGAAGAAGCGGCCAACATCCCAACGGTTTGCCACAGCTTCGACCAGGCCCTGGATGCCCTGAACGAAGACCGTGACTTCCTCAAGGCCGGTGGTGTGTTCACTGATGATGTAATCGACGCCTATATCAACCTGAAGATGGAAGAAGTGACGCGTATTCGCATGACAACTCATCCTATTGAGTTCGACATGTATTACAGCTGCTAATCAGTACTGTCATGCTCGATAAAAACGCCTCCTTTTGGAGGCGTTTTTTTTGGCTGGCTAAAATGAATTAGCTTGCTTATGCTTAGTACATGAATCGAGCACAAAAAATTTATTGCCTGTTCCTCACTATCACTCTGGGTAATTTGCCCGCGTATGCCGCCGAACTGGAAAATCCTCCTGAGGAAGAATCAGGCAAGGTCTATCGTAAATATCACTCAGATGGCGTTGTAGAGTTTACAGACAAACCCATCCGTGGTGGCCGTGAACTGAAAGTCGAGGAAGTACCCACTTACAAGTTTACCTCTCCCAAAACTGTCGCCAGCCCTACGCCCAGTAGTGGCCCAGGCACCAAACTAAAGACCAAAAAACTGAGCCCCACTGGTCAGTACTCAAGCCTGACGATCACCAGTCCGACTCGGGGTCAAACCATCCGAGCCAATGACGGTAATGTGAACGTCAGCTTTAACCTCACTCCAGGCCTGAAACCTGGCCACCAGCTTGTCTACCTGCTGAATGGTACTCAGGCTATGCGTTCCAGCCAGGCCCAGCCCCTGATCAATATCTCTCGTGGGACGCATACCCTGGTATTACAGGTGGTGGATGCCAATAATCAGGTCCTGATCAACTCTGACTCCGTCAGTTTTAACGTGAAGCGCTTCTTTAAATCCGGTAGCCCCTGATTAAACCCACAAAATCTCACTTCCTTATGCACCAATATGGTGCACAAATACTGAACTTGCGCTAATATGTAACAGGTACAACCTCAAAAATTTATTGTTTGAGGGGCCGAAATTGGCCAGTTCGAAATAACTTTCCTTTGTTAAACAGTAAGATATATTCTACTTCCAGATATTTTCAAGAAACGCACTATTCCGGACCAAAGCTGGTTTGAATATTGCAAAACTCTGATATATGAATGCCGTGGCCCCATTTACTGACAACATCGATAAATCCATCAAGCAGCGGGTGCTGGACACCCTGCACTCGGTGGTGCTGCTCTTCGACCACGAGCTGCGCCTGCGCTATATCAATCCCGCTGGTGAAATGCTGTTTGCCGTCAGCGCCCATCGCCTCATTGACCAGCCCCTAACGGAACTACTGCATATAGAAGACTCTATGGTGAATGCCCTGCAAGAGGTTATGGCAACTGGCCACCCCATCACCAAGCACGAGCAAAAGCTGATGCTACTGGCGCAGCAGGAAATTACCGTCGATATGATAGTCACGGCCCTGCATAACGAACAGTCGGGTAAAGAACTCATGATTGAAATGAACCGGCTGGATCGCCTGTTAAAGATTACTCGCGATGAAAGCCTGATTGCCCAACAAAAAGCCACCCGTGAATTATTACGTGGCCTGGCCCATGAAGTGAAAAACCCTCTGGGTGGTTTACGGGGGGCTGCGCAGTTACTGGAGAAAGAACTCCATGACGAATCCCTGAAAGACTATACCCGGGTCATTATCGAAGAGGCCGACCGCCTGCAGACCCTGGTTAATCGCATCCTTGGCCCGAATAACATGCCAAGTAAAAAGAACGTCAATATTATTGAAGTGCTGGAAAGGGTGCGTGCCCTGATGCTGGCTGAAAAAAGTAGCAAGGTCAGCATAAAACGTGACTATGACCCAAGTATCCCGGATGTGACCGCCGATCCTGATCAGCTGATTCAGGCAGTACTGAATATCGTGCGCAACGCCTGTCAGGCCCTGGGTGATAAAGGTGAGGTACGACTGCGTACCCGCATCCTGCGAAAGTTTACCATCGGTCAGAAGACTCACCGGCTGGCCGCCCTTATCGATGTAATCGATAACGGCCCCGGTATTCCCGATGACATAAAGGAACAGATCTTTTTCCCCATGATTACCGGTCGTGCTGAAGGCACCGGACTTGGTCTGTCGATTGCCCAATCCTTGATCCACCAACACGGTGGCTTGATAGAGTGTGATAGCAAACCGGGGGAAACCGTCTTTTCCATTATTTTACCTGTAGCTGCTGGAGATAAAGATCATGGGTAAGGACTGTATCTGGGTCGTTGATGACGACCGTTCCATCCGCTGGGTGCTGGACAAGGCCCTCAAGAATGCCGATATGGAAGTCGAGACCTTTGAAAATGCCGACGGGGTATTGCGTCAACTGCGCAAAAAAACCCCAGATGCCATTATTACCGATATTCGTATGCCGGGTATGGACGGACTGGCCCTGTTAAAACAGATCCAGACAGACCACCCCAACCTGCCCATCATTATCATTACGGCACATTCCGATCTCGATAGTGCGGTTTCGGCTTATGAAGGCGGTGCTTTTGAATACCTGCCTAAACCCTTCGATGTAGATGAGGCAGTTGAACTCGCCAGACGTGCCGTACAACACACCCGCAGCCAGCAGGCCACTGAGACAGAGACAGTTAAAGGAGTCGCCGTACCTGAGATCATCGGCGCCGCCCCTTCTATGCAGGAGGTGTTTCGTGCCATTGGTCGCCTGTCGCGCTCCAATATCACCGTATTGATCAATGGTGAATCTGGTACGGGTAAGGAACTGGTGGCCCAGGCCCTGCACCGCCATAGCCCACGTGCCAAGAACCCTTTTATTGCCCTTAACATGGCCGCCATTCCTCGCGACCTGCTGGAATCAGAACTGTTTGGTCATGAGAAAGGTGCCTTTACCGGTGCCCAGGCTGCGCGGCAGGGTCGCTTTGAACAGGCCAATGGCGGCACCCTGTTCCTGGATGAAATCGGTGATATGCCGATGGAACTACAAACCCGTCTGTTGCGTGTGCTGGCCGATGGTGAGTTTTACCGCGTTGGTGGCCACTCACCGGTCAAGGTAGATGTGCGTATTATTGCCGCGACCCACCAGGATCTGGAACAACGAGTTACTAGTGGTCTGTTCCGTGAAGATCTGTTCCACCGCCTGAACGTGATTCGTATCCATATTCCACCCCTGCGGGATCGCCAGGAAGACATCCCGGCCCTGGCCCAACATTTTTTGCAAAGCTCTGCCAAGTCTTTGGGCATGGAGACCAAGACCCTGGATAGCGATACCGAATATTATATTGCCGGCCTCAACTGGCAGGGCAATGTGCGCCAACTGGAAAATGTCTGTCACTGGCTAACGGTCATGTCACCCAGTCAGGAAATCCATGTGGACGACCTGCCGCCAGAATTAAAGACAAGCAGCCAACCGAGCAATGGTAGCAGCGATCAAAGGTGGCAGGACTCTCTGCGACGCTGGGCCGAGTTGCAACTGAATAATGGGGTCGAGGCATTGCTTGATACGGCCACGCCTGAATTTGAACGCATCATGATCGAGACCGCCATGCAGAAAACCGGTGGCCGTCGCCAGGACGCCGCCCAGCTACTCGGTTGGGGACGCAATACCCTGACTCGCAAGATTAAGGAACTGGGACTGGAAGAAACCATTTAAACACAACAAAAAAAGCGGGCCAATGGCCCGCTTAATTCGTTTTATACCTGAGTATTAAATCGCCGTACAGGTACTGGTACTCCAGGTACAGTTCTTGGTCACATCAATAGTACTATCACCATTCGTGTCGACCTCAAGCTTATAAGTATCTTTTGTCAGCATGGTCATGGTTGCTTTTGAACCACCTGCACCTGTCAGCACAACAACACCGGTTGTTGGATTCAGATCAGGATAGACAAAATGCAATGCTGTGGTCGTGTTGACAGTGATGAAACCATAAGTTGGATGATAGAACTTACCGGATATGGTCATATCGGCTTTGGTTGGGTTAGTCGCTGCATCTTCTGTGACTGTTGTAATATAGTTCACCAGTCGGTAAGTTTCATTGGCGTTATTATCACGCATATCAAGATTCATGGTGGCGCGGTAACTTACCGTAGACAGAGTTTCCATATCCATGGTGCCCGTCATGGTCATAGATTCACTGGCATCAGTATAAGTTAAGGCCGTGAAGGTAGCCTTCATGGTTAATGGTTTATAGGTAGAAGGGTCAAACCCACCTGTTACGCTCATCGAACCATTCATCTTGCTCTTGTCAGTACAATAAATAAAATTACTGAAGGTCATGGTCATCGAATATTGCCCAGAAACAGTATCAACTGTATAGCTAGTTGACATTGTACCGCCACAGGGGCTTGTCTCTGTTGACGCTGGTACTGAAATAACTTCTGCAAAATCACTGCCGGTAAATGTTGGGTTCGATGTATCCACACCCTCAATCGCATCACGGATGTGGCGAATCACACCGACTAGCTGCTCTTTATCTTCGGTGTCACCACCAGTGATATTGCCAGCCGCTTTTGACCCAGAGGAACCGTCCATCATGGATTCGGCCAGCTTTTCACCATTAGTTGAATCGACTGAAGCCTCGGTATTGGCGCCAGCATAACTCGCAGGCGCTGAACCACTTGATGCAGGTGGATTGCTGTCACTACTACAGGCTGTAATAATCGCAAACAACGATAATAAGCCTATAGTTTTTAATTTATTCAAATTACTCATTTCCATACTCCTAACTGAAATAAAGCACTGTATTGTTATCGGTCTGTGAAATGTTAACTTTCAATAAAAATGTGATTAACATCACAACTACTAGTCTTTATTTAGCATTATTTTTGTATGGGTAATAATAAAAATCTGAGTTGTAGCAGTCTTTACACATTCACATTACTATCTAGAAGATGGATATTTCGATAAAACTGATGTCGGATCTGACCGGCAGCTCACTGCCACAAACACTGATCAGTGAACTTGAAGCGCTACCGGACAACCAACTGCCTCTGCAACAGGGTCTCAGCCAAAGTAGTTATGTGGCCGACAGCCCTTTCAAAGTAACCGTCCTGAAACTAACTGAAACCGAGAAAGAAATTTCTCTTAAGGTGGGAGTTTTCTATAGCGGCATTATTGCCGGTTGTAACTGTGCTGATGACCCCAGCCCAGCGGATGAAATCAATGAGTATTGTGAACTGGACATCCAGATTGACAGGGCCACTGGGCAGGCACAGATAAGCCTGTTGTAACTAATCAACGTCCTTGTGACCCGCCTCTTCTTTAGAATCCTCAAATATTGACTCAGCTGCTTTTATAAATTCATCGGTTGTCTGTGTTGAATAAAAACTGACCGAGGAAGGATAGATTTTGGCAACATATTCCGGTCTACTACTGAAACTATCTTTATCTAGATTTGATCCGATATAGGCGATACAGACAAATAGTGCTGTCATACCTCCAGCATAGAACCATCGCTTTCGGCTGGCCTGAAAAATTGATAAATAAAAATGAAACCAGATCAATAAAAGCGTCAAACCAATTGAAAGTACAATGACAACCCCATCAATTAACACACTGCTGCCATTATGAAATGCCAGCCAGTCTTTCAATTTATCCAGCAGGGTAAATACAATCACAAACAGGACTGTGGCTGAAAGCTGGGCCAGAAAACGGGCCTCATGCTTTTTATATCGTGCAAACAGCGTCCAGCTTGTCGGCCAAAGGCTAATCACCATCAGTACCCCAACGGCACCCAACACTTCACGCCCAACATAAAACTCTGATATCTCTCCTGCGTATTGCAGGTAGAGGTGTAAAACCAGTAACACAAGGCTCAGTCCTCCTGCCACCAGGGGCAGGTTAACCGTATGGGCCAGCCTTTCAACCCAGTTAAGACGAATGCTATCCGCTACAGGATGATCGGGCAAATAGACTCGAAATCTTGATTTGCCTAGTGAAAATTCATCTCCCGATGTTACCTTCTGCTCTGACTCAATAGGCTTATGCCCTTTGGCAAAGGTACCATTGATGGAACCAGTATCGCGCAAAACAATACCACCCTGTTCATCTAGCTCCAGTACTGCATGGTGTGGACAGATATGGGGATCCGATAAGATCAGATCATTATCAAAAGCGCGCCCAATGCGAATTGTATCGCCTTCAATCTTCTGCAGATCAAAGGCATGACTACCGCGCCCCAGTATCTCGATAATCAGTTCCACTGGCTGGCCTCCATAAAGCGCTTGATAAATTGCATTGCGGTCTTTTTCTCGACACCTGACAGGGTAAAGTGACTCATCAGACCCTGATCGCTAACACCAACTGTACTGGCGATGTATAAAACATCATACAGGTCTGGATACTTTTTATAGGCCCGGGTACAAAGCGCAACCCGTTCATCCGGTTCATCAACAAAACCCTCATGACAACTAAACTCGGTAACATCTCTTTCACTGGCCCTGTTGCCTGCCCTTGCACTTCCATAGAGAGTGCCCATGACGGTTGAAAATTGCATTGGTGTCAGAGAAATATTGTTAACCCATTTATATTGCACTTCGATCATGCCTGAACGAAACCACTGGTTAAGATAGATATTTTCCTTGGCGACACAATTCACTGACACTGTCGAGTATTTTTCTTTCTTTTTGCGAGAGCGGCTTTTGTCACCCCAGCAGGGTAAAAACGGTGCAATCTCTTTTAATACACTTGCCTTACCCAACTGAACAGTTTTCCAGTTTGATGCCATGACAGCACGCATCATCTGGCGCTGGTTTGCAATGAGTTGTTGCTGGATTCTTAGCTGAAAATCGGCTGGAGGTTTGCCACGGCGATCATATTCATTCAATAGTTTGCTGAGTTTGTCAGCCACAACAAGAAAACCGATCTGGTTACCCGCTGTAGCAACATTAACACCGATCACCTTACCACTACCATTTAGAACCGGTCCCCCGCTCATACCCGAATTAATGGCACCAGTCATATGAATACGCTGGTAATAACTCTGGTCTGTCAAGCCATTATAAGTACCGGGTACGACCGATGCACCAAGATCCAGAGGGTTACCCATGGAATAGATGGGATCCCCTTTGCGCATGGGTTTGGAGGCTACCTTCAAATATGGCCAGTCTTTAGCTTGGCCCACCAACTTGACCAGAGCTAGGTCATTGACCACATCAATATCCTGTACGATGATCTTTTTGCTTTTGTTTTTTACCGAGACAGCTTCAAGAAAATATTTGTCCGGTTCCTCCATGAATTTTGAAATAACATGGTAGTTCGTCACCATCAGACCATCAGGGCGTACCACAAAACCTGAACCGATAGCTGACTTACGGCTGGAGGTTTTTTCCAACACCTTGATCTGGTAAAGGCGATCCGCATACTTGGAAAATAACTGGCGCGGATTGTCTGCATGGGCAGGAAGGCTGAGCGTCAGCAGAAGAAAAACCAGAATGTAATTACGCAAGGTTTGGCCTTTGATTGTCGCGTTAAACAGAGCTTAGAGTATAGACAGCCTGGCAAATAGCTGCCAATGGCATTAATCTCTGGTAAACACCTGAAAAACCCGTATAGTGACAGAAAATAAGAACCCTGATCACAGGACTGGATCACCCTTCAAACTTCTGAAACCATCATGTCACAGGATAAAGACCACCACATCAATATTTCACCCGTCTCACTGGTGATTGGTTTCCTTTTTGCCGCAGCTATTGGAGGGCTGATCACTAAACTCATACTCTCTGACAAGACTGTGCAGCAGGACATTGCCAAACCAACTGTACCTGATCTACCCATCGCCGTAAAAAAACTAGCTAAACCATCCAGTACAACGCCTGATAAAAAAACTCAGGCCAGTCAGGAAGCGGCCAATAAAACTGACAGCCCATCTTCAAACTTTATTATCAAGGGCCTGATCTCTACAGCAGGTGAACCTTGGTCACCCAATATGATTCGTGTCAAACTGCTATGGCTTAAAAATAGAAATAAACAGGATTTTTTAATCGGTCACGAACAGGCACAAATCCAGATGACAGAGAAGGGCATGGCCTATCGCTTTAGACTCAGGCCGCAACCCAACAAATACGTCAGCTTTAATGGTGGCGTGGAAGGTAACATTGCGCGCGTAATTGCCTTTGTTGACTGGCAACAGGACGGTACTCTGAGTCGCGGCAAAGACAGGATATTTGCCGTCTCCAAGGAAATTCTTCGTTATCGTACGGGCCGATATGACAAATCCAAACTCAACGAAATCCAGATCGCTAATATACGCCAGGCTGGCAAAGGCTATGTCTTTATTCGTAATGAACCCGATGCCAATGGCAAACTGGACTGGCGGGTAGTTGCCGATCAAAGCCCCATCCGTCTGGATCTTGATGCCAGCGAAACCAGCCTGCCCGGGATGTACAATACCTTTCTCAAGCTTCGCTAGGACGTAGTAATTTATATTTTCCTATTATCAATTACTTAACAAGCCTCCCAGCATCATAAACCTAAATTTTCACTGTCCTCTGCCGACAAACAGCCAGGAGTTATTCTTAATATAACAAAAGGAAAACAGGCGTATGAAATATCGCAGCTATCTATCCGTATTACTTCTCATATTGAGTCCGATAGTGATACCAGATAAGTCTTTTGCTCTACAGCTTGATGAACCCTTTGCCCTGGATACTGATGAACTTAGACAGCTAATCCCGTCATTACAAAAAGGGGGTTATGTCATCTTCTTTCGTCACATGACTACCGACCACAACCAGGAAGATAGGCGACCTGTCAATTTGTCTGACTGTAAAACACAGCGCCCTCTTAGCGCCAAAGGTCGGCAACAGGCTTCGACTATTGGCAAGATTTTCCAAACCAGAAAAATTCCCGTTGGCAAGGTAATAAGCAGCCCTTTCTGTCGTTGCAAACAAACTGCAAAACTGGCCTTTAAACGCTTTACATTATCAGATGATCTTTATTTTGCCATGGGGCTGGATCGGGCAGGTAAACAGGCCAAAGGCGAAGTACTGAGAAAAATGCTTCGCCAGCAACCCGCAAAAGGTAAAAACACGATCATCGTTGCTCACACTGCAAATCTTCAAGAGGCAGTCGGACTCTGGCCCAAACCTGAAGGGGTGGCATATATTTTTAAATCAGGCACAAACGGTAACATAAAACTTGTTGCAATGGTGAAACCTCAAACCTGGAATAGCCTGTAACAGCGGCCCTTGCAATAGCCATGCTGCGCTCAAGCTTTCACAACTGGTCCCTACAAAAACGTCTGTATATCATTGCTATTATGGCCACCTTTTGCACAGTGGTTTCCGTTGCCGCCAATATATTTACTATTCAAAACTATCACCATAATGTCGAACATGTTTCAGAGGGCGAGTTGGTTCGCCTGAATTATATTGCCTATGCAGTTCGAGAACTTTCAAACATCCACACTGAACAATTTACTCTATTTAAGACTGCCGGCAAAAAACAAACCGAACAACAGATATATTTAAATGGCAGTATATTACTAGATCGTATTGATAAACTTCACCACTACCTAACGATCAACCAGCTGAAAGCTTCACAAAACACAAAGATTCACCCTTATAAGAACCATATAAAATACATTACAGATGAACTAAAAACTTACCGCAACACAACCAGTGTTGCGATTGAGATGATCAGCGTTAATCCTGCGCTATCAGAAAAATATATGCTTAAAGCCACAACCAGTTTTAATAGGCTAAATACCATGTTATCTGTAAACAGCTTTGATATTTCCGAGCACATCAACGAAGAACTTAAAGAGGAATTAAGCTATATCCGCCAAATTTACTGGCCAGCCAGTATTCTTATCCTGATTGTTGCTGGCATGATTACACCCTTTATATTTATGACTCTGAAAGACCTAACTGGTAGCCTGCAGCAAGTTGGAACTATCCTGGAAAAACTGCGCACTGGCGATACAAAAATTGATATCCCAACTAATGTGCCAGACCAGCAAATGCAGATGCTTTACCATAGCCTCGAACAATTTCGGCAGACTTTAATAAAACTTCGAGAGACTGATGTTAACCTGTCAGAAAAAAACAGCCTGTTAACAGAAGAAAGTAATCGCCGCCAGCTGACTGAACATGAATTACGTCGTTCGCTGGAAGATTTATCACAGGCCACTAAAGCAGCCCAGGCCTCCAACAAGGCCAAGTCATTGTTTCTGGCGAATATGAGCCATGAGATCCGAACTCCTCTCAACGCGGTACTGGGTATGGCTCAGATGCTACAGACAACAGATCTTGATGAAACCCAGCAGGACTACATGGAAACGCTGTATACCCAGGGCAAACATCTGTTACAGCTACTGAATAGCTTTCTGGATTTTTCGCGGATGGAATCCGGCAAATTCACCCTCACGTATGAAGCCTTTCATCTCGATAAACTTATTGACGAGATTAGCAGTCTGTTTAGTAGCAACCAGGATAAGCAACACATTAAGCTCACTATCGAAATTAATAAGGATGTAGACAACGAGTTATATGGTGATCCTCTGCGAATCCGACAAATCCTGATTAACCTGTTAAGCAATGCCTACAAGTTCACTGAGCAGGGAACAATTCGCATTCACATCCAGAACAGTCCGAACAAACCCGAGTGTGTTATCGATCGACCTGGACAATGTCCCAACCGGAGTGCTATCAATCACTGTCACTGGCACTCACTATATATCACTGTTACTGACACCGGGATCGGTATCAACAAAGCAACACAGGGATATATTTTTGAAAACTTCACCCAGGCCGATGAGAGCCACACCCGACAATATGGCGGTACCGGAATCGGGCTTGCCATCTGTAAACAACTGGTGGAATTAATGGATGGGGAAATCGGTGTTAACAGTGAGCCTGGTAAAGGTTCTAGCTTCTGGTTTCGAATCTGCCTGCCAGATAGCGTCGACGCTATTCAAAACCAAACAGCATGATCCTACTTCAGCATAACTAATAACCTAAGCCCACGCTCAGGTATATGGAAATTGGTGCTTGCCAGTTACAATAAAAAACATATACTAATTTATTAATACCAACATAAAAATAATTAAATAATGATATACCAAATCTGGCATAAGGGGATGGAAGATGGAACAACTACACCCGGAGAACAGTACCAGGGAAGCCCATGAGCTGCCCTTTGCTGCTCCCTGTAAGACACTCGCATTCAACGCACCACTGGACTGGCTCAAGCTCGGCCTTAAGGATATCAAGCGCGCGCCCAAGCAAAGCCTGAGCTATGGCGCCGCCATGGTAATTATCAGCCTGCTGGTCAGCCTCATTGCTCTGCAGTTTGGTAATTTCTACAGCCTGATGACCATGTTATCCGGCTTTATTTTTATTGGCCCTGTCATCGCTATTGGTCTTTACTCAGTCAGCTGCCAGTTGCAACTGGGCAAACCACCCGTGCTTGGCTACTGCCTGCGTGAAGGTCAACGCCACTTTGGTAGCACGCTACTGTTTGCCATGGTCATGCTGGTGGTGTTTATGATCTGGGCACGGGCCGCCTCAATGGTCCATGTCTTTTTCCCCATGCAAAGTGATGCAAGCTGGTCGGAATATATTACCTTCCTCGGCATCGGCACTGCTGTTGGCGCCATATTTTCAGCCATTATTTTTTGCGCTGCCGCCTTCTCTCTGCCTATGATCATGGATAAGAAGGTCGACATGGTCACTGCCATCGTGACCAGTGTTAATGCCGTACTGCATAACAAAAAGGTCATGCTGTTTTGGGCAAGCATCATCTTCACCAGCCTGTTGATCGGTTTTGCCACCGCATTTATTGGCCTGTTGTTTCTGATGCCCCTCATCGGACATGCCACCTGGCATGCCTATCAGGAGACCATTGACGCTAGTGCCTGGCCAGAACACGACTAACTATTCCCTATTTGCTTGATCGCCATCAATGCAAACTTTGCCCAGCTTGCCTAGGGTGAAAGCAGACAAAGGAGGGATAGATATGACTACTCTGACCACATTGATTATTTTTGCCCTGGTTGCCACCGTCGTTGCGCTTGGCTGGGGTGTCGGTTCCATGGCCCATGGTGGTGCATTTGATGCCAAACATAGCCACCAGTTTATGACTGCTCGGGTAGGCTTCCAAAGTCTGGCCATTGTGCTGCTGATTGTCGCTTTACTCGTATCACTGTTCTAATCAGTTCACACCCTGTTCCGCTTCGGGCCACTCAGGCCCGAAGGGTGGGTTTTGCCAACAATCCCCTCTCAGCACATTTCTCATTTTTCAACCCTCGCCTGACCGTTATATCTTAGAGCAACTGGTTAAATAATGTACAATTTGTGTGGTTTTTGCCTGTGATTTTCGGTATAATACGGCTTAAATTTTAATAATAAGCTGCATAATCAACAGGTTATAATTATGAAAAAAGCGCGCCTTTACACAAGCCTTGATTTCACTGACATCAAACCCGAGCAGGTTCAGCGTATGGTCAAAGACCTGTATAGTTTTGGGGAAGACGATAAACGGGAAATGGTATTTGGTAAAACCGAAGACCGCCGCCAGGAAGATCGTCGCCAGCTAAGCCAGACGGTTATCCTTGATACCCGTGAAAATCGTAGTCGTCGTCAGTCCGCTGGCCGTCGTCAAAAAGACGAGAATGAAGACAACAAGCATAAGGTCGGAATCGACTACTACGCCTGATCTTCTTAGCCGTTAAGACGCAGCGAACCGGTCAACTGGGCCACGTTCGCGATTTCGTGCCGCACCATATAATCAACAATACCTTCGTTAATCTTTGGGCAAACCAGGGGATCGTAAAATAATGCCGTTCCCACTCCCACCGCACTCGCCCCGGCAATCAGAAACTCAATCGCATCATCAGCGCTCGTAATACCACCCTGGCCGATAATGGGAATACCGTGTTCCCGACACACCTGGTACACCTGGTGCACCTTCAACAAGGCAATCGGCTTGATGGCCGGACCGGACAGGCCACCCTGGTTGTTGCCGATCACCGGCACCCGTTCTTCAATATCAATGGCCATGCCCATCAGGGTGTTGATCACCGCAAAACCATCTGTGCCGGCCTCGATACAACGGCGGGCATTTTCAGCAATATCGGTTTGGTTGGGTGAGAGTTTGGTAATGAGCGGTTTTTCGGTCTGTTTACGACAGGCTTCAACCACTCTCGCCGACATATCTGGATCATTGCCAAAGGCCACCCCACCCTCTTTCACATTAGGACAGGAAATATTGATCTCCATGGCATCAATGGGTGAGTCATTAAAGATTCGCGCTACCTCGGCATAGTCTTCCACTGTGGAGCCGGACAGGTTGGCGATAAATCGGGTCTCGCTGAAATCCAGCTTGGGCAGAATATCATTCACCACATGGTTTGAACCTGGGTTCTGCAGGCCAATGGCATTGAGCATGCCCATTGGTGTCTCATAAACCCGATGAGGTTTATTTCCCAACCGTGGTTCCAGGGTAGTTCCTTTCAGGCAGACCGCACCCACATCCCGATTTGAGAAACCATTTACGCGAGTATATTCCTCACCGAAGCCGACACAGCCGGACAGTAAAACGATGGGGGACTGGAAGTCCATGCCACAAAACTCGGTGTGAAGCATGGCCTGTTGATCTGGGCTTAAGTCGGTATTTTTCATGGGCGCAAGTGTACCAAATCCACCCACATCAGTGATAAAAAAGCAGGCTAATTATCAGGCGACCAGGGAAATATGCTCGCTGATTACGTCTCGGCTGGCATTGATCAATTCGCTGTACTTGGTATCGGAAATGGCCAGTTTTTTCAGAAGCGCATCCTTTTCACCTGGCACACTATCGTAAAGGCGTAAGTTTTGGTTAGCCACACTCGCTTCCATATGGTGAGCCAGAGCCAGAATCGCAAGATGATCGTCTTCCAGCACCTCATCGGGGCGACTTATGCTGTGGTAGCTATTAATACATTGAACCAGGTTTGCTGGAACGTGTAGATCGCTAACGGCAGACTTGATCAGTTGAGTTCGGTTAACACCAAATATGTCCTGTTCCATTTTTTCCAGTGGCTGGCCAGCACTGGTAACCTCTTTCATCAATGAACGATATTCTGCCTTGTGGTTGTAACACAGTACGAGAGAGGGGAGGTCATGCAAAATACCCAGTAACTCGACCTCATGTTGTAATTGTTTGTTGTAGTGCGCTCCAATCAGGCTGGTGAGGGCGGCGATAGTGGCGCTATGCTGTAGTATCCGACTACCTGTCATGTTATCGGTGACATACTCTTTGAGTACGGCCATGACCAGTACGTTGTAAATGTTCTTCAGGCCCAGCAGGTTGATGGCCGGCGACACCTCTTCGATATCCACAGCTCGGTGGTGTACCGGTGAGTTGCTGTATTTGATAATGGCATGGGACAGAAGATCATCGCCAGAAATGGCCTTTTCCAACGTATTGATGTCGGTATCTTTTTCTGAGAGCATCTGTAGTGCCGTCAGGCATTTGCCTGAGGCCTTTGGATAGACATATTGTGAAATATCAGCAGCCATGATGGTCCTTTTAGTTATGGAAATTAAAGACCTCATGTCCCCCTGGCCATGAGTGAATCACATTATCTATCGGTTCATTTACCTCAACCTTGATAGCCAGCCATGTTTCATATCGTCCTATTTGAACCAGAAATCCCTCCAAATACTGGTAATATCATCCGCCTTTGTGCCAATACGGGGATGCAACTGCACCTTATCGAGCCTCTGGGCTTTGAGCTGGACGACACCCGCCTGAAGCGGGCCGGTCTGGACTATCACGAATATGCCCATGTCCAGCAGCACCCTGATCTCGAGGGTTTTATGGCCAAGGTTAATCCGCCAAGGATATTTGCCCTTTCCACCCATGGTCAGAAAAATTTTTATGATGAGACATTTCAGGCAGGGGATGCCTTTCTATTTGGACCCGAGACCCGTGGCCTACCAGTCTCGGTGCGTGAATCTCTGGGTGAGCAGGTGCTGCGCCTGCCCATGCTGGCGCAAAGCCGTAGCCTGAACCTGTCCAACACAGCCGCCATTGTGCTGTATGAGGCCTGGCGTCAAACCGGTTTCACAGGATCGAAAATGTAGTTAGCCCTGTTCGGGTTTCAGATCACGAGACAAGAGTGCCTGGACACTATCATTGGGTGACAAGCCTTCATACAGTACTCGATAGACCTGCTCGGTAATCGGCATGTCCACCCCCTTCTGTTTGGCGAGAGTATAAATTTCTTTTGCGGTATGCAGACCTTCCGTAACCTGGCCGATCTCTTTGGTGGCTTCCTGTTGTGACTTACCCTGGGCAAGCAAAAGACCCAACCTGCGGTTGCGGGACTGGTTATCGGTAGCGGTAAGAATAAGGTCACCCAGGCCGGCCAGCCCCATGAAGGTCTCCTGCTGACCACCCATAACAACGCCAAAGCGAACGATCTCGGCCAGGGCACGGGTTATCAAAGCAGCACGCGTATTGGCACCATAACCCAGGCCATCGGCGATCCCAGCAGCAATAGCGATGACATTTTTGATCGCACCACCGATCTCGGCGCCCGCTATGTCGGTGCTGAGATAGGCCCGAAACAGATCGTTGTGTAACATGCGGGCCACCTGTTCGGCATACTGTTCATCCGGGCAGGCCACGGTCACTGCAGAAGGCAGACCTTTGGCGACCTCGGCGGCAAAGGTTGGACCCGTCACCACCACGGGCATGATCGTAGGCCCCATCTCTTCCTGACAGATCTCATGCAGGAGTTTATTGGTCTCCGGTTCCAGCCCCTTGCAGGCCCAGGCCAGATGGGTGTGCCCATCCATGTAGGGTTTAATCAGTTTGAGGGTGTCACGGAAGGCATGGCTGGGAACCACCACCAGGACCAGATCAATATCGGTCATGGCGGTTTTCATATCCGCTGTGGCTTTTAGGTTATCCGGTATCGAAATTTCCGGCAAATAACGTGAATTACAATGCTCAGAATTAATATTATCAGCATGGGCCTGACGATGGGCCCACAAATGGACAAAGGAATGATTTCTGGCCAGTAAAATGGCCAATGCGGTACCCCAGGAGCCGGCGCCGATAACTGCTACCGTTTTATTTGAGATATCGCGCATAGGCCGTTAAGTCGTGCTCCTAGTGTGTGGTAGCGGTTTCAGTCGCTACCTGGGCTGCCTGCTGGTTCATGTGCTCCTGATACAAGGCCTCAAAATTCACTGGCGCAAGGATTAGTTGAGGGAAACCACCCCGAGCGACCAGATCGGATACCGCTTCACGTGCATAGGGGAACAGAATATCAGGGCAGAAGCTCCCCAACATACTTTTGAGGTGATCCTCCTCAAAACCTCCCAGTGCAAATATTCCCGCCTGCTGTACTTCGACCAGAAAGGCAGTTTTGCCCTGATTTTCCGCCGTGACAGTCACAGAAAGCACTATTTCGAACTGTGTTTCACCAATGCTCTTGGCTTCAGTATTTAGCTGGATGTTGACGTTGGGTTGCCATTCCTGGGTAAAGGCACCGGGGGTATTTGGTGCCTCAAAGGACATATCCTTTATATAAATTTTCTGGATCTCGAATTGCTGTTGAGGCTGTTCTGCAGCCGTTGCCTGTTCATCACTCATAACTTGCTTCCGTTAAATAATAGTAAAGACTAGATTGTTCTGGCGGTTATGGTAGCAAAAAGCCCCATAGAAAACCCGATTAGATATGTTGCCGTGCCCAATTAAGCAGATTATTCAAATCCATCGCGCCTGCCATGCGAGCCACTTCCTGACCCTGTTTAAAAATGGCCAGGGTGGGAATGCTGCGGATATTGTATTGTGCTGCCAGGTTCTGCTGTTGTTCAGTATCGATCTTGGCCAGACGCATCTTTGGTTCCAGCTGCGCTGCCGCCTGGCTAAAAACCGGTGCCATCATTTTGCAGGGACCACACCAGGGTGCCCAGAAATCCACCAATACAGGAATATCGTTGCGACTGATATGGCGACTGAAGATTTCCTGGTTCAGGTTGAGTGGCTCACCGCTGAACAGTGCCTGTTTGCACTTGCCGCACTTGCCACCACTGGCCAGCTTGTCGGCTGGCAGTCGGTTAATACCTCCACAATGGGGGCAGACTATATGGATCGAACTGGACATTTACACCGATGAGTCGAGTGCCAGGTGCCCGTCTAGCTTACCCTCGGCTTCCAGGGCATAAAGATCATCACACCCGCCGACATGAAAATCATCGATGAATATCTGTGGCACGCTGGTACGTTGACTACGTTGCTCCATTTCCTGGCGTAGTGAAGGATCGGTGTCGATCCTGAGTTCTGTGAAATCCACGCCCTTGCGTTTCAACAACATGGCGGCACGTGAACAATAGGGACAATAAGGGCTGAGATACATTACCACTTTCGGCATCATCAAGTTCCTGGCAAAAATTAAAGATTTAGTTTATTAGCTTTTATCGAGGGGCAGGCTGGCGTGCTGCCAGGCCATAATGCCACCCTTGAGGTTATATATATTTTCAAAACCAGCCTTTTTCAAGCGGGCGCAGGCTGTACCGGAGCGCTGGCCGGAACGGCACACCGCAATAATGGGTTTGTTTTTGAATTTCTCAAGTTCACCCTGGCGATCCTGCAGATTACCCAGAGGAATGTGGATCGAGTTAACAATGTGACCACTAAGAAATTCGTTACCTTCCCGTATATCCAGAATTACCGCATCTTCACGATTGATAAGATGAGTAGCTTCACTAGGGCCCACCGCAGGGTAGCCTTTCAGTTTTGCGCCAAATAGATCGATGAATAACAATGTAGACAGGGCGACAAAGGCCCCAGCTAAAATAATATGATTGGTAACAAATTCGACAAATTGTTCCATCTGGAAATACCGCTAAAATTAAAAAGTTTTAATCAATAAAAAGGGACAACCATAGTTATCCCACATTTAACTGCTAAATGGTTAAAACTAACCGTTTATTAGAATTCAGTGTTACAGAAAACCTCACGCATCATGCCAATCAGGCGTAAGGTACGCGCATCACCAACACGATAATACACCCGGTTAGCGTCTTTGCGAGAGGCCAAAATGCCTTTATCGCGTAAAATCGCCAAATGCTGGGAAATATTACTTTGCGAAGTACCCACATTTTCCACGATATCCTGTACGCTGACCTCTTCACCGCCCAGGGTGCAAAGGATCTTCAGTCGTAAGGGATGTGACATCGCTTTAAGGGAACGCGATGCGCGATCGATATCCTCATCGCGTGACATTAAATCTGAAGCTGTGCTCTCTATCAAATTCATAAAATCACCCATTTTTATACTCTATGATAAGTGGCTGAATATCCTGCAAACCACCTAAATCTCCCCGAAGGTAAGTGCCTTTATTAATAAAACATTATACAATAATCTACTATTTAACCATGATAATGGCCAATAAAATAGTGATTAATGCTACTTAAAATCATTTTGTGGTTAAATAAAAAAAACTGCAGTAATATTATATACTTGGATGGCTAATTTAGCCCCATTAAGTTAGAATCTGTCTAAGTTTTAACCCTAGCGAGACGACAAAAAGCAAGATGTCAGCAAATCATTCACCCACCGTCCTGATTATCCTGGATGGCTGGGGCTATTCTGAAAGCCGTAACGATAACGCCATCATGGCGGCCAATAAGCCCTGCTGGGACCAGTTGTGGGACAGTTATCCACATACCCTGGTCAGAGGCTCTGGTGCCGAAGTCGGCCTGCCAGCCGATCAAATGGGCAATTCTGAAGTGGGACACCTCAATCTGGGGGCCGGTAGGGTGGTCTATCAGGAGTACACCCGGGTCAGTCGCTCCATCAAAACCGGTTCGTTTTTTACTAACCAGACCCTGGTGGATGCCGTTGAGAAGGCACACCAAAGCCACAAGGCCGTGCATATACTGGGGTTGCTCTCACCTGGCGGTGTACACAGCCATGAAGAACACATCCATGCCATGGCCGAGCTGGCCATAAAGCAGGGTGCCACCCAGGTCTATGTGCACGCCTTCCTGGATGGAAGGGACACTGCCCCCAAAAGTGCCGAGGCCTCACTTGAATTAATGCAGAACAAATTCACCGAGCTTGGCAACGGGCGCATCGCCTCGATTATTGGTCGATACTACGCCATGGATCGTGACCACCGCTGGCCCCGTATCAAAGAGGCCTATGACCTGATCACTCACGGTATCGCCGAATATCAGGCAGTCGACCCCCTCACCGCCCTTGCAATGGCTTATGAGCGGGATGAGACCGACGAATTTGTCAAAGCTACCAGTATCGTCCCCGAAGGTTGCTCACCGGTCAAAATCGAAGATGGTGATGTGATGATCTTCATGAACTATCGATCCGATCGTGCACGCCAGATTACCCGGCCATTTATCGAACCCGATTTTGCAGAGTTTGATCGTGGACTGACACCCAAACTGGCTACTTTTGCCAGTCTTACCGAATACAAGGCCGATTTTGATGCCCCTGTGGCCTACCCACCCGACCGTTTAAGTAACGTCTTTGGCGAATACATCTCCAGCCTGGGTATGCATCAACTGCGAATCGCCGAAACAGAGAAATACGCCCATGTTACTTTCTTTTTTAATGGTGGGCGGGAAGAGCCATTTGAGTTTGAAGACCGCATCCTGGTGGATTCCCCCAATGTGGCCACCTATGATCTGCAACCGGCCATGAATGCACCCCTGTTGACCGATAAACTGGTCGAAGCGATTGAGTCGAAAAAGTACGACACCATCATCTGCAACTATGCTAACCCGGACATGGTTGGCCACTCCGGTAATTTTGATGCCACGGTAGAGGCCATTGAGGCCCTGGACAAGTGTCTCGTCAGGGTCATCGATGCAGTCAAAGACATTGGAGGTGAACTGCTGATCACAGCAGATCACGGTAACGCGGAATTGATGAAAAATCCTGAAACCCGTCAGCCCCATACGGCCCATACCACCAACCCGGTTCCACTGATTTATGTAGGTGAGCGCCCACTCAGCTTTAAGTCCAACCATGGCGCCCTGTCCGATATCGCGCCTACCATGCTCTTCCTGATGGGCCTGGATCAGCCCCATGAGATGACAGGCCGCTGTCTGTTTGAAACGGATGACGGGCAGCTTGCCCAACAGGCCTGAAACCATGCAAAAATACTATCAGGCCAGGTCATTTGTTGACCACCTACCAAAAGGCCTGATAGCAACACTTCTTATCTCCAGCCTCTTCTCGGTCCTGTTTTTCCCAGCAGTTATACACGCCGATGAAGAGGTCACAAAAACAAACCAGGAACTGAAACAACTACGCCATCGCATTGATCTCCTGCGCCAGGCAGTCAACCAGACCCGCAACCGATATGACCAGGAGCGTAGCAAGCTTCGGGATATTGACCTTCGTATCAGTAAACACGTTAAAGAGCTGAAGTACATCCACTTTCGACTGGGACAACAGGACCGCCGACTGGGCCAGCTCTACCATGATCGTAAACGCTATAAAAAAGAACTCGCCGTACAACGTGAGTTACTGGCCAAACAGGTTCGTACCTCCTATATCATGGGTCAACAGGCTTACATTAAGCTCATCCTGAGCCAGGACGAGCCGGCTGCCGTAGGCAGGACCCTCAAGTATTACGATTATTTTCACCAGCAACGCAGTGCGCTCATCAAGACCGCCACCACTGCCATTGGTCGCTTTGAACAGAACAAGCGTGATATCGAACAGGAAAAACTGCGTCTGGCCGATTTGCGTAAATACAGCCAGAAGAAAAAACACCAACTGGAACAGGACTCCCAGCAACGCAGCCAGATGGTCGCCAGCCTAAACCAGCAGTTACAGGGCAAAACCAGCACGCTTAACCGCATGCTAGAAGACGAAAAACAATTACAGAAACTGTTATCGGGTATTGAACGGGTCATGCCCGAGATCACAGGACTGAAACAACAGAACCAGGCCTTTGCCAAACTCAGAGGCAAGCTGACCTGGCCCACGGCAGGGCGAATCCAGCGTTTGTTTGGTTCTCGACGCGGTACCAGCAAGGCCACCTGGAACGGTGTCATGATCCGGACTAGCAAAGGCAAGGACGTACACGCCATTTCCCACGGCAGGGTGGCCTATGCCGACTGGTTACGAGGATATGGTCTACTATTAATTATTGATCACGGTCATGGTTACATGAGCCTGTATGGCCATAACCAGAGCCTGCTCAAGGAAACCGGTGACTGGGTCGAGGCAGGCGAAGCCATCGCCAGTGTTGGTAATAGTGCTGGCCATGCTGATACTGGTCTGTACTTTGAAATTCGCCACAAGGGCAAACCCCGTAACCCGGTTAACTGGTGTCGCAAACAACGCCGCAGTTAAGTTAGCTAAGCCCCAACTAAAAAAGGGTGTTAGTAAGGAACTTATACTGTAATATCACTGACTTATAACAATATAAATAACTAGATTCTATTTTTTCAGGACTACGCGCATGAATTCATTTACCCGCAAGGCAATATTAGTTTTTACCGGACTGGTGCTTGGCATCGTCCTCACCGTCGGTGGCAGCGTCTTTGCCAAGCGAAATGACTCCCGCACTATACCCCTAGAAGACATTCGCACCCTGAGCGAGGTGTTTGGCAAGATTAAGGAGAACTATGTCGAGGACATTCCCGACAAGTCCCTGCTGGAAAATGCCATTCGCGGCATGCTGACCGGCCTGGACCCCCACTCCACCTATCTCGATGTTTCCTCTTATAAAGAATTGCGTGTCGGTACCTCGGGTGAATTCGGCGGCCTGGGTATTGTGGTCGGCATGGAAGACGGTTTTGTCAAAGTCATCTCGCCCATTGATGACACCCCGGCCGACAAGGCTGGCATCAAAGCCGGTGATCTAATTATTCGTCTCGATGAAACACCGGTCAAAGGCATGAGCCTGGATGAAGCCGTCAAGATCATGCGCGGCAAGCCCGGTACCAGTATCGATCTGCTGGTCGTGCGTGAAGGTGCTGACAAACCCATGAAGATTGCCGTGACTCGCGACAAGATTCGGGTCAAGAGTGTCCGTCAGCGTACCCTCGATACCGGCTACGGTTATGTACGTATCTCCCAGTTCCAGGAGCGCACCACCAAGGATCTGCGTAAGGCCATCAAAAAGATCAAAAAAGAGAACAAGGGCAAACTCCATGGCCTGGTGCTGGATCTGCGAAACAACCCAGGCGGTCTATTGGATTCAGCCGTTTCCGTCTCCGATACCTTTATCACCAAGGGTAATATTGTAAGTGTAAAAGGCCGCGGTGACAGTAATGAGCTTAAACACAAGGCCACCCCCGTTGATTACACCAACGGTATTCCCATTGTCGTACTGGTTAATGCTGGCTCTGCCTCGGCCTCTGAAATTGTTGCCGGTGCCTTACAGGATCATAAGCGTGCCATCATCATGGGTGAAAAGACCTTTGGTAAAGGTTCCGTACAGTCTGTTGTGCCACTGGGTAACAGTACCGCGATTAAATTAACGACCGCCCGTTACTACACACCGTCAGGTCGCTCCATCCAGGCCGAGGGTATTGAACCTGATATTCTATTGGACAACCTGCGTATTACTGAAAATAAGGACACCACTGGTATTGACCGGGTCAAGGAAGCCAATCTCAGCAAACACCTCAGTAACGACAAGAAGAACAAAAAGAAAAAGAAAGGCGCCAAACAGACCAAGGAAGATCGTATTAGCATGGCCAAGCAGGACTATGCCCTGTACGAAGCACTTAACATGTTAAAAGGCATGCGACTGCTTAACTCAAGAAAAAAATAAACCTGTACATTTCCTAAACAGTCGTGCAAGATTATGGCAGCCGATCAGAAATGATCGGCTGTTTTGCATCATAACAATAAAAAAGGCAATCGATGCGACGACGATGGTTATGCTTAAGCCTGTTCTTCTGCGCCCCACTCTGGGCCGATAGCCCCCCTCCCCCCCAAATAAAATCACTCACCCCCATCAGTATTATCATCGACGACCTCGGTTACCGTTACCAGACCAGCCGCCGCACTGTACAAAGCCCGCATCCTTTAACCTGTTCCTTTTTGCCACATACCCCTTTTGCCAGACAGCTGGCCAAGCAGGCCTGGCTACTCAACAAGGACATCATGGTGCACCTGCCTATGGAAGCCATCAGTGGTAAAACACTCGGCCCCGGCGGGCTCTACCAGGGCATGGACCGTGAGGCATTTGAAAAAACTGTTATGGAAAACCTGCAGGCCATTCCCCATGCCATGGGCTTTAACAACCACATGGGCAGTCTGCTCACCAGTAACCATCGCGCCATGGACTGGTTGATGCAGCAGATCGCCAAACGCCACAATCTTTTTTTTGTCGACAGTCGAACCACTCATAACAGCCAGGCACTTATGCATGCCAATCTGAATGGTGTGTTAAATACTGGACGGGATATTTTTCTGGATCATGTCATCGACAGGGCCGCCATCAAAAAACAGTTTCAACGCCTGATCTGGATCGCTCAACGCCACGGCAGCGCCCTGGCCATTGGCCATCCCCATCCCGAAACCCTGGATGTACTCGAAGCCGAGCTGCCCCAGCTGGCAGAAAAGGGGGTAAAATTGGTGCCCATCTCACAACTGATTCAATACCGATCTGAACGGAGGCTGGCATGGCAACAAACATCCTTGTCCCCCTTGCCCAGGGCTGCGAAGAACTAGAGGCCATTACCATTACCGATCTGCTGACCCGTGCCGGTTTCAATGTGGTCACCGCTGGCCTGGACGATCAGGCGGTCACTGCCAGTCGCGGCATGGTCCTGCTCCCCAGCACCACACTTGATCACGCCCTTAAAGATTCTTTCGATATGCTGGTGCTACCCGGCGGACTGCCCGGTGCCGACCACCTGAACAACGATCAACGTATTCATGATTTGCTGCAGAAAATGAATCAGGACAATAAAAAGATCGCTGCCATTTGCGCCGCCCCCAAGGTTCTAGCACGTGCCGGTCTGTTAAGAGGCAAACAGGCGACCAGCTTTCCTGGTGCCATACCGGAAGAGGATCTTGAGGGTATTGATTACAAAGAACAGGCCGTGGTCATCGATGGCAATATCATAACTTCCCGTGGACCCGGCACAGCCATGGATTTTGCACTGAGCCTGATAGAGATACTGGCGGGCAAGGCGAAACGTGACGAAGTCGAACGACCACTACAACGCCCGGCGGCATAAGTTTTTTCACTTAATAGGTGCGGGATAACCAATATGGTAACCCTGCACCATGTCCACCCCAATATCACCCAGGAAATTGAGAATCTCCTCATTCTCCACAAACTCGGCAATGGTCTTTTTGTCCAGGGAATGGGCGATGTGATTAATCGAACGTACCATGGCTTGATCCACTGGATCATTCATCATATCCCGGACAAAGGTCCCGTCGATCTTGATCACTTCAACTGGCAGGTGTTTTAGATAGGCGAAGGAGCTGAAGCCGGTACCAAAATCATCCAGTGCAAAACAGATCCCAAGCCCACAAAGCTCATGCATAAAGTCGATGGCCTTTTCTATATGCCGCACAGCAGCCGTCTCGGTCACCTCGAGCATTATGTATTTGGCTATCTCAGGCCGTTCACCGATACGGGTTTTAAAAATATCCAGTAACTCACTGTCACCAAACGAGGCACCGGACAGATTGATAGACATTATGGTTTGATCACCCTCGGCCAGTTGTTCTTTCAAGCTGGTCAGGGCATGGCTTACCACCCACTGATCGACCATGGGCATGATGCCATAACGCTCCGCAACTGGAATAAAGCTGGCCGGTGAGATGACGTCCTGTTCGTGTGAATATAGGCGTAGGAGAATTTCATTAATTACAACCTTACCCGAACCAGTTTCCACAATGGGTTGCTGGTACAGCTCAAAATTATTACTGACCAGTGCATTTCGTATATCGTTGACCAGACCCATTTCACCCAGGGTATCGAGACCGGCTTCATCATTTGACTCATAAAGGTGATAACGATTGCGGCCATCCCGCTTTGCAATATAACAGGCGATATCAGCTTCACGCAGGGCCTCAGCGGCCGACTTTGTATGTTGATCAATAATCGAAATGCCAAGACTGGGGGTGATATCGTACTGCTTTCCGTCCCAGTTAAAATGCAGGCCCTCCAATGCACTGATATAGGAGCGCGCCACATTGTCCACCATATCCAGTGGCACGTGTTCCAGTAACACTCCAAACTCATCACCGCCAAGACGCGCCAGGATATCTCCCTTACGCAGGCGACCGGCAAACAAGTGAGCAACCTCGGTTAACAGACTATCCCCAGCGGCATGGCCGGCGGTATCATTGATGATCTTGAACTGATCCAGATCGATATAAAACAGGGCACAAGTGGACTTATCACGGGTCACCAGTTGCACCACATGTTCCAGCTGGTGTTCAAAATAGTGTCGATTGTTCAAACCCGTCAAGGTGTCATGCTGGGCAAGGTATTCCAGTTGTCGACGCGCCATCCGGTCATTGGTTACATCCCGAAACACCAGCACTACACCATGCACCACACCTTTTCTGTCACGAATGGGTGCGGCGGAATCCTCAATCACATATTCCTTACCAAACTTTGAAATTAATACCGTATGATTAGCAAGACCAACAATCTTTCCTTCGGCCAGACACCGTGACACAGGTTCCACGGCCAATTCACGGGTAAGTTCATTGATGATCTTGAAGACTTCGGTTATGGGTTTGTTACAGGCTTCTTCTGATTTCCAGCCGGTCAGTGACTCAGCAATAGGGTTAAGGTATTTCACCCTGGCCTGGCTGTCTGTGGTGATCACCGCATCACCGATACTTTCCAGTGTAACCAGGGCAAGCTCATGCTCCTTTTCCCATTGTTCACGACTCTCCAGTAACTTGCGCAGGGTTTTTTTCTGCCGTTCCAGCTCGTGGTTAAGCGCAATGAATTCGCTGGCAGTCTGTTTACCGGGAATACAGCGTAATACCAGTTGTGCCCGGGAAGTTTTTGTTTTGGGTGTTAGTAAAAAACCCTGACAGCGCCAACCCTGTTTATCATCGGTCTTCCAATTAAGGGCAGCCGGTATAGCGCTTCGGCTGCGACTCCATGCGCGTAAGGCGGCATTGAGTTTTTCAGGGGGTGAGTTGGAAAAGGTCTGCAGGTTTTGTCCAATGACATCATTACGATCACTTTGTAAAAACTGTGAAGCCTTTTTATTGGCCGCCAGGATCTCACCATCAGTACTTAACAGGATCAGCGCTTCTGGCAGTGCATCGGCAAGTTGCAGAAATTCATCGGCATGCATGTGACATCACGATTTAAAATACTCTCGACCTGAGTCAGGATCTTCCAAGTTATCCTGATTAAGATAGATGGTGACCATACAAGCTCCGTCACCATTGGCAATGGTTTTATTTAAACACACCCTTGCATAACCCATGTTTTCTGCCGTCACTGTACCAAAGACATTGGAAGTCATCATACAAAGGGATGGCCGACCCTGCACTGCGTCACCAAAGGGACAGGCCGTATTGGCAAGAACAATCTTTTCCTGATCCATCGACTCAATACCAAAGCCACCCTGAATACGTTTTTTGAGGTCAACCAGTACATCAGAGACCTGTTGCAAATTCAGCTGTGGTGTACCGATGGCAGCGCGATATTCACGATCCATCCATTCGCCAATGTGCTGACCCACAATACTGACGAAACCCGCGGCCTCATCCAGCCCTACGACATCTTCAAGGGTGCCGGATAGTTCACGCAACAGATTACGAAGAAATACATCCCGATCAATGGAAAGTGACAGATCAGCGATGGTCTTATTTCCCTCAGCCATTTTGCTATCTCCAAAAGATTATTAAGTGGTGAAAAATTATCCACTTAAAGTGTAGCATTTATTCATACTACAACAATTGACAGGTTATGAATATTTATTATCGACTTGATAAAGTCTGACGATTTTATTCAGGTTTGTGACAAACGGCTTCGATGTTATTGCCATCGGGGTCGATCACGAAGGCACCGTAATAGTTTGGGTGATAGATATCGCGAATACCTGGTGCGCCATTATCGGCACCACCCGCCTCTATCGCTGCCCGGTAAAAGGCATCTACACTGGCACGATCGGGACTTTGAAAGGCGATATGGATTTCTGTCGTTACCGGCTCGGCCTTAGTTAACCAGAATTTTGGTGCCTGTGCCCCAAATCCAGTCCAGCCCTGTATTTCCATTAACATGGTATAACCGAGGGGTTCCAGTGCTTGTTGATAGAAATTTACGCTCTTATCATAATCACTGACGTTAATTCCGATATGGTCAATCATCCCTGTCTCTCCTTTATTATCTGTAAAGATTTACAGCTTCTAGAAATAACTTTGATCGATAAGCTTTAATCTGGCTCTCTCGGCCAGGCAGCAAATAAAATCGCCACACCCAGGCCTCCCATCATCCAGGAGACCACCGGGAAATCACCCAGCATGGATTTGGCGTAGCCATCCAGTGCATAAATAACTGCGGCGGAAATAATAAAACCGGCGCCGGTAATGGCGGCAAAGTTTCTTCGGCTGGTGCGATGAATTTCCCGGCGCAGATCATCCATTTGTTTTGAGTCCAGCTCCATCTGCAGGTTACCCTGTTTGGCCTGTTCTAATACATCGAACAACATATTGGGCATTTGTGGTAGACGCTCTGCCCATAGCGGAATGTTTTCCTTTAAATGACGCAGCACGGCGCGTGGCCCAACCTGTTCGGCTACCCAGCGTTGCAAAAACGGCTTGGCAGACTTCCAGAGATCCAGATCCGGATTGAGCTGTCGGCCCAGACCTTCGATGTTTAACAGGGTCTTTTCCAGTAACACCAGTTGTGGCTGTACTTCCATATTAAAACGACGCCCGGTTTCAAACAGCCTTATCAACAAGTGACCGAAGGAAATCTCTTTGAGGGGTTTATCAAAAATCGGTTCACATACGGTACGAATGGCCGCCTCAAACTCACCTACCGGAGTGTTCTTATCCACCCAGCCTGAATCGATATGTAGTTGTGCCACACGGCGATAGTCACGATTGAAAAAGGCCAGGAAGTTTTCGGCAAGATAACGCTGGTCTGAGGCCGTCAGGGTACCCATGATGCCAAAATCCACGGCAATATATTGGCCCTGTTTCGAAACAAAGATATTGCCCGGATGCATATCGGCGTGAAAGAAACTGTGATTGTAGACCTGGGTGAAAAAGATATTCACACCTCGGTCGGCCAACTTTTCCAGATCGATCCCAGCGGCCTTTAACTCATCGATGTTACCAATCGGAATCCCTTCGATGCGCTCCATCACTAAGACATTACGACGTGCATAGGGCCAATAGACCTCGGGTACATAAAGCTCTTCGGAATTTAAAAAGTTTCGGCGCAGCTGTGAGGCATTGGCCGCCTCACGCATCAGATCCAGCTCATCGAGGATGGTCTTTTCAAATTCGGCCACCACTTCCACTGGTCGCAGTTGTTTGCCAGCCGACCAGAAGCTTTCGAGTTTTTCAGCAATGGTATACAGGAGGCGAATATCCCGCTTAATGACCGGCAAAATACCAGGACGCAGCACCTTGACGATGACCTCGGTGCCATCCTGCAGGACAGCACCGTGCACCTGGGCGATGGAAGCCGAGGCAAAAGGGGTAGCTTCGAACTGTTTAAATACTTTATCCGGAGACTGTCCATAGGCACGGGTGATGATCTCCCTGGCCAGCTTATCGGCAAAGGGGGGCACCTGGTCCTGTAATTTAGCTAGCTCATCGGCAATATCATCGGGCAGTAAATCGCGGCGGGTGGACAGAATCTGGCCAAATTTAACGAAAATCGGCCCCAAATCTTCCAGGGTACGGCGAATCCGCACTCCCCGCCCGGTCTTGCGGGCCAGCCAGGTCCAAGGCATAGCAATTTTCAGAAAACGTACCGGGCGAAACAGGTGTGACGCCAGGATCAGCTCATCCAGCCCATTGCGCATCAGTACCTGACTGATATAAATAAGTCTGAAAAAATCTCCGAATCGCGCCATTGCATAGATACTATATATATAAGATGGTGTGATTGTACGGGCCTGACATGGACATGGCTAGCCCTGCTGCTGCATGCCAACGGAAATACAGGATAGATTAAACTCACTACTAAACTATACTTTTACCAAATTAAAATTAAGTGCCACAGGGAGGCCACCATTTTCATTTCTAAACATAAATTTTCATTTTTATGTTTGTTACTTTCTCTCTCTCACTGGCCTCAGACACTTTCTGCCAAACCGATTGGCTATATGGGGCTGGGAATTGGTGGTTCACAAACTACAGAGAAAGATGTTGAGGCCTCCCAGGCAGTACATGGCTTTATCGGCCTACAAACCACCTATTACATGACCTTTGAAGGCAGCCTGACTGAAATTAAATTCAGTAAACTTCCTGGCCCACCTGACAAAACACAGGATAAAACTTTTCTGATGCTATCTGGCTCAATGCTGCTCCACCTGCCAATAAGTGACTCTTCTATTTTTGTTGGCCTAGGTGCAAGTAGATATAGCTACTCTGATGAACACCAACAGACTCAGGACGTTGATATGGCTATGTACAGGGCAGGTATAGACCTTGGCATAAAACCAACGATAACTCTTCGGCTTGAATGGATGCGTCATGTCAAAATGAAATATAACAAATATGAGTTTGATACTGATTCTGTAATATTAGGGCTTTATAAATACTTCTAGTGATCATTCATGATGGCATACTGGCGACAAAATAAACTTTACCAACCCGTTGTGTGGCTTCTGTTGCTACTCATGCTTATCAACCCTGCCATGGCCATGCAATATCAACAGCTCAATACCGCACAGGATTTTCTTAAACAACTTCCAGATGGGCCATTAAAAACTTTTCATATTCATGTTTCACAAAAAGCCGCCTTTCTCAAACAAATAAGGCAACAGGGTTATGAAACTATCCCTGCCAGTCAGCAGGATATTGACCACTTTCTGCATAGTAAGGCAACCCTTGAAGACAAGCCCATTCAACTGGCTGCCAATTTTAACCTTAAGTCCGTATATGAAAAGGACTGCCCCGTCCGTTCACTGACCTGTTACAGGGAAGAGTGTGATAAGTACACTGAACAACGGCCGAATTGTAAACGCGATGACTCTGAATATAAAAAACCTGAACGAAAGGCTAAAACCAGCGGAAGTGTGAACGTCAATATTAGTCGCGCTGGTAATATTCGACTTCCGCGTATTGGTGGTGGTAGTAGTCGAGATGCCGGAGCAGCCATACTGGTTGTGATTGGTGTTGTTGTTATCGCCGCAGTGTTTATCTATGCCGGTAAATGGATTGCAGATGCACTGAAAAATGATGAAGATTATTATTCTTACTGGTGGGATATTGGCGCCAATTTTACTAGCCTGGATACCGATACCGGCGAACATGGCAGCCTGAACAGTATCAAGTTCAGCGGTGGCTTTGTGCCAAATATGCATACCAATTTCGGCCTGGCCCTGGAGCTGGGCCAAATGGATCTGAACCTGCTCTATAATAAAAATACCGAACCCACTCGCATAAATGTCGAAGGTAGCTACTGGTTACTAGGACCCTCGGTACGCTGGCTGCTGGGATATCGTGATACTGAGAAACTGGTCAACAACAGCTATTTCCACTTTGAACTGCTTGGCGGCGACTCTGACCAAAAGCAAGTAGATAAAATTGTCGTGGGTCGTGTTGGTTTTAATACCGGCATTGGCGAACACATGCGCCTTGGCATTCATTATGGGGCCTTTTATCTGGGCATGGAGGAGGATGAGGGTATTGCCAATGACGGGGATAATTACTGGACTATGCTTGGCCTGGAAATTGGCTATCAGTTTTAAGCATCTGACCATAAAAACAGGTTCTTGTTGAATTCATTTGTGTTATCGTTCGCCAATCCTGCATAGAATCAAATACGTCCATGAAAACCTATACTGATAATTTTTGGCAAATCACAATCCCGGATGACTGGCAGGCCGAACTGGATGATGACTGTACATCGATTTTTCACGATGACAGTTTTGGTATTCTGCAAATCAGTGCTGAAGAATTTGAAGATGAAGTCGATTATGAAACCCTCGCAGAACTGGCTGAAGAGCACATTGATGCCGGTGCCGAGCTGGAAGATATACAACTGGGCCCCTTTGAAGGCTTCACACTTGATTACAGCATAGATAAGGAATTCTGGCGAGAGTGGTATCTATGTTATGACCGACTGTTTATCTATGTTACATATAACTGTCTACTGGAAGATGAAAGTAGTGAAGACGATATTGTCGATACCATCCTGAGCAGTCTGAAAATCAATACTCACTAGAATAAATACATAATGAAGTTCTTTGGCATTATTTGTTTATTACTGATCTATAACTTTCCCCTTAAAGCAGAACAAACTCCTGGTTCCATGGGCATGGAACTGGATGCGCTACCCTGGCTAACCGGTGGTTATTATGTGTCGGGTTGGTATGGAGTAGATCACTTAAAATACCGGGCCGTTGCAGCCCAGATCAATGTCCCGGCCAGCTTTGTTAAAAACGGCTTCAAGGATCATGAAATCACTGCCTATGCCCTGATACTTGATTATTTCCCGAAAAATAACTTTAAAGGAATATGGTATGGAGCTGGGTTTGAAAAGTGGCAATCAAGTATTACCAATAAATCAGATAATATAAATAAAGAATTTGACCATACAGTTTTTACTGCCGGTCTAGGTTATGTCTGGCACATTTCAGATGTTTTATATCTAAATCCATGGGCGGCGCTACACATGCTTATCTCAGGAGAAGAAAAAATCTCTGTAGGTAACCGTACCTACCAGCAAGATACCATTATTCCCAGTGCCTCAATCAAGCTAGGCTGGATTTTTTAACCATCACTCATGGTAATAGATGAATTGCCAGACCATCAAACGTTTCCGTCCTGCCATCTTCATATAATAAATGGTGTCCTACGTGATGCATTGACATGGGCCGATATTCACCATCTTCCTGTGCACGTTCAACCATCTTGCAAAACACCACTGGCGTATCACTGGACATCTGATCATTAACATTGACCCGCACATTACGATGATCCAAGGTCAGTTTGGAAAACGGCCAGAATCGCTTCTTAACATGCAGTTTGTCCAGATGATTGGGCTGAATGTCGATATCTTCCAGACGGAAAGTATACCTGCCCTTGTCCACAACGAGTTTGTTCAGCTCAACATCTTCTGGGCTCAGGATCGTTAGACCAATTTCACGTTTTTGCATTTCATCAACAATAAAACGCAAGGCTGAGTCAGATAGACCACGTTTGGCAAAACCTCCACCCACATCTGAGTGAGCGCCGGGGAACCAGACCTCAGTAACCCGATCTTCCATGTTCATAAGTGTTGGTTGAAAGGCAATTCGATTTTCATCGATTGAAACCAGGTGTATAGCTTCCTGTACATGGGCAGACACAGTCATGTTTTCAAATACAACCTGTGTACGTGGTTTCTGGTCATCTTCCAGGTTAGGAACACCGATGGATGCCACCGTATCAAATACCCCCAAAAACCGCACTACTTTGCTCTTCTCACCAATGGCCGGCACATATTTATTTACCAGACAGGCAAAACGCCGGGCCAGCGCTGCGCCTCGACTAAAACCAAAGACATAGATCTTGTCCCCTTTCTTATAATGCGCTGCCAGGTCCGCCCCAGCCTGATTCAGGATATTACGTACGTCCATCTTTTCTGGTGCAAGTGCTGCATTAAGTTTTTGCCTTAACCAGCTGCCATAGGTCCCCACTCCGGAATAATAAAAACTATGTTGTTTATCCAAGGTAGTTTGGTTTTCCAGGTCGCCCCCAAAAAACAGGTGTAGCTTAAATACATTGGAAACACTATTATCTTTTTCACCAAACAACCCAAACCATTTCTTCTCGGGTTTGACATCATTGGGGTCATTTTCTGTACCGTCAAAACAGAAAATCAAATTCTTTGCCATGCAAAATCTCCATTTGTCTTTATAATGTTTGAATAATATCTAGCACATATCTATTTAAAATGCCCCATAAAACACAGTAAACTCTTAAGGATAGACCCACTTGTACTCCATATCTAAAATCCACACTAATTTACAAATGATTCAGGCGATTTATAAACGTCATATTAAGAATTATTCTGTGTGAGAAAAGAGCTTGCCATTTAGTGTCAATTTTCCTTATTAGTTCAAATAATTATATTATTTATATAGTATGATTTGATTTTAATATGTTGAACAATACCACCCTGAGTAGGCTGATGCACCGGCACAAGACTGTCTTCATTGCCATAATTGGTTTAATATTTAACCTCTGTTTCCCTTTGAGCAGCCACGCCCTGCCGTTTGGCATCTACGAGCCTCGTTCCCTGGCCATGGGTGGTGCCGGAGTTGCCGTTGCTACAGGTGAAAACGCCGTGTTTTATAACCCCGCAATGCTTGCCACCTACAAGAAACATAAAGAGGATGCGGATAATGAATCGTTTACCTTTCCCGCTATATCCGTACGAGGTACCCGCTCTCTGGAGGTACTGGCCGAACAGCGCGATCGAAATTATCAAGCAGAAATTACTACTAGCATCACCAACTTTAATAATGATCCATCACAACAGAATGCCCAGATCGCAGCAGACAATATTGGCTCACTGTTAAGCCTGGTCGACAAGATTGCCAACAATCCCTTCTTACTGGATGCCTCTGCCTCCCTGGCCATCTCGGTACCCTCAAAATTTCAGGGTGGAGCTTTTTTTCTGTCTCATCGGGCTGTCGGTGACGGTCAATTTAATGTCCCTGCATCTGACAAGGCAACACTTAGCGCCTATCAACAAGAACTGAACTCCCTCGCCCAGGGTAATGCACCCAATTATGCCAATACGGATCTCTATGATGGTACCAATCTCCGCGATCCAACGCCTGGTATCACATCCAGTGCCAGAGCCCGTGCGGTTTATATCAAGGAACTGGGTGTGAGCCTGTCACGACAAATTAAACTTTTTGGTGAAGATTATGCGATAGGTTTGTCACCCAAGATGCTGCAGGTCACGACCTATGAGTTTCATCGCACCATTAATAACAACGTCGAAGACAGTGAAGGGACCGAAGACGATGACTGGCAGGTCAATTTTGATCTTGGACTTTTCAAAAAGATCAGCCCCAATTGGCAAGCAGGGCTGACAGTAAAAAATCTTATCGAGCGAGAATACCCCACTGCCAGCGGTGACCATATCACCTTCAAACCCCAATGGCGTGCCGGGGTGGCCTATCTCAGTAGTAGCATAATATACACCCTTGACATGGATCTCATACCCAATGATGGTGTCTATAGTGGCAATGCGGCTCAGTTTGTTCTTGCAGGAATTGAAATCAAACACAGCTTTATGCGATATCGCCTTGGATATCGTGACACCATCGCGCATAAAGGGCCAAGAGAAGTTGGCGTATTCTCAGCAGGTTTGGGTTTTAACTTCAAACCTGTTTATCTGGATCTGGCCTACTCAGAAAATCATCAGCAACGCGCCGCCAGCCTGATGTTTGGGTTTAACTTCTAATTAAATAACAAGAGATTAAGGCAACAGCTCCCGGTAAACGATTACCAGCTCACTGTTACCCAATGAGCAAGATTCGGGTGGCCGCATCAGCCTGACTTGTTTACTATTGGTGAAAATGATTATCAGGGTTCAACAGTTTGGCTGAAGATTATCCACGTATCGAAAAGGCAATCCACTACATCCTGTCCCATGTTGAACAACAGCCGGGACTGGATGAAGTGGCCAGCCATATTGGCCTGAGCCCATTTCATTTTCAGCGCTTATTTCGCAAATGGGCTGGGGTCAGCCCAAAGCAGTTTCTCGAATACCTCACCGTCGAGCACGCAAAACGTAAATTACGTGAATCCAGTAATGTGCTGGAAACCTCTCACGCCCTCGGCCTTTCTGGTTCTGGCCGACTGCATGATCAGTTTATTACCCTGGAGGCTGTCACACCGGGGCAGTTTCGGTCAGGCGGTGAGGGACTGACTATCACCTATGGCGTACATACCTGCCCCCTGGGCGGTCTGTTCATGGCCATCTCCGATCGAGGTATCTGTAAAATATCATTTATTACCAAAGATATAATTCAGCGTGAGTTGGAAGAATTACGTCTGATCTGGCCAAATGCCATGCAGCTACGAGACGATGCCTTGATTCGTGATAAGGCCGAATCCCTGATCAATGCGATTAATTCAGACAACAGCCAACCCCTGCACCTGTTGGTCAAAGGCACTAATTTTCAGATCAATGTCTGGAAGGCCATGCTAAAGATTCCTTATGGTAGCCTGGTTTCCTATCTTGAACTGGCCCGGCAGGCAGGTCGTCCCGATGCAGTGCGAGCCGTTTCTTCTGCAGTAGCTGTTAACCCGGCTGCATTTTTAATTCCCTGTCACAGGGTATTGCGTAAGACCGGACATTTTGGTCGCTACCACTGGGGTGAAAACCGTAAACGTATACTTGTTGCCTATGAGGCTTCTCGACTTTCACAAAAACAATCTGATGATTCTGCGATAGCAACTGCGTCACAGCAAAAATTAAAAAATCGATAGCGAGCCATAACCATTAATTCCACTAAAACAAAACAAAAACGGCAGCAACGTCGCAAACCTTCACCAATACTTCGCTGGCTAAGGTTTTCTCTGCGCCTACAAGCCATGGTGTCACCTCGCTGGGCTGGCTGGCGAATGTACAAACTTTGGTTCGCTTCCCCTAAACACCCCGAACCCCAACGTGAACAGCGTTGGCGAGAACAGGCAAAGAGCTGGCAAATACCTCACCAGCATGGACCGATTGCCTGTTATCAATGGGGCGAAAGTGATCGACGAGTGTTATTGATTCATGGCTGGAGTGGTCGTGGCCCACAACTGGCTGGCTTTGTTGAGCCGTTACTTGCACAAGGCTATGAAGTCATTGCCTTTGATGCACCCGGCCATGGTCGCACACCTGGCAAGACCAGCAGCATCTTTCGTATTACTGATGCATTAATGGAAGTGGTTAAACAGACAGGAGCGGTTGAGGCAGTGATTACTCACTCTTTCGGAGCCATGGTTATGGCTTACGCCATCAAGCACGCGGGCCTTGATATAAAGAAGGCAGTATGCCTGAGTTCTCCAACAACTCCAGAATACCTGGTGGATCGCTTCTGCGAAGTTATGCAGGTTGACGAAAAAGTTAACAAGGCCTTCAGAGGCTTTGTACAAAAGCGTTTTGGTGATGATGTTTTTGATCGGTTGTCGGCTGATAAAAACATGAGTGGCAGCCAAATTCCTGCCCTGATAATCCATGATCAGGATGATCACGATGTGCCTTATACACTGGGCCAGCAACTGGCGGATGCCTGGCCGCGCGCCACACTGCATCTAACAAATGACTTAGGACACCGCCGTATCCTGCGCAACCGAAAAATCACGAATATGATTGTTGATTTTATCGCAGAGAGTTAATTATAGATTGTTGATCTCTTTGTATGCCTGCAATGAGCTGTCCAGGTTGTCATATAGTTTCGCCGCTGTTAAATCAGCCTTCTCCAGGTAACCGTTAATATCATATTCAGCCACAATAATTTTTTCAGGCAACTGGCCCGGCTGGCCGGTACGGACAATAATCCTTACGCTGTGGTTGCCCAGCTCTTCGCGAATATACTTTATTGCGTCCAGTCCGGCAGTATCGGTTTCCATCACCACATCCATAATCACAACGGCAATGTCCGGACTGTTTTGCATTATCCTGCGACATTCAAAGCCAGAATATGACTTTAGAATCTGTACTGGTTCCCCTTCGAAGCTATAATCACTCAATACCATGGACGTAACCTGATGCACCACATCATCGTCATCAACAATCAGAACCTTCCATGTTCGCTTTACCGACTTGACATCATCATTTTCTGTCTTTCCTACCACCGACAAGTTTGGTCCATTAAATAATAGATTACTTTCTCCACTTGCCCTTCTGCGCTGCGCCATCGCCATAATTGATGTCCTTTTTTCTGTGTATTTAAACGTTCGACACGTTAACTATGCCAGTCCTCCAGCAGTACTGGCCTGTTGAAATTCCTGACCCGGTAATTTAATGCTGAAATGAATCCCTTCTCCCTCTTTACTATCACATTCAATACTGCCACCAAGGGTCTGGGTCACCAGATTAAATACAATATGCATACCCAGTCCACTGCCGCCTTTATTGCGTGCAGTGGTAAAAAAGGGGTCAAATATTTTCGCTACGTTTGCCTTTGCCAGGCCCTTACCATCATCACGATACTCCAGGTTAATACCCCTGCTCTTATGCGTACTGACCTTAATATTGATCTTGCCATTATCACGTTCACTAAAACCGTGAATCAGTGAATTCATAATGAGATTGGTCATCACCTGTGACAGGGCTCCGGGATGATTAAAGATTACGATATCCTCTGGACAATCAATGCTGACCTGGTGACCACCTTTTTTAAGTTTCGGTGTAAGACTTTGCAGAATTTCATCCAGGTATTCCGACAGATTAAATTCACGCAATTCATTACTGGTCTGATCCACAGCCACCTGTTTGAAACTTCGAATCAGGTTGGCCGCTCGATTAAGGTTTTGATGGACAATACGGCTGGTCTCTGTTGCTGACTTTAACAGGGACTCAAAATCACTCCGGGTCAGCTGACCCGTTTCATAACGAGTGGCATAGTTATCCAGTTTCATCTCAAGATGAGATATCGCCGTCACACCCATACCAACCGGCGTATTTATCTCATGAGCCACCCCTGCCACCAGGCCACCCAGGGATGCCATTTTTTCTGACTGCACCAGTTGATCCTGAGTCTGCTTCAACTGTTCCAGAGAAATCTGTAGGCTGGTGTTTGCTGATTGTAATTCGGCTGTGCGCAGCTCAACCCGATCTTCCAGTTCCACATTCAACTTCTGCAATGCATCCTGTGCCTGTTTGGTTTCCGTGATATCTTCCACACTGGACCAGATATAGCGCTCACCTTTAAACTCAACAATCTGGCCTGAGAGTCGAACCGGCACCCGGTGCCCATCCTTGTGAAGATATTCTTTTTCATAAGGGCCATACTGTCCGCTACTATTCAGGCTATCCAGTTGCTGCTGTTCTTCTTCGGCGTAATCTTCCGGTGTAATTTCCCAATATGTCAGTTTTTTCGTTTCATCGATATCACGGCCAATGATATTGGCATAGGCTGGATTGATATCAATTAAATTGCCCTGCATATCACATAAGGCAAGACCAATTGGTGATGTATCAAACAACATACTCTTATAGGCTTCGGCCTCTTTCTTTTCGGTAATGTCCTGTACCGTACCGATCATTCGAACCGCCGCACCCTTTGGGCTGCGATAGACCTTGCCACGCTCATTCACTATGCGTTCAGAACCATCCGGCCTGACTACACGATGGACAATATCATAGGGAATGTTTTCATCAGCAACTGACTGACTGACCGCTTCGGTTACTGCATCTCGATCATCCGGGTGAATAGACTCCAGAAACGCCTCATAGGTTGCACCAAATTGCTGGGGTTCCAAACCGAAAATGCGATAAATCTCATCGGTCCAATACAGGCCACCTCCGACAATATCCCAGTCCCAGCTACCTACATGTGCAATGGCCTGGGCCCGTTCCAGGGTCTCCTGGCTACGTTCCAGCTCAGCCTCAATGGCCTTGCGGTCACTGATATCCTGAAAGGTAATAACTGAACCGATAATCTGTTTATCCTTTTTTACTGGGTGAGAGAAATAATCAACAGGAAATGCAGTACCGTCCTTACGATAAAAGACTTCGTTATCCTGACGGGTATGTTGACCAGCTATATGTGCCTGATAGATCGGACAATCATCAATTGGATAAGGACGGCCATCAGCATAACTATGATGAATTATGCTGTGCATGTTCTTTCCCAGCAATTCTTCGTTCTCTTCATAGCCCAGGAGGTGCAAACAGGCTGCATTGACAAAAGTACACTTTCCTTCCATATCAATGCCATAGATGGCCTCACCTGCTGAGTCCAACAATAACCTCACCTGCTCGTTACTTTCAGCAAAGGCTTTTTCATATCGCTTGCGTTTTGCAGCCTCTTTTTCAAGTAAAGCAATCTTTTCGCTCAAGGTGATAAACTGATTGGTCATCTCTGCCTTCTGTGTACTGCGTAACATGATCAGGGCAGGACTATCCGCTGTGCGTGGTTGCAGCAGACTACCATGACAATGACATTCAACACACTCTCCAGCCTCTCCGCGCAACTTGAATGAAGCCGGTACTGGTTGCCGACTAGCGGACCAGTTGCGCAGATCCTTTGTGAATTTTTCTTGGTCTTCCGCCTGCAACAGGTCGCGAAGATTTCTACCCTGTATTTCCTCGGCGGATAAACCTATCAATTTACAGGCTGCTTTGTTTGCTGCCAGCATTTCACCCTGTGCCGTTAATAGGCATAGCGGCTCAAGTATACTCTCGGCAAATTGCAGAAAATTCTCTGGTTTCATTTAATCACCCGTTTGAAAGTATTCGCGGCCCTCTGCGGCCTGAGCCTCTGCCGTATCCTGCAGATAGACAACAACCTGACAACCGCTATCACCCTGAGCAATGGTCTTTTGCAACTCCACCTTGGCATAGCCTGCATTCTCTGCTGCAATCGTCCCAAACACATTGGAGGTCATCATGCACAGGGAGGGTCGATCGACAACTTTTTCTGCGAAAGGACATAGCCGATTACCGAAGACAATTCGGTTTTCATCTGCCTCAACAACATAGAACTCACCTTGAATACGTGCCTTGAGATCTTCCAGCACCTGGCAGATTTGTTCATGGTTCAGTTTGTCGACTTTCAGAACTTTTTTGTAACTGTCGTTAATTTCATGACCAATATTCTGACCCACAACACTAATAAAGCCTTCGGCCTCTTCCAGTCCTACCACATCCTGTAGCAGGCCTGACAACTCTCGGATCACACTGCGACAGAATCCATCTCGCTCAAGAGGCATATCAAGTTCTGATAGTGAAGTGGTTGTGGGTTTGATTTTTACTTGCGCCATTGTCGTCTTCTCCTGTTTCAATTTTCAGGCTTATCTAATCACGGTCAACCTGAATAAGGTTTGGCCCACCACCTTCATTAATTAGTGCCATAATGGCTTCCGCTGCCAGGGGTGGGCTATACAGATAGCCCTGTATGGCATCACAGCCCTGTTCGCGTAAATATTCTAACTGCTCATTAGTCTCAACACCTTCTGCTACCACCTCCATACCCATAGTATGTCCCAGAGAGATAATCGCTGAGGCGATGGCCGCATCATCAGGGTTAAAGGTGACATCACGCACAAACATACGATCAATTTTTAAAATATCGAATGGCAGGCGTTTGAGATAATTCATAGACGAATAACCGGTACCAAAATCATCTATTGACAGCTTGACACCCATCTCATGTAATTCATTCAACACATTTGAAGTCTCTTTGATTTGATCGACCAGTAGACCTTCGGTCAATTCCAGTTCCAGGTATTGGGGCGCTAGGCCCGACCTACTCAGTATCTGTTCAATTCGTTTAACCAGGCCCTGTGACTTGAATTGGCGAATGGAAAGATTGACGGCAATACGCTTTGCTGGAAGACCTGCTAGCTGCCAGGCTTTTTCCTGTATACAGGCCGTCTTCAACACCCAGTCACCAACTTCGTTTATCATGCCGGTCTCTTCAAGGATGGGTATAAACTGAAAGGGAGAAACATTTGGTAGATCATCGTTGAACCAGCGTAATAAGGCTTCAAAGCCAATAATATTATTGTCCTGAATGCGGACTTGTGGCTGGAAATATAGCTGAAACTCATCTCTATCTAATGCACGACGAAGTTGTGTTTCCATCGAAAGACGCGATATGCCAAGTGACTCATCATCTCCTGTATAGAGCTGATAATTATCTTTGCCATTGGCCTTGGCCCGATACATTGCCACGTCGGCCTTTTTTAGTAGCTCCTGACATTCCTTTCCATCCCTGGGAAAAAGGCTAATACCGATACTTGACGTCACAAACAGCTCATGTTGCTTGATGACGACGGGTTTTCTTAGTTCATCTAGAATTTTTTCAGCGATTGGTATTACATCATTCGACGAAGCAATATCATTCAGGACAATGGCAAACTCATCACCACCCAGTCTGGCTACGGTATCACCTTCCCTTACACAGGCGAGAAGCCTTTGCGATACCTCTTTTAGCAGATCATCACCTGCATCATGACCAAGGCTATCGTTGATCACCTTAAAACGATCGATATCCATGAACATAACTGCAATATTTCGACCATTCCATGGACCGCGTGCAAGTACCTGTGAGAGCCTATCTTGCAACAAAACTCGGTTCGGCAACCCGGTAAGCGAATCATGGTGTGCCATGAAATGTAAACGCTCCTGCGCCTCTATACGTTCAGTAACGTCCTTCCCTGTGGATATAAAATGGACAATATTGCCGTGCCGATCTTTTTGTGGTGTGATGGTTTTTTCTTCATAAAAATATTCGCCATTTTTCTTTTTGTTTATCACCACATCGCTGAATATTTCGCCGGAAAGAATTGTTTTCCATAACCTCTCGTAATACGAGGCTGGTTGTTTATCTGACTTGAGAATAGCGGGTGTATTTCCAATAATTTCTTCTTTACTGTAGCCCGTCATCAACTCATATGCCGGATTAATATATTCGATGGTGCCATCATAGTCTGTAATCATAACTGCATCTGCAATCTGCTCGACAGCACCGGAGAGTTTGCGCATTTGCTCTTCAGTTTGATAGCGAAGGGTAATGTCCTGCAGGGTACCCGCCATCCGAACCGCTTCACCTTTTTCATTTCGATCAACCTGCCCTTGCTGATGCACAAATCGTAACTGACCATCATCACGAATGATCCTGTGCTCAATATCATAGGGGAGGCCTGTTTCAAGAGAGTTTCTAAATGCCTCTTCAACCAGGTTACGGTCGTCATCGATAACCACATCGAGCATATCTTTAAATGTCTCACCAGGCGTACTTGGCTGAATTCTGATTATTTTGAAAATCTGATCAGACCATATAATTTCATCAGTACCGATATCCCATTCCCAACTACCTATCCTTGCAATTCGTTGCGCCTCATTAAGTCTTGCTTCACTTTCCTGTAATTTTTTATAGGCCTTATTGCGCTCAACTACCTCGCCTTTCAATTCCTCATTGACCTTCATCATTTCCAGAGTACGTTCACGTACCCGTTGCTCAAGGTTGATATTATTAACTGCAAGATCCTGAATTTTTTTTAAGTCGGAAAAGGCGCGTAATGCCGTGATAATGCTGGTATAAAGCTTTTGCGCTGTCAGTTCTGTTTTTTCTTTATAATCATTGATATCAAATTCTGTAATCACTTCTTTTTCCGGCGCCTGACCTGGCTGACCGGTGCGAAGGATAATGCGTACAAAGTGGTTATTTAATTCATCTCGTATATACTTGACTGTATCAAGGCCTGCAGTATCCGTTTCCATCACCACATCTAGCAACATCACTGCCGTATCGGGATTTTCCTTAATCAACTTACGAGCTTCTTCGCCAGAGTAGCCCTGTATCATTTGCAATGGGCGTCCCTGATAATAAAAATCCTCAAGCACTATAGCCGTTACCTGATGAACAACTTCATCATCATCTATTACCATGATTTTCCATGGTTGCTGAATTGATTTATCAGTGGTGTTTGAATTTGCCCCTTCTTTTTGACCGGCGTCATCTGCAAAGAGGAGAAAATCACCCTGTAAATCAGCTTTTAGCTCTGAACCTTTCATTTAGATGAATCTGCCTTTTCTGGATCACAGGAGAAAAGCTTGAATATCCATTCCTTTTACCTATTTAGCATATAAGTGGTAAGCAGAACTTTCCCTTTGCGAAAATTAACAGTCGAATCGTAATATTTTGTTACATACCAATTAATAAACGAGAGACCATTACTACTTCAATACCACGACATACCTTAACCGTGGATTTTGAGCGATATGTTTGTAAAGCGAAAAATATGTGTGTTTCCGGTATCGATTCACGCTTGAAAAACAGGCTTTGACTAAACCCATATCGGCAAGCAACTGGAAATATTGATAAAGATGAAATCACTGAATAGTAGATATAACAATTTGAAACAATTGGCTTTAATAATTCATCAACAAGGTTCGTGAAATTGAATTGAATGGATTCCTGGGATATTTCTAAACTTCTCTCCAGCTCTCAATAAGCCTTTATATTAAGTTTTGACAAACTCAAATCATGTCTTTATCAGTATCCCTGATAACAAAATCTGTTGCCCTTGCAAGAAGGCATAGTAATAACTGTCCTTATCATCAAATTTAATCCACAAAATTCAAATAAAGTGCAAATCCGCGTCTTTGTTAATATAAACAAAATGAATTGGCCTTTACTTACTGATTTTATTACAATTAATTACTTGAAACCTTTCTTGTGGTTTCGACGTTATATAAGGGATAAGTAGACCAAACCGGTGGGATTTATATTATGAAGTACCAAAGCCTGACGCTGCTTTTTTATGGGATAATACTATTAGGTATTTTGTTGTTCTCAATGACCTGAAAGGACAACTAGTCGATATTCAATTGCTGATAAGTTGACCTGGCCATGGTTAACAATTCACTTCTCTCCATTTCGCCACTCAAAGCATAGCCCAACTCACCCTCTATCCAGTAAAAGGTATTCACGGAACCGGTATTACTGAACTGGAACATGGAATCAGCATCGACCTTGTTAATACGGCGCACATAGAGGGTGATCCGATTTGCTGCCTTATTCTGGTACATAAACTGGGCCGCCATACGGTTTGTGGATGGTAGTAAGCGCCCACCAACCAACTCATAGCCATGTTGTAACAGATTTGGTGCCTTGATATCGGCATGCAGGCGTTTTGATAACCATTTGATCAGGTGTTGTTCCTGTGTGGCATCCACTTCAACCGGGTGCTTTTTCTCCGCTGAGAAAACCACATGGGCAAAATTGGCCGGCTGTATTAGGTGGTGCTGTATCTGTTGCTGATCACTTCCTGCCAGCATGGTATTGGATTGCCAGCCGATTATGGTGCCAATAAAGATAAAGCTGGCAGCAGCGGCCACTCGATAGAAAAAATGCTTACGGGGTCGTATCTGCAAATGATCCGGTACTGGCTCTTTAATTATTGGATCAAGCAGTTGGTGTAACTCACGATCGACAATTTGAAATTCGTTAAGCTCTTTTAAGCGATCCGGATTTTGTTTTAACCAGTTTTCCACCTGAATACGCCTCGCCTCACTTAACTGACCATCGAGATAAGCGTGCAAATCCATATCGGTAATTGGTGTTTCGTAGCTCATTTAACCCGCCGCAATGTTTGCCGTTTTTCTACTACCAGACTGGTGCGAAGCTGTTTTCTTGCCCTGGCCAACCTCGACATGACTGTGCCTTCTGGTATATCGAGAATTTTAGCCACTTCCTGGTACTTCATCCCTTCAATAGACACAAAAAGTACAATCTCGCGCTGATCCGATGGCAGATTATTGAGGGCCTGTTGAATATCGTTTACCGCCACATCCGAATCCGCCCGTTCATGTCTGTCTTTCTGGGCATCCTCCAGCACCACAAAGTCCGGCCCATTCATATTACGCTTGACCTGATTGACATACAGGTTGTGCATAATGGTAAACAACCAGGCCCGCAGGTTTGTTCCACGCTGCCAAAGCGAAACCCGCTGCAGACCGCGCTCAACACAGTCCTGCACCAGGTCATCGGCCTGAACCACATCCCCCCTCATCAGGACTCGCGCATAACGGCGCAGTTGGGGGATGTAGTCAGCAATCTGTAGTTCTACGGGTTTCATCAACTCTATTTACACCAGGCTACATAAGGTGCTTCGCATAAGTAAATACTCACTTATGTCTGCCTGGCAACATGGCTGGCTCGGTAAATACCCAGTCCTTATTTTTGACCGGTGTATGACAGGCCACACAGGCATCCGCCAGACTGGCATCTTTACCATGGGGTTTTTGGTCAAGGCCGGTCCAACGGGCCCAGCCCCAGCCTCCGGTTTTGGCATACTTTTTCGCATCCTTAAACATAAATTCTGCATGAACAAATTTGCCAGGCACAATAGCCCCGGCCCAGTCTTCTGCCACTTTTTCCTTCCAGACCACCTTACCAATGATGCTGCCATTAGGCCATGGGTTGGTTTTACCTGCTTTAATGGCCTTGATGGCCTGGTCATTGCCATAAATCACTCGCACGGTCTTGTTATCGACCCGGTGCGACATGGAAATTACCGTCCAGTCCTGATAACCGACAGGAAATTTGATCCCATTGGGTGAGGGTTTGGGTACATGGTGGGCTGCTGTGGCGACCGCAGTCAATGCAACAAACCCGCTTAAAATGGCCAAATAGTGTCTAAAATGCATACTAGCTCCCCTATATATAAGAATCGGTACGGGTAATATCACCCAATCAAGCAAACACCCGAAACGGCCGATTATTCCCAGAGGAGTGAGTTTTTTATGCCCACGAACAGGATCAGCACGGAGCAATTGAACCGTCGCCAGCTACTTGGCACACGGCTGTGCGATCTGCTGCTGGATATCCACAACAGCCCTCTGGCACCACGCATCGATACCCTGTATCGCGAACTCAAACAACAGGGTTTTCGTTTCAAGCCCCACTTCTGGTTTTCTGATGACTGGTTTTGTCCCGATGGCATACCCGGCGTAGCCATTCCCTTTTATCTAGGCCATAAAAAACTGCTTAAGCTGGAACGGGACATGACCATGGATGTGGAAGGTGGTGATACGCAGTGGTGTATGAACCTGTTGCGCCATGAAACCGCCCATGCCCTGCTCAATGCCTACCGACTGGAAAGGCGTAAGGACTGGCAAAAGGTCTTTGGCAATCCCAGCAAGAAATACCCCAATACCTACTGGCCCAAACCTTATGACAAACGCTATGTCCTCAACCTGCCCAACTGGTATGCACAGAGCCACCCCCATGAGGACTGGGCCGAGACCTTTGCCGTCTGGTTGCGGCCCAATTCTGACTGGCGACATCGTTATGCCGGCTGGCCCGCGATGAAAAAGTTGTTATTCGTCGATAGCCTCATGGCAGAAATCCATAATAAGCCACTGAAAGTTAAAAATAAAAAAACTGAGCACCCCTTAAGTCAGATTAAAACGACTTTGCAAGATTATTATGACGATAAACTGACCCGTTATAATTCCGACGGGCCGGAGTTTATTGATCGAGACCTTTATAAACTGTTTGGACACCCAAAACGATCATCCTCCAATGAACCCGCCTCAAAGTTTTTATTACGTGTTCGTAAGGACGTGATTGAATCGGTTGAGTACTGGGGTGGAGAATATCGCTTTCGCATTGACCGTACGATTCGTAATATGGCCAGACGCTGTGATGAACTGGGACTACAACTGAACTGGAAAGAAGACAAGGTCAAGACTGAACTGGTAGCCTGCCTGACTATGCTGGTGGTAGATAAAATGTTAAAGGATGGATTTCATATCACTTTATGATGCCTTTTCTGCACGAGCCTCACCGATAATACTCCAGCCGCCTTTAATAACGACAAGTGCAATCAAACAACCAATCACCAAATCAGGCAAGCGTGATCCTACGACATAAACCAGAATACCTGCCACAATAGTCCCCAGATTGGCAATCACATCATTTTTAGAAAATATCCAGCTGGCACGCATGTGCACTTCACCATCTCGGTGTTTTGAAATCAGCTTAAGACATATCACATTGGCCACCAGCGCAACTAAACCAATACCCATCATAAAGGCCGGCTCTGGTTCACTACCATAGATAAAGCGCCGTAACACATCTACCACAACCAACATGCCTAATAAGATTTGTAACACACCACTGGCGTATGCTGCTCTAATTTTATGAATTGAAGCACGTCCTACGGCATAGAGCCCAATACCATAGACAGCCGCATCAGCCAGCATGTCCAGTGAGTCGGCAATCAGTGAAGTGGACTGGGCATAAAGCCCAAATATAAACTCGACTACAAACATCAAGCCATTAATGACCAGCAGAATAATCAACACGGATTTCTGTTGCTGATCTTTGACTTCTATATGGCAATCACAATTGGACATGCTTCTCGTTTAACTCTTTCTTATTACCTTCAAAGGTCGTAAATATATTTTGGTGATATTCATAAGAATATTCATCGTCCCGGTTTTCATATTCCTTTACCCAATCCTGTAACATAGCCAGGTTTTTATCCTGCGCCTCTTTTGATGGGTATTTATGGGGTTCCCAGGGTCGTTTTCGATTATTATCAAGACAGGCTTCGATCCCTGGATTGAGAAATATCATTTCATTACAGTATTCAGATACCACTTCAATCAGGCTGCCATAACAACCCTCAATCACCCAGGCTGAATTCGCGTTGATAAACTCGATAACTTCTATTGTTGAATCTTCCACAGGTTTTCTCACACCGGGACTGGCCCAGCATATGGTATCCAAATCCAGATAGGGTAGATCATGTTGCACAGAGAGGTGTCGAGACAGAGTAGACTTACCTGACCCGGAATTACCAAAAACCAGTATTTTTTTCATTGATTGCCACTCTTCTTTACATGCAATTTTTACCTGTAAAACTAAGTATTAAGTTAATTCCTGAAATTGTCGATAGTTATAAATAATCAGGGAATAACAGGAGTGTGTTATGGGATCAGCTTATTTTAACAAGGTCGTTTATCTAGTATTTATCATTTTTATCACCTCATGCAGCTCAGATCCACAGGGATATACAGGCGGCTCAGCCTCTGGGGTTGTAATAGATGATTATCTCGCACATGCCACAGTTTGTCTTGATGTTAACCTGAATAAAAAGTGTGACTCGGGTGAATCGACGGCCACAACAAACAGTTCTGGTGCCTATACCCTAAGTCATAATCCTGCCAGTGATTTGACCACCTACCCACTGCTTGTCGAGGTGATTCCCGGTACGACGCTAAATGGCGGAAAAGCCATTGCTAAAAAATATGTTCTAAATAACCCTCCTGGAGAACATGCTGTCATCAACCCATTGAGTACACTGGTCAGTATGGTCATGAATGTCAATCCAGCCCTGACTAAAACACAGGCTGAGGAGATGGTAAAGAAGGAGATTGGCTATTCCTCAAACTCAGGAGTCAGCCTGTTTAATGATTTTCTAAAAGAAACCAGTTCTGATTACAAAAAAATCCATGGCCTGGCCCAGGTACTGGCAAGGACCATGGGTAATAAACTGGCCGATATCGAAACAGCCGCAACGTCTGCTGGCCTTGATGTCGCCAGTCTAAATGGTGAAATTATCCGTTTTACAGCCTTAAAGATTCTGGAAAACATTAACAGCCTGGCCAAAGTCACATACGCTGAAGTAGTCGCCAATGGTTCTGTTACCGCAACAGCAGCCGATACCCTGGTCAGCGCCAACCCTGTCACTATCGATACCAGCAAAATCAAACACGAGATTGAGGCGCAACAGCAAATTTCGAAAATAACAAAGGTTACCGCCTCCACGCTAGTCCAAAACGGCATGATTTATCCTGATAGTAGTTCCGGCAGCTATGAATATGATTATATAAAAAATGATGGTTCCGGCCGCATGATTGAAGGTTTTTATACCCATAACGGCAGCAGCTTTGTAGCAGAAACCACTGAAACCAAGATCCGCCTGAGCTCGACCCACAACTGGATTGAGTACAATAAGTTAGACAGTAATTATCGTTCCTATATAACCGAGAATACAGATGGGACTGTAACTGTAACAAGAAAGAATCCGTCTAACACCGATGAAATAATCGATTCCTATACCGTCGCCGGCTCTCAGCTCAGCCTCAGTGGTCAGAAGCTGCGTCTTTTTGTTAATCACCCGGACACCATCAAGTATTATAATAATTTAACTGACAGCCATGTGTTCTCCGACACCAATAGTAAAGGAATACGATGGAGTTTCACCCAGTTAAATGACACCTATAATCTATTTACCACCAGCCTGGTACGTGTCAATGCCTCAAATGCAACCGCAACCGCCATGTCACAGATACGCTCTACCGCTAAAGGTACCAATGTACTCAGCCAGGTAGGTTCCAGTCGCTGGATAGAACTGGTGAACGGCACAGACACTAATTCAGGAACTGCCCATATTTACAGCGACAGCGGCGGCACCACCACTGTCGCCACCGCCAACTGGTCAGCGTCAACCGTTGGCAGTCATGAAATCATCAAGATTTTAAAACCGGTAGCAGAATTTAATAATCTGTTTGATAAAGATAGTCCCTATCTGTTCTTTGCACTCTACAGTGGCACGGTTAGGGCCGGTGGTTTTATTCCAACAGGCTATACCAGCAAAGATCAACTGTGGAGCTTGAATGAAGCGGCGTTTAATGAATACAAAACCGCCCTGTCGCTTTAAGGCAGGGTGATTGTGTTTAGTAACTGTGTCGATAGAGACAACAAAGCTCATCCTTAAACATAAATTCTTTTTCGAAGCTTGCCCCTAGCGACTCGGCCAGTTTAATAGAGTTGGTATTTTTTTTGTCGATTAAGCTAATGAGTCGCCAATCAGGAAAATACTCAAGGGCAATGGCCTTGACGGCCAGCGCCGCCTCTTTGGCAAAACCTTTACCCCAGTACTGACGAGACAGTGCCCAGGCGATCTCCGGCTCTGGCCATTCGCCCGGATACCACAGACCGGTATAACCTAAAACAGCACCACTTTGTTTTTCTTCCAATGCATAAGGCCCATAGCCTCGTAGTGTCCAGTGCCCCACCATGGTTGCCATGGTGCGCCAGGTTTCCGCATCATCCAGAGTTCGCTTTATAGTAAACCGCACTACCGCTTCATCAGAATATAATTGATACAAATCCTACCAGTCTTTTTCCTCGAATGTGCGCAGGGTAAGCCGGTCGGTTTCCAGTTGCTCTGGTATCTTTAAATTCATTCCACACACTCCATTGTCTTACCTAAGCTGTTTCTAATTGAATTCTTGTCAAGTCTATCACAGTAATTCTGATTTCAGAGTAGCCACATCATGAATAAAGTTTTATAGTGGTTGAGCACAGACGTTCGAGTAAGAAAACTATTTTAATAAACACTTACAAGGATATCGTCATGAAAAAAGACTCTGATAATAATAAACAGGCTGCACTTCAATCACCTTCCCGTCGCCGTTTTTTAAATGATTCCTGCGCCCTTTCCATCGGTGGGCTGGCCATGGGAACTGTAGGCGGTGGGGTATTATTACCTTCCAAAACTGTTCACGCCAATCATCTCGATTTGACTCAATTCAGGATCCTCAAGGCTGAAACCGGTGAAGACCGGCAGGAACAGGTTTATGAATTGCGTAAGCGGGTTGCCAGATATTATAAAAACCTGCCCCTGGTCGATCACCCAAACAACGGTGATGATAGTGCCTATGACACACGCATCGGCAGCTTTACCAAGAGCCTGCCCCATAACGCACTGGGTGAAGTGGATCAGGGTGTTTATGACACCTATCTCACAGCCATCGAAACCGGTGACCGGGATCTGTTTGACACCATCCCCACTCCCGGCAATATCACCCTGCGTAATATCGAAAACATCTGGTCCATGGACTATCTTGGCCCCGATTCCCATAACACCAGCATGCCACCGGCCCCGGCCATTGCCAGCGCAGAACATGCCAGTGAATTTGCAGAGCTCTACTGGCAGGCACTGACCCGTGATATTCCTTTTTCTGAATACGACAACAATAAGGATATTGAGGCTGCCGCTAAAGATCTTTCCAATATGACCGATTTTCGCGGACCCAAGCAGGGTGGCATTGTCACTCCGAGCACCCTGTTCCGTGGCTTTACCCAGGGCGATGTTATCGGCCCGTTCATCTCACAGTTCCTGTTAAAAGATATCCCTTATGGTGCCATGCTGGTGCAACAGCGCATGATCACCTCCCCCGAAGGACAGGACTATGTCACTACTTATGATGACTGGCTCAACCAGCAGAACGGTACTGTCGGCAAAGTGAAGATCAACGATCCGGTACATCGTTATCTGCATAATGGCCGCAACATGGGTGAATATGTGGGGCGTGACTTTTTATACCAGCCCTATCTGAATGCCGCACTGATCCTGACTCGTGGTCTGAAGATGCCACTGGATCCCAACAACCCCTATAACAAACCCAATAAGCCAAGCCAGCATGGGCATAACACCTTTGGTGGTCACCATATTTATCACCTGGTGGTACGCATCGCCAACATCGCCCAGAAACACGCCTGGTATCAGAAGTGGGCCGTGCATCGTCGTCTACGTCCGGAAGAATATGGTGGCCGAGTACACAACCATGTTAACGGTGTAGCAGATTACCCCATGCACGATGACCTGCTGGGCTCAGAAGCCATCTCTCGTGTCAAAGCCCGTTGGGGATCTTACCTGTTACCACAACAATACCCCGAAGGTGTACCACCCCATCCTGCTTATCCAGCCGGTCACGCCACCATTGCCGGTGCCTGCGCCACCATGTTAAAGGCCTTTATGGATGAAAATGCCGTGATACCCAACCCGGTGGTCGCCAATGCAGACGGTACAGAGTTAGTACCTTATGTTGGTGAACCGCTAACCGTGGGCAACGAGATCAACAAGCTTGCTTCCAATATCTCCATCGGTCGTGATACCGCCGGGGTACACTGGCGTTCTGACTCAGTGGAAGGTATGAAGCTGGGTGAAGGCATTGCCATCAATGTACTGCGTGACCTGCGACACGGTTATTATGAAAAGTTCGAAGGTTTTCATTTAACCAAGTTTGATGGAACACAGATTATCGTTTAGACAGTCCATTTTTAGATCAGGGCGGTGTATTTACATCGCCCTTTTTTATTTATAATTATAGGTATTAAATATAGGAACAAACTAGAGAATGGATCAAATCCTTATATATTCAGACAGCCTCACTTGGGGGATTATTCCAAACACAAGAAATCGACTCCCATTTGACAAAAGGTGGCCAGGAGTATTTGAAAAATCTTTAATCGACTTGGGCAATCACATCCGTGTTATTGAAAATTGTCTTAATGGTCGACGGACGGCCTGGCAAGACCCTTTCAAAGAGGGGCGAGATGGTGCAGCAGGTTTGGCACAAGTCATTGAGATGCATACGCCACTAAAGCTGGTAATTTTAATGCTTGGTACAAATGATTTTCAACGCACACATAATAATAACGCATGGTTATCTGCTCAAGCTATGGCAAAACTTGTCAATATAATACGTCAGGCTCCTATAGAGCCCGGTATGCCTGTTCCCGATATTATGATTGTATCACCACCCAAAATTACTCAACCAATGGGGCCAATAGCAGATAAATTCGATGGCGCTGAAAACAGGGACATTGGCCTTGCTCAGGAACTGAAAAATATTGCTCGGGAAAACGCTGTCTTTTATTTTGATTCAGCAAGTGTGACCAAAGCAAGCACGGTAGATGGGATTCATCTCGACCAGGATCAACATCTTGTGCTGGGAAAAGCTATTGCCGAAGCAGTTTCTAATAACTTTACTTTCAATTCAAACAATGAAGCATAGGTATTTAAATACAACTATTAAATACTCAACGGTAAATCCAACATGCCAGAAATCGAGTTCTCGAAAGAAGAAATAGAAACTATCGTAAGGAAAATTCAGCTCTATTTCAAAGAAGAGCTGGATACCGACATTGGGCAATTCGATGCCCAATTTCTACTCGATTTTTTTTCCGAAGAAGTAGGTAGTTATTTTTATAACCGTGGCCTGCATGATGCCCAAACAATACTGGAAAAACGCATGGAAGACATCACAGATGCGATTTACGAATTACAAAAAATCACTGAGTTTAGAAAATAGTTTATAATCATAATAGCTACACATATTGTCACATATAGACTGCGTGTTTATTAGCCGGATAGCTTAAACAGGCTTCAATTTCCTGTTTTCCAAAACCTGCGGGATGGCGTTAATTGTGGAGAGGAAAATAATGTTTCGATATTTAGTAATAGCAATCCATACACCACAATTCAGACCTCTGCTTTAGAAGCACATCGAGCATTCTTAGAGTATTAAGAAAAATGGGTGTCTTAAACTTGCAAGCCCTATTACAGATAAAACGGGTGGAGCCTACTTACTAAGAGCTTCCAGTTATAAAGAAACACAAGAATTAGCGTTTACTGGCCCTTTGCACACAACAAAATCATCAACCTTAGTTGTATATGAATGGAATATAACATAGCAAGCAGCTCAACAATGCGTTTAAGCAATATCAAAGTACTGTGCCTGTGTGGGAGCTTACGGCGAGCCTCTTATAATGCGGCATTGATACATAGCCTTCCACACTTATCACCCGATAATGTTGAGCTAGTTAATTTTACCGAAATGAGTAATCTTCCACTTTTCAACCCTGACCGTGAAAATGAAATGATTAGTTCTGTCACTAATCTCAAAGAAAAAGTAGCTGCAGCCCATGGTTTAATCATAGCGAGCCCTGAATATGCTCATGGGATAAGTGGAGTACTGAAAAACGCCCTGGATTGGTTAGTCAGTACTGAAGCATTCCCAGGCATGCCAATCGCCTTGCTAAACACTTCACCACGGGCCTCTCATGCTCAAGAAGCACTTAGAGAGGTACTCAAAACAATGTCGGGAATAGTGGTGGAAGAGGCTTCCATATCTATACCACTACTTGGCAGCAATCTTGACACCGATGGAATCATCAATCACCCGGTAATTTCTGAAAATATACACAGGGCGTTAATTACCTTTAATAAATGGATTGTAAAGTATAGCGAGACAGAGGGTCACGTTAATTAAACTGCCGTATGTAAAATGAAAATATACCCGATTAATAATGAAAACCATCAACTACACGCGTTTGAAATAGATAATTCAATAATAAATAGAAAACGAGTATTCAAAATAATAAGCTCAATCGATGGTGTCAACATTACAAAAAAACCGAAAAGGATTTTTTCATGGTTTCGAGAAAGCGTATTCTGTGAATTTGAGATTAATGGAATTCAATTCGAAATTGAAGAACCTTTTGGAGATAACTCACGGTATTGGGTAGGGAAAAGTAAACATGGTGGATATTGTGATGAACTTCTACTTGTTGCAGATGCTTTTAGAAATGCCTGACCATTTTAATTGAACTAGTTATAGAATGATGTTTTGAACACAATCAAAAAATCACGCTACCGTTAAACTCCCCTCAGGACAACTTAAAGAAATGGACTCACCTTTAATTCTTAATTTACTTTGGCTTATACCAACATCGATTTGGCTAGCCACAAGAAACCTACCATTACCTAATAGAAGTATATTCAGGGGGATTTCATTCGGCTTAGTCGTTTCACCCGCCTCAATTGGCTTATATGCTCTTTATTATGTTGGGCCAATAGCAGCCATCCCTGGCATGTTAGGCCTTGTACTTTCCATGTTTCACGGTGCGGCTGGTTATAACATTGCAGTTGCGTTTAATCTAGTTCCTTCTAACAGGGTTTTAATTGGTGCTGCTCAAATACCTGTTGAATTAATTAACTCGTTTATTTGGGCAAGTGTGTATGGGCTAATTGGCTATATATATGGTCATTTTAAAATTATAAAGTACTCTAAAAATATATAACGCTCTGCCCTAGAAAACCATTTTAACTATGATTTAGTTTGTGCTGTACTGGTTTTATAAAGTAACTAATTCTACAACTCCCTAAAGCCTGGCTGACTTTCAATCCGCTGCATCCATGCCTTTACACTCTCATATTTACCAAGCTCAAACCCACCCTCTGCTGCACAATGAGTGTAGGCGTACAGGGATATATCGGCGATGGAATAAGTGTTGGTGACAAAGTAGTCATTCTTTGACAAGTGCTGTTCTATGATATCCAGGGCGCGATACCCTCCCTCATGCAGGACTGGTATTTCCGCAAGGCGATCATTACCGGCTGGTAGAATGTGTTTAATGAATCGGGCCACGGCAATATAGCGTTCATGGCTGTATTGCTCCCAGAACAACCAACTCAAGGTCTGTGCTCGAAGATAGGGATTATCAGTTAAATAGGGTGTTCCCTCCGCCAGATAACAGAGGATAGCATTGGATTCGACAAGGTATTTCTTGGGCCCTATCTCCAGGATCGGCACCTGACCAGCCGGGTTCATGGCAAGAAATGCAGGGGTAAGTGTCTCACCTTTTAACAGATTAATCTCATGCCATTCATAGTGTTCTTCTAACTGCTCAAGCAACAGTCGAACTTTATAACAATTACCAGAAATGGACATTCCATATACTTTATACACTGTAAAACCTCCCTTTTTTCTTTTATATTATTATAAATTCTCAAGAATATATATTGTGTCTTTTTTATCCAGGCAAGGTTAAAAACTACAGAAATTTTTACCGATGATGTACAGGACAGACAATAATGGAAATCGTTAAATCCAAACAAACGGATTTTGGTGAATTTATTTTTCTTGATGAACATGTCGTCGTGGCAGAAGCAAAATCAAAAGTTAACATTGACGCCAGTAAAGTCAAAGAGGCCATAGAGTTAATAGAAAATGAATTTAATGACAGTTACGCCATCATTCTTAGTAGAAAACGTGAATATTCAGTTCAACCTGTAGAGGTTTATAAATATTTTGCCAGCCTGCCCCGCTTAAAGGCTCTTGCTATCGTTCTTTTTCGTCAACTAGATATCCTACCGGATAATATGGAACAACGACTTTATAATGGCCCTGTTCAAAAATTTGAATCGATTGAATCTGCACATGCCTGGTTAAAGACATTTTTCTAAATGCGAATTACCAAAATTGGTATCAAAAAAAACCCGGGCAGAGCCCGGGTCTTTATTCTTACATTTAACTATATACGGTTAGTTAATAGTCAATCCGTGAATATACACGACCATTGTTATACACATTATTGTTTCGCAGGTCCCGATAACTCACCTCTGGATATATGGAACCACTACCACCAGGCAGGGTAATCATAATATCCGTGGTTTGTCCGGGTGAAATTTCCACGCTGCTCACATTGCGTGGCGATGGCAGGGCAAAGCCATCAAAGTTGTGTTGTGTAAAGTTGAGTCGACTGCCGTTGGCATCCCTAATTTCAAAAGTGCTATTCACCGAATGCATACCAATCAACCTGATCGCGACTCTATTTCCTGGTGCTGCCGTAATTACTTCTGCCGGTGCACCACGACTGAGCCCTTCATTACCGTTCATCAGGAAGTATCGTGGATTATAATCGGCAAACACTGTCGAATCACCGGTTGCAGTATGATAGGCAGGGTCAACCGTGCTCAACACAATATTCCATTCAACATCATATGTTGGCCCGCCATCATTGATCTGGTTTCCGCTTTTGACAATGAAGGCACCGTACATACCCATCTCAAGATGCTTAACAGTATGCACATGACAATGATAGGCATGACTACCGATATAACGATTGTCGACCGAGAAGGTATAGGTATCGCCATTAACACCAGCACCCGTTTCTGGTACACCGTCTTCAGACATGGGTACATCAAGACCATGTGGATGAATGGTATGACCATGATAGGGTGCAGCTTCCTGTGGAGCCATCATCATATTAAGAGTGACATTTGCTGTCTGACCTGGCTGTAGCTCAAGTACTGGACTAGGTAGACTACATCCGCCACCACCGCCGCCACCCATGCCGCCTTCGCAAAATACCCAGAAGGGAACTGTTGCACCATCACTCATGGTGCGATTGATCGTGCGTACCATCAGGGTTACGTTCTGGGCATCGAATACCGGAATGGCACCTGCTGCACCACCGCCACCCATACCGCCGCCACCGCCATCCATACCACCACCCCCACCATCCATGCTTCCGCCGCCGGATGTACCACCGGATGTACCACCACTGGCTACGTTCACGGTGACATCACGCGGACTCAGGCTTAAATCAGCCCGCAGGTTTTGCATTAGATAGGAGCCCGATGAACCGGACGAAACATTAACAGTTGCTGTGAAACTACCACCTCCGGCGGTTTGTACCTGCAGGTAGCCCCGATCACTTCTAACCCGAAAACGAGCCATATTTGAACTGGCACCGGTACTAACTGATAAACCTGAAGGTAAACTCCATCGAAACTCACGCAGGCCACCGCCATCATTGCCACTGATGGTCCAGGATCCTGTCTGGTCAACATCCACATTTACCGTGTCTGTTGAAAGACTGGCGCCAATGGTGCTGCCTCCTCCTCCACCCATGGCGTTAACGGATAGTGAGGCACCGAATACCAGGACAATACTTAATAATAGTCTTGAGAATAATTTCATGTTCATAACCAACCCCCTCAGTGCGCAATGATCATGGCAGCGGTGCCATTGAGATAAACACCATTACCAGTTTCCATCTGTGCGGTATGCACATGCATGGGGTAATGTCCGGGTTGGTTCAGTTGATACAGAACCATGGCTGTTGAACCTGCCTTAACGTTAATCGTATCCTGCCAGACAAACTGGCCATAACGATTACCATCCTTACTGATGACTCTGAAATGATTACTGTGAAAATGTAGAGACTGATCAAACTGTCCGGCATTGACAATGCGCACCAGGAACATGTCTCCTACATTCCCTTCAAGGTTTGTCGCTGCATCACCCATGGCCTGAAAACCATTCATGCCATTCATCAGAAAGTAATTAGGTCGATAGGTTCCGGTATTAACACTACCGCCACCGTTAGCCACATTATTCCAGCGCGGTACATCCATATCGGTAATGACCCAGAGGCGTTGATGATCTGCTGCGGGTGCATTGGCCCAGGCACGATTACTGCCTGCTGAAGGACGAACGATCACGGCACCTAATAAACCCAGTGCCTGATTAACACCGTTTGCCAGGGTATCGCTATACATAAATACACCCGAACGTGTTGCATTCAAGGTATAAGTTCGACTGCTTCCTGGAGATATAGCCGTGGTATCTAAGCTCATACCCTGCACCACAAAATTGTGATTGCGGTTGTGGTTATTCACCACTTCGACTGTCACAGTTTGACCTTCCACCATCTCAATGATGGGCCCTGGTACTCGGCCTGCACCACCGCTGACATTGGTATAACCCCAAATGGGTAAACTTGTTGCGCCATTACCAGTATCCGGACTGGCGGTGATATCTACCTGACCACTAGAAATGTAAAAGGTGTGATCGGCGCTGCCGGTCGTCGTACCGCCGGTATCTCCAGTGGTACCTCCGGTGGAACCGGTATCACCAGTTGTTCCACCTGAGGTACCACCCGAGTCACCCGTCGAACCACCAGAGCCCCCGCCCACGATGACTGCAATATCAGCCGGATTCAGATTGATTTCTGCACGTGTATTCACAAGTGTGAAGTTACCGTCTGAACTGGCCGATATGTTGATAGTTGCTGAAAATGAACCCTGCGCATCAGTTTCTACCTTGATACGCATTTTTTCGTAATCAATTTCAAACTTGTTGAGATTGGAAGAACTTCCTTTAGAAAAACTTAAACCTGATGGAATGTCCCAACGAAATTGAAACTGATCCACACCATCATCATTACCACTAATGGTAAAACTGCCCGTTTCACCGCTTGAGATATTAATTGAATTTGTTGAAAGCGTTGCTGAAGCCGCCCACACGGATGTCGATCCTAAACACACTACTGCCAACATCAGTGAGACGCCGTATCTACATAAATAGCGAAATTGCGTCGTCATGCTTTGTTAACCTATGAGTTGATTGAACTAAAAAAGTTAGCCCAGCCCCTCCATGCACTGGATTTGTGCGCGCGTTAAAAAGCGTAGACAGCAAAATTAGGAATTTATAGTGATAAATGTTACATACGAACCTGTAACTTTTAGTAACAAAAAAAAAGGCCAGTAAAACCGGCCTCTTAGAATTAAAATATTTACAAAATTTTACATCTTTAACTGGATTACACCTCGTGAAAGGTTAATACACCCTTTTTTCTCAAGCCCTTTTAACACCCGACTAATGACTTCTCGAGACGTTCCTAACTCACGGGCCAGCTCTGCGTGGGTGATATGAATGTCATCGGTACCAGAGGCGCGGGACATTTTTCCCAGAATACAGATAAGTCTGGAATTGAGGCTTTCAAACACCGTGGTTTCCATCAGCTCCAGCATGTCATTAAAGCGATCCGTCAGGCTGGTAAGTACATAGTTTCGGAAAATTTCTGAAATGGCCATGGCCTGGAAAAATTGATCCCGGGTAAACATCAACACGCGCAGTGGTGTCTCTGACTTTGCAAAAGCACCATAGGCCTTGCGGTGCATCAGCCCATTGATACTAAGTACACACAGATCACCCAGGCTGAGTCGATAAAGTGTAACCTCTCGATCATCCCTGGTCTGTTGGAAGACCCGTACACTGCCTTCAAGGATCATGAAAAACTGCTCACAAGGTGAAGCCGGAGTCATGATCTCAAGATCCGCAGGCATGTCCATTAGCTGGGTGGAGTTGATAAGCGACTGCCAGGCATCGCTATTCTCAGTCTCTAAAACTGGAAAGGCCTCACTGAGCATGGCCTGAAGATAATCAAAATTGGTTTGCAGCGTGTGGTCTGAACCAGAAACCGCCTTTTCGTCTATTGTCACCATGGCCTCCCACAAACTTAGTGAACGATAGTCTTGCCCTTCCGGGCAGCTTTGGTCTAAGAACGAATTCTATACTGGTAGGCTCGCATAGTGGAGAGATTAATTCACTGACGGGCGTCAAAAATCCACAAATAGCCCTAAAGTAGACACGTTTAGGAAATAAAAAAGGATATTTAGATAAAGTCTAAATTATATGGGTTTTCTTCAGTCTACCGTCAATAGAATCGGGCGGCCCTGTGTAATAACCATCGTATGTTCATACTGTGCAGACAGGTTGTTCGGCTCAGCACTCAGTGTCCAGCCATCGTCAGACTCTGTGACAAACCGGCTTCGGGTAGATAAAAACGGCTCAATAGTAATCACCTGACCCTTTTGTAATATTCGAGTATCACGTCTCTCATAGTAACCGGGGATCTCTTTGGGCTCTTCATGCAGACTGCGTCCAACACCATGGCTACAGAGATTTTTTATAATCTTGAACCGATTCTGTTTGGCCACTTTTTCAATCGCCTTACCAATTCGATTCAGCGGCTGACCGGCACGGGCTTCATAACTGGCCTTTACAAGGGCCATACGGGTGGCATGACAAAGGCGATCCTTGAGGGGTGTTGAGGGCGGCATGACAAATGAACCGCCAGTATCAGCAAAATACCCGTTTTTTTCTGCAGAGACATCGATATTTACCATATCGCCAGGCTGAATAACTCGATCACCAGGAATTCCATGGGCTGCTTCTTCATTAATACTGATACAGGTATAGCCGGGAAAACCATAAGTAATCATAGGCGCAGAGTTGGCTTCGTATTTCTCAAACAACTGACGACCGATATCATCTAATTCTGCAGTAGTCATCCCCGGCTCGGCCTGCTGCATCATCTGTTTTAAGATACTTGCAACGATGTGGCCGATGATTTTCAGTTGTTGAAGATCCTTGTCTGATTCAATGGTCATAGTCTATTCCTGAAACTGTTTAGTATATTAATTATACGCAAAAATCTGTCTAAATGACCTTCACCCTGGTTTTTCTATCCGTTCCACAGCTGAGAAATAGAGAACGCTGATTAAACTACGTCCTTTTCGGAACACCAAATAATTCAGAAAGTTTTCATCAAACCAACTCTTCAGCACGCAACATAAACAAAAAAACACACTAGTTCGAATCATTTTATTGTCTAAACTGGAATTTATTACAAAAAAATGGTGAATATTTCCTTTTAAACAGATTATATGCTTTGTAGCGTGCAGTAGAACCCGTTTCAAGGAGCAAATTATGAAAACCATATCTAAAAGGAATTATGTTAAAACCATACTCATCAGTAGTGGACTACTTCTACTATCCAATGTCTCTTATGCAGAGACTTGCTGGACCATCATGCCCTCTACCTGTCAGCTGGACTATCGAAGTCTGGACGCCAAAAATTTTGCCCAGGTCTGGGGAGGACTGACATTCAGGGGCACGAATGTCGGCTATGTCATATTTCATTGCCCAATGCCAGTCCAAAACCCACCATCAAGCGGAAGTTATGAAATTGTAGTGACTCATGAAAATGCCAATAACTCCAATAATTTTATCGGACTACAACTACGCAGGCTAAATGTAAGATCCATTGTGAATGATGTTAGTTTCAACACTCGAGATAGCTACAATGAACCCATAGGGAACTCTAATAACTATTTCCGTACCTATTCACCTCGTTTTAAATTACCTTCTGGAGTTCACACGTACGTAATACAGGGCTATATATATCGCAATAATTACCGGCTGTATCCTTCCATGCGAGCTGTTCGACTCTGTAAAGTTTACTAACAATAAAAAGCCGGGCATTACCCGGCTTTATTATTGTGTTACATATACTTTAAATTAGACGTCAAGATTTGATGCATTCAGGGCATTACTTTCAATAAAGTCACGTCGTGGTTCGACCTGGTCGCCCATGAGGGTGGTGAAGATTTCATCGGCACCGATGGCGTCTTCTATCTGGACCTGTAATAAAGTTCGCTGGGCAGCATCGAGGGTGGTTTCCCAGAGTTGTTCCGGGTTCATTTCACCCAGGCCTTTATAGCGCTGGATATGTTGGCCTTTCTTGGCTTCGTCTAATAACCAGTTGACACACTCTTTGAAAGAGCTAATGGCAAATTGCTTGTCGCCCCGTTCGATATAGGCATCTTCACCCAATAATCCATCCAGTTCCTGGCCAAGGGTTTTTATTGAATTGTATTCACCACTTTCAAAAAATTCGGCATCGATCTCAAAGTCGGTGGTTATCCCATGACGCAGGGCCTGTACTTTGGTGGTCCAGTCATCACCGGATTGTTCAACCTGAATTTGAAACGTGGTTAGACCCGACACATCGGATTGCAGGCGATCATTTAATTCGGTAAACCAGGGAATCATTTTGGAGCTATCACGTAACATAGCTTCATCGACACCGGGCATGGTGATCATTTTTTCCAATACATCATGGGGCAGTCGACGCGATATACGTCTAATGGTTTGCATGACCTGCATATGTTGTGTGGTAAGAATCTCAAGTGCCTGACCACTCAGGGGAGGTGCACTGCTATTAACATGTAACTCGGCACCTTCCAGGGCATTGCCTAATAGATAAACATTCAGTTCACTATCATCTTTGACATAACGTTCTTGTTTGCCTTTTTTGACTTTATAAAGGGGTGGCTGGGCGATGTAGATATAACCGTTTTCAATCAATTCCGGCATCTGACGATAGAAGAAAGTGAGCAACAGAGTACGAATATGCGACCCATCCACGTCCGCATCGGTCATGATGATGATGCGGTGATAACGCAGTTTCTCGATATTGAATTCATCGCGACCGATACCACAACCTAAGGCAGTGATAAGCGTGCCAACTTCAGCTGAGGAAAGCATTTTATCAAAACGGGCTTTCTCAACATTCAGGATCTTACCTTTAAGTGGCAGGATGGCCTGGTATTTTCGATCGCGACCCTGCTTGGCTGAACCACCAGCGGAATCACCCTCCACCAGGAAGAGTTCTGATAGTGCCGGATCTTTTTCCTGGCAATCGGCCAGTTTGCCGGGTAAACCTGCAATGTCTAACGCCCCTTTACGACGGGTCATTTCACGGGCTTTACGGGCTGCTTCACGTGCCCGTGCAGCATCGACAATCTTTGAGGTAATCGATTTACCGTCGCCCGGGTTTTCCATTAAAAAGTCGTTGAGCTTTTCATTTAAAATCGATTCAACAACACCTTTAACTTCCGATGAAACCAGTTTGTCCTTGGTCTGTGATGAGAATTTTGGATCGGGTACTTTAACTGAGAGGACTGCAGTCAAACCTTCACGGGCATCATCACCACTGACATTGACCTTGGCCTTCTTGGCCACGCCGGAAGATTCGATATAACTGTTGAGTGTTCGAGTCAGTGCGGCACGAAAACCGGCCAGGTGAGTACCACCATCGCGTTGTGGAATATTGTTGGTAAAACAGAAAATGTTTTCCTGATAAGAATCGTTCCACTGCAGGGCCACTTCCAGGACGATGTCATCCTTTTCGGTGTTTACATAAATAACATTATCATGCAGGGGTGTCTTCTTGCGGTTTAAATGTTCAACGAAGGCCCTGATACCACCTTCGTATTCAAATTTATCATTCTTACCATCACGTTCGTCCATTACGGTAATGCAGACACCGGAATTCAGGAAGGAAAGTTCACGCAGGCGTTTGGCAAGAATTTCATAATGAAAAAGTGTATCGGTGAAGATCTCTTTGCTGGGTTTGAATCTGACCTCGGTACCGGTCTTCTCGGTATCACCCACTTCTTTCAGTGGGCCCTTGGGATCGCCCATGCTATAAAACTGTTCATGACGTTTACCATTACGGCGAATCGATAAACGCAGCTCTTCCGATAAAGCGTTTACAACTGAGACACCCACACCATGTAGACCACCGGAAACTTTATAGGAATTATCATCAAACTTACCACCCGCATGTAGAACAGTCAGAATCACTTCCGCAGCGGAACGACCTTCTTCTTCATGCATATCGGTAGGAATACCACGACCATTGTCGCGTACAGTAACTGAATCGTCGGAGTGAATGATCACATCGATTTGATCGCAGTGACCGGCCAGGGCCTCATCGATAGAGTTGTCCACGACCTCGAATACCATGTGATGCAGACCGGTGCCATCGTCGGTATCACCGATATACATCCCGGGGCGTTTACGCACCGCATCCAGTCCCTTGAGGACCTTAATATTCTTGGAATCGTAGCTCTTGTCGTCGGCCATATCTTGTCCGCACTCCATTTATGTACGTGGGTAGTAACCTGAAAATTATAACCTAATAGACGTGTTAACGCTTTGATAACTTGATGATCTGACTAAATAACACGGCAAGATATACCCTGATAAAACACAATTTGGCCATTTAAAACATTGTATAAAAAACAGCCATGTTTCAAACACCAAAAATACACTAACCACCTGAAATTACTAAGTATTATAAAATATGAATACTATGTTATAACATCATCAGAGGATTTCACTATAGGGAGGTAATCATGAAAAAACTCATCACGACGCTGTTTCTAGGCCTGTTTCTCATCCAGCCCACGTTGTCACATGCCACCATTATTGAGGGTGGAGGCGTTTACACTAATAGTCTTGGCAATTTTTCGTTAGATTTTGTTGTCGAAGTTGATGACACTTATAACTGGGTTGATGGTGACAACTCATCTGCAACCGGGATGATATATAGCTTTAGCGTGTTTGAACTCAATACCCGTGACTTAATAAACGATCCTTTAGTTAGTCTTTCATTAAATCTTTTCGAAAGTTTCACTGATTCTGGCACTTTGTTTGGCGATAGTTCAGGTGATCTCTGGGAAATATCCATGGCTGTTAGAGGCCAGCTGCTAGTAACGATTGATCGTGAAAATACGATAATTAGTGATTTAAAAACAATAGAAACTTATCAGGCCACACAATCCTATCTCCATGTTTCAAATCAGCCTATTTATGAACCGAATATGTTAGGTTTAATTGCTCTGGGCCTGTTCTCTCTTGGAATGGTTCGTCGAAGAAACAAGTAAACAATTTGTAATAATGAAATAAAAAGCCCCTAATGGGGCTTTTTTTGCCTATTTCTTGTCTTTAATACTGGCCTGATAGAGTTTGATTTCTCTCAGCTTGCTTTGCATGCTCTTATAGGTCTTGTCTGAAATACCTTTGGAACTAACATCCATCACGGCGACATGGCCAAGGAGGCCTGTTTCGAGGACGCTAATGGCCTTTTTGGTATTACCCAGTTTCAAATGATTCAGGGCATCCAGGGTGATAGTGGCGTTCGCCAGTTCGGATTTGAATGTCTCGTGTCGGTAATAGGCCTTACTGGACTTAAACGCGACGACTCCGACCAGTAAACTTACAACAATGGTGTAGATCAGGCTTTTTACAACGTGTATTTGAGTGGTTTTCATACGATTCCTGTGTCCTGGCTGCCATAAGGGAGACTTAATACTGAATTTATAATTTTGGATAGGATTCGCGATTATTCAAGGTCACGATTTTCAGGAGGCACTTTTTGGGCGCCTGAAATTGGCTCGGGCTGTTAATATGCATTTCAGCTTCATTTTCGCCTGTGGCAGGCTTAACAGGACTTCATCAACAATTTGCCTGATCCAGGAAATCTGTGGGGTTTCGATTTGAGCTATGGGTGCCCTGGGTACTTCACGGCAAACCACAACTTCCTTTATGATCAAAAAATAAGCACATTTTTGTCAAAGCCGATTTTGATCAAAAAGTATACACTAAGACAAAAAAGCTTGACATTTTACAAAAAAGTGAGTTTTTCGTCTTAATATAAGACTAAAAAGTTGATTATTTTTTGATCATTTGCATTTTTTCGTCAATGCCAAATCTGCAGTCAAAAAATGTAGTAGATTTTTGTCTAGATCCCTTGAATTTTTTTTCCGAGGGTAAAATCGGCCAGCGACTTTTCTAAAAAGGACTTGACACGGATCTGGGCCATTTTCAGCCGTTTTGGGATCCATTCGCCCCAGCTATAGCTTGGCCTGGACTGGTTTGAGAACGTGGATCACAAAGGATCTCAGAGAGTGGATTTTTTCCTAGCTTTGGTGGGAAATTCTGGCTTGGCGCTGAAATCGGTATGGGGCGTCTTTAGTCAAAAAGATTAGACTAAAATCAATGACACCTTGTCCTGGTCATGTTCCACGTGAAACCTTAAGAACCTGCAGGGCAGTCTGAGATTGCGTAGCCACTTTCCTGACCGGTTTGTAGTTCAGAGACAGGACGGTAACCAAGATCATAGGCCTTTTCGGTGTCTTCATTCTTGATGGTGTGGATGTTGATATCGCCAGTTCCAGCAATAAAACAAACGGCAGGGAAGGCTACCTGTGTCAGGTAGCCACACTGAGAGTTGGCAACCGCAATCCCATTATCAACCAGTTTCTGGGCTGTGGTTTCCTTGCTTTGGCCACTGTTTTCGTCACATTGAATTTTGCCACTGGAAACAAAGACGAGGTTATGGGTTGTGGACATATCCGGGCGATCACAGGAGATCAGTTCAAGACCTAGATCGCTGTCTTGTGAGCCGATGTAACTAATTGGATTGAAGCCCAGGTTGATAGCTTTGAGAAAGTCATTACCAGCGATTAAATGTAGATTAATACGCCTGTCTTTGTTCGAGCATTCTGACGCTGAGAAAAAAAATCGACCTGTCTTAATGGCACAGCCTGAGCGAGTTACAGCAATTTCATTCTCCCGAAGTATATTCGCAGTAGTTGGTGGAAGATGATAGTTTGAGGCACATTTTTCAATGAACATCACCGATGTTTCATCAGCATCACGAAAAGATTTATCGATATCAGCCTGGTTGAGTTCATAATCCGGATTCGATTCAGGCCCACTGTCTCCATTACCACAGGCAGACAAAGCAAGGATAGCTACGGCAGGAATTATTATTCTAGATATCTGCATTTTCACCACACTCCCTGGTTTTTATTACTAATATTTTAGCGGTTATAGGCCTCTTAAGCCATTAGGTAAGACGATCTAATTTGTTCTAGAACACATATCAACGAGGCTAGTATCGACCTAAATTTAATCGATGAGAACCACTGCCTGCGAAGGAAGCCTCTCTTCTACCTCACCCTGTTCCACGTGAAACATCTTGTGGCCCTGCTCACGAGGTATATCCAGCAAACTGGCCTCTGTCAGGGTAATAAATATCTGGGCCTGAGTCGACAGGAGTAAATCCAGCAAGGCCGCTCGCTTACGGTTATCCAGTTCTGCGGCCAGGTCATCCACCATAATCACACACCTTAAGCCCTGCTCCCGGGCCAGATGGCTAACCTGGGCCAGCTGCATGGCAGAGATAAACAGCTTGGTCTGGCCACGGGAGAGCACCTCCTGGGCGGGGATGCCGTTAAACTTGAAGACCAGCTCGGCCCGATGGGGCCCGTACTGGGTATGGCCCCTGTCTCGGTCTCTCGGCAGTGAAGCAGCCAGCAGGTTGGCAAGGTTCTCGTCCTGCGGCCAGCCCTGCTGAAAACTAAGCTCTGGCTGCTGACCGATGAGAGTTTCACTGTAGTCCTGAAGTATGGGCATAAGCCCTGACAAATAGGCCTCACGAGACCTTGTAATTGATGTCGCTGACTCCACCAGCGCCCTGTCCCAGACAGCGATCTGACTGTTCGCCTGGTGTTGGCGCAGGGCAGCATTGCGCTGCTGCAGGACCCGATGAAAGGCCCGCCAGTTGGCAAGATAATCATGTTTCACGTGGAACACTCCCCAGTCCAGAAAACGCCGTCGCATCTTGGGGCCCTGTTCGAGCAGGCTACTAACCTGGGGTGTAATCAACTGCAGAGGCAGGTGTCGTGTCAGAACAGAGGTTTGGTTCACGCCCTGCCCATCAACTCGAATCTCGGTCTTTCGGCGACTGCGCTCGATACCCAGTTGGTGGGTATGTGGGCCGGTCTGTAGACGTCCAAATACGGTTAATTTGTCGGTCTCATGCTGAATAACATGTTGTATACGATGGGTACGAAAAGACTTGGCCGTGGACAATAAATGAATGGCCTCCAGCAGACTGGTCTTGCCGCTGGCGTTCTCACCGAAGATGATATTGAGCTGGGCATGGGGTTCAATGTCCACGCCCTTCAAATTCCGTACCTGGTTTGCTCGTAGCAGAATGATGCTCATTGCAAATGTGCTGCTGTTGTAATTGGCCTGGGCAGGATTATACGCCCTTATGCTGTCTTGGGTATGGGCTCGCTCAGTCAGGTTTACGGGTTGGACGAGCACGCCAGGCAGGGATGCTTGGTTGTTTTTTTTCTGTCCCAATATATTCGAAATGACCCGAAACAAACTTGTGTAAAAGGCTTGAAATCAGGGTTTGGTAGGGGATTCCCTCACGCAGGGCAATTCGTTGCAAACCTTCCAGATCCCTGCTGGAAATACGAATATTGATACGCTTGTCTTTTTTCAGGGTCTCATCGGCCGCCTGGATGAACTGGGCTTTTTTTGCGGCAGACAATTCTGGAATAAGCTCACCAGTTTTGAAGGCATTGAGTACATCCCGGTCCTGCCGGTATCTGTCATCCTGGCTCATGACAAACTTCCCGAATAGACTTTTTTTGCAATCCGACAGGGTGTAATTGTCTGAAGACAGTAGGCCTCATGGGTTTCAACAAAGGGGACCAGGTAGGTGTAATGGTCGATTTCTACAACAAGCACACCCTGTTGAGGGTCGCGCTGTGGATTTCGGTATCGCAGGCAATCCAGTAAATTACCCTTCTGAATATAGAACACTACATCCTCAAACGAGATACCACGTTCTTCCAGCAGCTGCAGACTCCGAATTGGCTCCCAGGTAAAACATTTATTCATAAATCAACAAGATAACTAAGTGTGTGCCTAATGTACTCAGCTAGATATCGGCCATATTTCTGGAAGGTTTAGTTTGGCCGCTGAGATGAAGGGAGAGGACCGTCGCTAATTAATTATCATTTTTTCGTTTTAAGCGGATATTGTGTGCAAGCAAAACAAGCCCTTGTCACGGTCTCCGTAAGTATAAAAAATTGTATTAGAACTTATTAAACGTATTTATCTAAGGGTTTGTTCTTCGATCGTCACTCGCATACTCACCATGTCCAGCTGGGCAGCACTATCATCAATTTCTAGCCCCAGGAATTTTTTCATGGCTTCACTATTCAAACTACGAGGATCGATTTCATCCTCAAACCGACCATCGGCACTCATTTCTGCGTACGTCTCTTCAGCTGGATAAAAGTCAGCATAGCGATCACCTGAATCGGTCATCCCTTCCGTTGAGAAATAGACCCGGGTTGTGGGCGGAAGATTTTCCAGGCTAGTATGGGCCGATTTTGAGAGTGTCAGTCGCAGGGTATTTTCAGATTGGCTCGATACCGGTATCACATCCAGTACCACGGCATAGCCGCCATTCGACAGGTGTTCGAACAGGGCCGCCCGGGCATAGGTAGGGGCCGCAAGCAGGGCCGCATCATTTTCTAGCTTGTAATGAAACAGGGCGATACGCAGATCCCCCGCATTAACGATGCCATCATCATTCACATCCAGGGACATGCCCCAGTGATATTCCAGCTGGCCGGCTTGGGTACCGAATCGATTAAATTCCAGTTGCTCAGGCAGATTGAGCATGGTCATTTCGACAGTAATGGTAGGTGAGTTATTTAACGACTTGTGCGTGTCCTCGTTCCCGGTCTGGGTATTAAGCGTACTGGCACCCCCGCAACCGGAAAACAGCAACACCAGGACCAGCAGGCCCAGTATTCTGATATCCATTTTTCCTCCCCACCGATTTATTTAATATTTAACGTGGGATGGTCATTATATCCACAATTATTGTGGTGCATCAAGAATTTTGATTATTTTTTGTTCGTTGTAGTAACGACAAGATTACATCAGATTATTAGAGACAATCAATCGATAGTAATCTCCATCTCAACCAGATCGATATGCGGAACCGCCGATAGATCACTACTATCTACGTCATCAATGAATTTACCTTCACCAATGGTCTCGTATGAGTCTAAGGCTGGATAGTAATCAAATTTAGCCTTGTGTTCAGCGTCATAACTAAAAGTTGAAAAATTAACGTTAATATCCTTATTGATCTTGTTCAATCCAGAATATTTTGACTTGTCGACTTTTATGACAATAGAGTTGTCAATGATAGAAAGCGTGGCAATATTATGTTGAATCAATTTAAATGGTTCTTCATAGACCAAAAAAGCCACTTCAAAATTACTGAGTTTTTCCTCAGTTCTAGAATCGCCTTCTCGTTTGACATGCCCGAGTTCAAAGCGAAAGTCCCCTGCTGATTCAGTATTAGAACCATCCATATCAAATATGGCATGCCAGTAGTACTCTCTAAGCTGATTCTGGTTATCTTTGTGATTAATGGGTAAGCTTTCCGGCAGGTTCGCAAAGGTCATCTTTACCGTGATAAATTTCCCTTCACCTGTAGATGTATTAGTAGTTGAATCAGCACCTCCGCAACCCGCCTGGAATACACCAAGGCAAGTAATAAATAATAAAGTCCTTAATTTCATCGTCCTTCCTGTTAGTTATCTAGTTGTTACTAACTTTTCACTTTGCTAATCAAAAATAATTTCAGCTGAGAGTACATCAATATGAGGCCCAGCATTAAGCTCAGCCTCACTTCCTCTGTAAATTTGCCATCACCTATGGAGATGAAGATATTGGTAAGGTAGTAATCGTTTAATAACAGAATTCGCCACTAGTAAATGATGGTGGAGGTAATACACACTTACCTGCTTCATAAGTGTACTCAGACACAGAATTTGCTATCCCATCTCCATTGTAATCCACCTCTTTTTTAATTAATACATTATTTACGTCAAAGCTATAACTGTATTCATGTGTATAAGCAACCACTGATTCTGATAATATATGCTCAATCTTTTCAACCAGATTGTCCTTATTGAAATATTGCAAATTTTTTGAAGTTATTTGTTTCGAATAAGGATCAATATTATCGACTTCAATAATACCGACTATCTTATAATTATATTCCTGAATTATTTTAAACAACTGAACTTTTGCTACGTAGGAAGTATATTCTAAGCGTTTTAATCTATCTTGATCATCATAAAAAAATAATTGTTCCCCGTTAGTATCACCTTCAATAAAATCGATTTTTTCTAGCTTTCCAGATTTGTCATAGACAAGTGTTCCTTTGCTATAGGGCTCATCATTTTTTTTTGTTTGAAATTCTGTGTGATTTCCCTTTGCATCATAAGAGTAGGTTGTAGAATATGTTGTTTTGCCAGTGGTTGTGACAATATTCACAACACGGTGGGTATAACCCGATTCTGTTGTATTACTGTCATCAGAATCTGCGCCACCACAAGCATTGAGAATGGTAACTAATATACATAAAAGAATTAAATTAAGGTGCTTCATCATCTCCCCCCTTTAGGCTAACAATCCTTATTACTTTGAGTAATTTATTACGTAAAACAGCACAGGTTTTAACAGTTTTTCTGGTAAAAGCTAATTTAAACAGAATTCTCTGTTGAGCGACTTAGGTTCGAGAACGACACAGGGACCAGATTCATAATAATATTTTGTTATACTTGGTCCTGTACTAGGGTAGTTGTTAAATTTAGTCCATTTTTTTCGCTGATAAATCTGCCCGGATTCATTAAAATCATATTCATAATTGACTATATAACTAGTGAATTCATTCTGTTCTCTTTTACTCTCCTTAACCAGTCCATTATCATAATAAGTATATTCGGTCTCTTCAGTATATTCAGCAGGTCCAAGCTCAACAAATTTTAATAGTACAATTTTTCCGTCATAATCATAAAAGTACTGATCTTCATTTGATGGCGGGTGTTCATTAACTCTGTAGCTTATAGCTTTGCTTATCTTCCCTTCTTCATCATATTCTGTCTCTGTTCTAGAGTTTCTTGATTTTCCCTCAATATCAAAGTAGTCACGTTTTTGTTCCAGGCCATCACTACCGTATGTTATCTTTACTATGCCACTATTTTCAGGATGCTTAGGTTCAGGTTCTCTATATTCAAGCTCATAAACTTGACCACTTGGGTTATAGCGAAACTCAACAGTTGAAGTTAGTTTTTCTGTACTGGAATAACTTTCTAATTTAATTAATCTATGAAAGTTAGTTGAATCAGAAGAACTGTCTGCTCCCCCACAAGCTACAAGCGTAATCGAAAAAAAGAAAAATACTATTCGATAGAAATAAATCATCCCACCCCCGTGAAAAAAAATTATGGCTTATTTATATACAATGTTGTGCTGATTTAAATTAGCCGTAGTTGTTATAACACGGCCAATTTATATAAACCACTGTAAGCCAGTTTTATAAAGTTTTTCAACATACATGTTTATTATTCAATCAACACATAAAAGATATTGAGTGATTTTTATTCAATGTATCTTGCTTTAGGAAAAACAGAATGATTTAGAACAAATTGTCAGGTTTGTAACAGGAATTATATATTCCTAGTCATTATTTTTTGAACAGGGTATAGCCATCTTAAGTTGTCGTTGCATGCCAGTGATATTGAAAGTTATATCTTCCCCGGTTCTGGTTTTAAAACGTATCCAACCTTTTTGTAACCAGGATGGATTTCGTTCAAAGGCCTGCTTGATGGCCTGTCGGTGTGCAAGGACCAGTTCTTTACTATCACACAGACACTCTCGATGTGAACGCCCGGTTTTATCACTGCATTTTTTTACACTGGTTAGAACAGCATTAGATCGATCTTTGATGATCTGTGCGTAATGGATTTGTTTTGCGTCTGTGAGGAAAGGAATTTTAGTGACGTCTATCCCCCACGCCTGAACAGGAACGACCAATAGTCCTGCCAGTATGGGGATAGTTTTAATCATTGAAGGTTTCTATAGACGCATGGGCATAACCACATACTTGCTGTCGTTCTCCCCTTCGCCCTGGATCAAACAACTGTGGTTAGAATCGGTTAAGTGAACATTCACTTCTTCAGCATCAACGGCATTCAATGCATCGAGTAAATAACTAACGTTGAAACCGATCTCAAACTGATCGCCATTGTAATTAACTTCCAGCTCCTCTTCCGCCTCTTCCTGTTCCGGATTATGTACTGTGGCACGGATCAGGTTGTCTTCCATGGAAAGACGCATACCGCGATACTTTTCATTGGACAGAACAGAAGTTCGGGTAAAGGCCTGGTGCAGAACATCGCGATTACACTTGATAACCTTCTGGCCTGATGGGGGTATGACCTGCTGGTAATCGGGAAACTTGCCATCGATAAGTTTGGACGTGAAGATCACGTCGGGCAGTTCGACTTTAATATGGTTCTTGCCGACCTGGATCTTGACGATAGATTCAGAATCTTCGATCAACCTGGCCAGTTCCGTTACCCCTTTTCTTGGCACAATGATCTGGCGTTTTTCTTCAACGGTGATTTCTGCCTCAGTCTCAGACAGGGCCAGACGATGACCATCGGTGGCCACGGCGGTGAGTTTATTATTATCCAGCTCCAGCATCAGGCCATTGAGATAGTAACGTACATCCTGCTGGGCCATGGAAAACTGAGTCTTTTCGATCAGGTGCTTGAGGTCCTTCTGTTTCATGGAAAACTCAAAAGGCTCTTCCAGGGGATCCAGGTTGGGAAACTCGGCTGCAGGCAGGGTGGCCAGGGAAAAACGGCTGCGGCCGGATTTAAGCAGGGCCTTGTCATCGCCTATCTGAATATCCAGCGTGGCGCCTTCTGGGAGGGTCTTGCAGATATCCAGTAGCTTGCGTGCGGGTAAGGTGACTTCCCCCTCCTCACTGCTCCCCATGAGCTCCAGTTTGGCTACCATCTCCACTTCCAGGTCCGTTCCGGTCAGGGTCAGCTGACTGCCTTTCAGATTGACCAGCAAATTAGACAAAATGGGTGAAGATTGACGTCGTTCCACCACACTGCTGACGATTTGCAGGGGTTTCAGGAGGTGTTCCCGCTGTATATTAATAATCATATTTTATGTATATATCTTGTTGTTGTTACTATTAGAACCTCAAGATCCTGTGGATAAGCCGCTTTTTCCATGCGAGCCCAGTAATTTAGCACCTTCCAAAGCCTCCTGACAACGTCTCTATATGCCGTGGGTAGACTGTGCATCAAATGTGGATAAGTGGGGGTTTTGGAATTGCCCACAACTTATCCACATCTCCTTATACAGCTTATTCAATAAGTGACTATATCGCTTGGTCTTACGTTTTGTGAAAACAGAGTTGTTGATTCGTTTAATTTGAGAAACAGTGTGTTGTTTCTTGATTTAATCTTCTTTGAACTAATCACAAATTAAATTTTTAGAATTGATCTTTATTTTGAAAGTGTTATTTTAGAGGGATAAAAGAATAAAATTTATGGACAAACTCTTACGATCATTAATGTTTAATGATGGTTATAACGTTGCTTTAGGGAGAGATTATTAATGGCTGCGGACAAATCCAATACAAAATTCTACTTCACATCTGTTCTGGTAGCAGCGGTTATTTTCTATTTAGGTTGGCATCAAAAAATTGAATTAACACGAAGCTGTGATGATGGAAGTGTTGCCTTTGCAACTTACCCGGAGGGATTTATTTCAAGAATGGTTTTTTCAGGAGAGATCACTGTTAAGGGAAAAAATAGCGAAAAGGTTGTGAACCTTACGCGTATTCCTGAAAAAGAATGGCGTGAACTAGACAGTCTTCAGGAGCATGAGCGAATGCTAAAAATGATGGATCACATGGAAAAGGCATGCACAAATATATCTGGGTAAGAATTCTAGATATAAAGACCCGGTGATGAATATAGTGACATGTGGTAGAGATAAGCAAAATATTTTTTGCTTTATGTCTGTATTCACATTGCTTATGTTTGTAAGTATGTCTTTTGCAACGGCAGCTGAGAAAACAAAAAAACCATGTAACAATACCAAGCGCGATTATAGTGCGATCCTGAAAGAACATCCTCCCAAAAGCATCTCAATACATATTCCTTTTTTTGTAAATCATCTGAAGCTTGATATTAGGCAGCACGGTTCAGATAAAAAATCCGATGAAGTAGAGTTATTAAGGAATAATATAAAAACTATTGTTACTGCAGCAAATAACTGCGACATAACAGATGAACAATTTAGAAAAAAACTCGATGCATACACAGACTATACAAAAAGCCTTGCAAAACTGGAGCAGGTTATTGAGACCGTAAAGAATGCTGTAACCGATAAAGAAGATCTCGAAATTCTGGAGGATAACTATAAAGAGGTCAATAGTAACCTAAGTAAAGTCTCGAAAGATTTAAATAAGTTAGAGTCAGTTTTAAAAATTGAGACAACTGAAACACGAAAACTTGTTAATAATTTTATAATTAAAACCTCTAATGAAATTAGTTCATTAAGAGATGAAATAGAGGGTTTAAATAAACGAGTAACTATTGTGGAGAACAAGTTGAAAAGCTGGGAAGAAGGAAAATTAGAATCAACGAGCATAATATTTACTGCGGGCGCCTATAAAATGGATATTGATGAAGACGATGCAGTGTTATGGAGCGTTGGGATTCAGTTTCTTTTAGCCGATAAAGATGAGAATAGTTTATTTCCCGGCTTAGCGCCTTTTGTCGAGATCGGTGGAAACACCTGGGAAGAAGAAAAGAATTACGATACTGCACCTGTCGGTGGTAGTGTCCCATATCCAGAAGATAACAGGTACAGATTTATTGGTGGTGGATTAAGAAACTATTTTAATTTTAAGAGCTCACTTCGCCCATATCTAGGAGCTGCAGCATCATATGTAGTAGAAAAAGAAAAAGGAGGCTTCGAGGGTATGACCTATGGCATTCTTTATGGTCTTTATTATCGACCTAAATCTACAAGTGTTATGTTTGCTTTTGAAGCACGCTATCACCAAGTGGCTGTTTCCGAGCAGAATAATAGTTTTGATGCCTTTAGTGGTTTTAGTTCTTATCGTCGAACAGAGAAAGACAGTATCTGGTTTTATGGATTCAATATAGGTTGGGCATTTTAAAACCCTGGATTATGGTCAATTTACTCATAAATAATTTATCGAGACGGCTTTTACTCTTAGCTTCCGCTGGGCTTGTGCTAATTTTACAAGCTTGTGATGGAGCAGGCGGCGGGGGTGGTTCGCAGCAAAAGTTTAAGTCTGGCGATGAAGTGTTATGTATTGATGAAGCAAAATCATATTGTGTTGACTGGGTGAATGGTGATGATGAAACAGGGACGGGTCGTTCAGATTCTCCTGTAAAGACCATAAGCCAAGCTGTAAATCTTGCCAATGCTAATGAGGGTAATGCAAAGATCTATGTTAAGCCTGGTTTATATAATGAAGCGCTTGGTGAGCAGTTTCCCATCATTTTAGACAATTCTATTTCAATAGAAGGTCTTGGTGATGCGAGTGAAGAGGTTATTTTATCCGGTTCAGGTGAGCATACATCAACCACCAGTATTACAAGGCAGGTAGCACTTGTTGTTAATGGCTCAAATTCCATTTCAAATATTCAGATTGAAAACAGCGTCGAAGTAGGAGTCTTACTTGATAGTACAAAGGAAGATATGGTGCTAGATGGAAACTCAGTTGTTAAAAACAGTACTGGCATCCTAATAGAGGGCACTGGCAGCCCAATAATAAGCAATAATGTTTTATCTGATAACGGTGTTGGATTAAGTATGTTTGGTAGTGATGATCCTCGTGTATATAGTAATGATATAAACACCAATAGCATTGGAATACGAGTCGGGGTGAGCAGTGAGATCAATTTGGGTATCAAAAACAATGGTGGTTCAAATAAGATTTTAGGAAATTCACAGTGTGATTTATTAAGTGAGTCTAGTAAGGATATTTCTGCTCTTGGAAATATTTGGGACATTAATGAGTTTGAATTTAGCATTCAGGACGTATGTGGAAGCGGTGCAAATATCGCGACATCAGGAAGCGGTACAGTAAACTATCAGTTTATACCCTCGAATACATTCCCGCTTTTTACCAGTTCCATAACCATAGAGATAAGCAGCCCTGCATTTGGAGAAAAAATTACAGGCAATCAGCCAAATTTGCTATGGACTCCAAGTAAACAGCCTTTGGTTGTTGCAGCAATTTTAAATCATCCTGTTGTGCTTAAAGCTGGGCGTATAGCAAACCCGGATAAAATTGTATGGCTTTGGCACAGTGGTTTGGGAACCGCTAATGAAGGTGATGTGAATTTTTCACAGGGTGTTAGCATTATCGGTGGTGATATCAACAAGACAGAACCACCTAAGGCCTTAGACAGTGGGCGCTCCTATTATTGGTACATTATGGCCTGGGATACTGAAGGTAAGGCAGTTACACATTCAAGTCACCACAACTACTTCACCGTACCATAGCGGCTTAAAGTAAGCTCAAGGTAGTAGAGTAAACAATGTAATAAATATTAAAGATTACGACTATAGCGTCAGTTATGCAGATTAGCCGATGAGTAGTTTGAATACGGCAATTCAATACCTTCAACACCCCCTGAATTAGAAGTGCTATCCGGTGTATAAGCTACCAATCAAAAGGTGGAGAATCATCGGTTATCAAAAAAAGACAAAAAAGTGACATTATTGTGAAATTTTGACAGCGCCATTTAGCTAAAGTCAGTTTTCAATAGTCCTGGGCGATAGAATGCGATATTTAACTAAAAGGTGTTTGTTTTCTTTCGTGTCACTTATTTTGACAGCCTGTGGTGATGGCGGCGTTTCAGTACCGGGCGATACAACTTATAAGGTAAGCTTTATATCAACCTGGAGCAGTACCACCCATCCAGATAATTTTCCAGCGAGCCCCCACTACTCTGGTTTAATCGGTGCGACCCATAATAAAAATATTATATTCTGGCAGGAAGGGGAGCCTGCTTCACCTGGAATTGAACATATGGCCGAGACGGGTGGAAAAAGTCTTTTGATTGGTGAGATAGAGACAGGCATAACGGCTGGAAATGCAGATAAGCTTATTTCCTTAGGCGGCTTATCGACTTCACCTGATTCTTTCAGTTTTAATCTTGAGGTAAATGAAAGTCATCCTTACCTGACCATTGTGACGATGTTAGCCCCCAGTCCGGACTGGTTTGCGGGTGTGTCGAGTTTTAAGCTGCGTGAAGGTGGTGACTGGCTTGGCTCTAAAACTATTCCACTGTTTGCCTATGATGCAGGATCAGATGATGGGACGGATTATACTTCAGCCAATGCAGACTCAGACCCTAAACAAGCAATTTCAAAAATAAGTAACAGCCCGTTCTTTGTAGATGGTGAGATCAAACAGATAGGTACGCTGGTCATCCAGCGACAATAATTAATAAATGTTGTAGTAACTACGAAGCAAGTTGGCCCATAATGATAAGTGAAACAGGCTGCTGGGTAGTGGTATCTAGCGTGCTAGTGTGTGAAACAAGAGTAAACTGATTTGCCAGTAATAAAGATTTCCAGCTTTCAATACTGCGACAATACCACGCTGCAGGATTTATAAACTGTTCGTTAAATCCGTCCCAGGATCCTTCTTGCCAGGCGTCTTTATCAGGTGAATTGACCCCAACAGTTAATGGATGGAGGGTTTGAATAATAACATGACCGTGCGAGTTTAATAGCTCAGGTAAGTTTTCAATAATTTGATCAACCGACTCCTTACCCAGTAAAGAAAAATTGGCTACAGCAAGATCAAATTTTTGTTTTATGTTTGCGTAAGTAAGATCGTCATACGCAAGTAATTTGAATCGGCCAAGATTCTGTTGGGTAGCGTATTCTATAAGTTCAGGTACAACATCAATACCCAGCGTATCGATCCCTTCTTTATTTATAGCTCTAGACAGCCAGCCTTCTCCACAACCAATATCTAATACCGACTTTGGCTTGTGTTGTAACACCGCATCAACAATTGCCTGGTTAGTCAGATCTATCCTGCTATTGATTTCATTATTTTGAATTGCAGATATCCAGGCTTGGGCATTCCTGTGCCAGGACTGGATAATATTACTTTCTTCAGCATCACTCATGAAAGGCAGTATAACTTCTGTTAAATCAAAAAGTTAATTTCATTTAAACCTTATTACCTTTTGCGGTGTCAGTGGGTGTAACTGTGGACAACATGGGAATTGTTGCGTTGCAAGTCGTAGCTGAATATCACTCACAAAAGGAAATTGCTGAATTAAATAGCTATCTCGCCTATGAGACAGGCTGGGCCATTGCCTTTGAAGAAATTTGCGGTGTCTTTGGTATCAACCCGGTTAATACAACACCCCGAGATTTTGGCAATGCGGTAGCCAGATGGCAGGAAGCAAATGGCTTATTGCCAGCGGATGGTGTGTTCGACAATATTAGCTGGGAGAAATTTCGAATTCAGTATATGAACAGGTTTATTACCAACTATAAATATAAACCTGATATGCCGAAGACACCCCAATGGTTAAAATCCAAAAAGCCGTTAAGGAAAAAATACGATGTTCCAGTTATGTTACAGCATAATGATCCAACCTGCTGGGCTGTGTCGGCTAATATGGTCGAGAAATACTACACAGGTAAATATACAAACTTTATTGTTAATGTATCAGCAAGAATGAAGGAATTATCAGATAATTATTCGATGGATGAAAATGATGCTTTGTATGAAGCTTTCAAGGAGAGACGTGAAGTTCTTGATGTTTTACAACATATTCGAGATGAAAATACAAAGCATATCCTTGATGATGAAATTAAAAGGTACAAAAAGGAGCTATCAATTATTGAAATAGGTCAACAGGAAATGAAATGGGTCCAGGCTGGTTTTCGACGAGTTTATAATGAAATTGATTCACATTTTTCCAGGTATGATTTGATGTTTCATCTGGTTACCAAAGGTCCATTAATGGCTGTACATGATCCGAAGTTTTTATTTTATAGTGAGTATAGTGATGGGGTACAGGATGATTCAAATCATGTTTCGGTGATTACCGGGATGGACCTAGAAAAAGACCTTGTTTATATCAACGACCCAAACTTAAAAAAGAAAGATAACGAAGTAAAAAGGCAGCTTGTTATAGCTGCAATTGCAATCCTTAGACGAGATTCTCGACAAAATTCTTTATGGTTTTATGAAAATCAAAAAAGCCATTAATTAGGAAAAGTTGATTGCATCAGGTACTTAAGGTCCTCATAAGATTGGCATGGTCTTCACCAATTTTATATTCAGTCTCTTTCAGTTCTTCTATCTTTTTTACCGCATGAATTACCGTGGTGTGGTCACGGCCGCCAAAGGCGTCACCGATTTCCGGTAATGAATGGTTGGTAAGTTCCTTACACAGGCGCATGGCCATTTGTCTTGGTCTGGCGATAGAGCGGTTGCGGCGCTTGGATAAGAGATCGGCAACTCGAATTTTGTAATACTCGGCAACGGTCTTTTGAATGTTCTCGATGGTGACCAGTTTGTCCTGCAGTGACAGCAGGTCTTTGAGGGCATCTTTGGCAAAATCGATAGTGATAGGTCGGCCGGTAAACTGGGCATTGGCCATGACGCGTCTGAGCGCCCCTTCCAGTTCGCGAATGTTGGAGCGTATGCGCTTGGCGATAAAAAAGGCCACTTCCTGAGGTAGATCCACCCCAGCCAGTTGCGCTTTACTTGATAGGATTGCGACCCGAGTTTCCAGTTCCGGTGGCTCGATGGCCACGGTCAGGCCCCAGCCGAAGCGCGACTTAAGCCGTTCTTCCAGTCCGTCCACCTCTTTGGGGTAACGATCACAGGTCAAAATCACCTGTTGCTGACCTTCCAGCAGGGCGTTAAAGGTGTGGAAAAACTCTTCCTGGGAACGTTCCTTGCCAGCAAAAAACTGGATATCGTCGATTAACAGGGCATCAACACCCCGGTAATAGCGCTTAAAATCGTTGATCTTGTTCTGTTGCAGGGCCTTGACCATGTCCGCCACAAAACGCTCGGAATGCAGGTAAATCACCTGGGCGCCGGGTTTGGTCTGACGAATCATATTGCCCACCGCATGCATTAGGTGGGTCTTGCCCAGGCCGACACCACCATAGATGAATAGCGGGTTGTAGGCGATGCCGGGGTTCTCACCTACCTGCAGGGAGGCAGCCTTGCCCAGCTGGTTGGATTTACCCTCGACGAAATTGGTAAAGGTATAGGCCGGATTCAAAGATGAACTGCGGGCCGGTTGCTGTGGGCGGCCGGTAACGGCGCGGGTCGTGGGTGGAATATCCAGCAGGGGTGCGGGGTTGGGGGGGGGCTCAGTCTGTCGACTGCCAATCTCCACAGTGATACGTGGTAAGTGAGTGCTCATGCCCTGCATCATTTCCTCGATACGGGCCAGGTATTTGTCTTTTATGCGGTCAAGAACAAAGCGATTGGGTGCCAACAGGGTCAATTCACCCTCTTCTTCGATGACATGCAAGGGTCGTATCCAGGTACTGAACTGTTGCTGACTAAGCTCGTTTTCAAGGCGAGTTAGACACTGCCCCCAAAGTGACTGTGACACAGGCTCCTCCGCGTTTATTGTTGTTGGTTGTTACAAAGTCCAATGTCAGAAATATCGCAAATGTGTCGTTATTTTTCACGATACAATATGTATTATTCGACATCTTGTTGTTTTTGCCGATCTCAGAAGTGTTCTATCTGCACACAGTCCGACTGAGAAGGGGGATTGAGTCTACCCGGATCAGAGCGACTTATCCACAGGCAAGATGAAGAAAATGATCAGGTAAATAATCTGGAAAAAAAGTGAGCAGGAATTATTAAAGAGGCTAACAAGACAAAAAAGTGCATCTTTATGTACTGAACAGTATCAGCCAGATGGCTGATACTGTCTATATGCTGAATAAAGTTAAGATACTTTAACGGTTTTTAATGGAACAGCTTGGTGATGTAGTGCTCGAACTGGCCACCGTTGCCATTACCAATTACATCAAGGCTGATCATTGTGATTATTAGCAATAAGACCAACCAGGGAATGGAGCAACATACCAAGGCATGAAAGTCATGTGAGTTCATAGATCCCCCCTATACACACAATATGTGAGGTCTAAGATACCAACATGTGACGGGGATCACAATATGGAATGGAACAATATTTGAGAGGTTTTTGCCTCAAGACCAATTTGGCGCAGAAAAGCTTGTCTGAAAGTGAAATTGAGGGCCGAGATCAGTTGACAGACTGCCTATGGAACAGTAACCTTTGCGCCCTTTTCCGGCCTTAATGGCCCGAAAAAGAAATTTTTCGAAAAATGAACGAGTTAACCCAGGTTTAAGACAATGAAAAGACCTTTTCAGCCCAGTAATTTAAAGCGTAAGCGCTCTCATGGCTTTCGTGCCCGTATGGCCACTGCCGCCGGTCGCAAGATTTTGAATGCCCGTCGTGCTCGCGGTCGTAAGGTGCTTTCAGCCTAATCACGGGACTTTCCCTACCGTGTTTAGCGGGCGTTTTGCTCGGCACCAGCGGCTACTCAGGCCAGCCGAGTTCAAACAGGTGTTTGAACGCCCATGTAAAATCAGCGATAAACACCTCACCCTGCTTTGCCGGCAAAATGATCTGCCACACGCCCGTCTGGGCCTTGCCATCGCAAAAAAACAAGTGAAAACTGCCGTTGCCCGTAACCGTATCAAACGGATGAGTCGCGAAACCTTTCGTGAACAGCAGACCATGCTGGCCGGACTCGATATAGTTGTACTGGCGCGGACATCTGCGGCACAATTGACCCCTCAGGAGTTACGCAGGGTGTTGGAAAATCTCTGGTTGAGGCTGGTGAAAAAATGCAAAAGCTGATCATCGGTTTCATCCGTTTATATCGTTTGCTGCTGAGTCCGTTCATTGGACAACATTGCCGCTTTCACCCCAGCTGTTCAGAATATGCTATCGGCGCGCTGGAACGTCACGGACCCCTCAAAGGGAGCTGGTTGGCGGTTCGTCGCCTTGGTAAATGTCATCCCTGGCACCCCGGTGGAATTGACCCCGTGCCAGAGAATAAGACAAAAAAGTAAATATATGGTTAAAAATAAGACAAATAAATGCTTATTTTTGACAAAAAAATAAACTTAAGACAAAAAAGTATCAAAAATGGATAATAATCGACTTATTTTAATCGTGGCCCTGGCGGCCGTTAGCTATTTACTCTGGGATTCATGGCAGCGTGATTATGGCCCGCAACCAGTAACTCCCGTTGCTACTAGCAGTACTCAGACCCAGGTACCGCAGGGTAGTGGTGAAGTACCAATGGCCGGTGAAGTCCCCAGTGCCCCCGCAGCGAGCGCAACAAATCGAGATGCCTCAGTTCCTGAAGCCAAATCCAGCATGGCCCTTAAACGTGGCCAGCGCGTCGAAGTCACCACCGATGTATTTCATGCCATTATAGATACCGTGGGTGGCGACCTTCGGGTTGTTGACCTTAATAATTATCCTGTTGAAGTCAAAACCCCGGACAGTCCGATTCGATTATTGAATGACAGGATGCCAAACATCTTTGTCGCTCAATCAGGTTTTGCGGGCAAGCGATCCAAATCTGGTCAGGTTACAACCGCGTCTCCCAATCATTACACTAAATATACTGTCAGCCGTGACAGTTACACCATGGCGGATGGACAGGATAGCCTGTCTGTCGATATGACATGGACTAGCCCCGATGGTGTTGTGTTTACCAAGCGATACAGTTTCAAGCGTGGTAGTTATGAAGTGGCCGTTGAATACCTGATTAATAACCGTTCCGCCAAAGAATGGCGTGGTAATAGTTATTACCAGTTACAACGCACTAACAGTACATCGATATCTCAATCACAGTTTGTTTACTCCTATATGGGTGGTGTGATCTATAGCCCGGAAAATAAATACGAAAAAGTTGATTTCGATGATATGGAAGACGCCAATCTCAGCCGTAATATAAAAGACGGTTGGGTGGCGATGATTCAACATTACTTCCTTGCCTCGTGGATTCCACAAACGGGTATGGACTTTAACTACTTCACTCGTACCGTGAATGACAATGAACGTTATGTGCTGGGCTTTAAGTCTGTGCAGGAATACAGTGTTGCCCGAGGTGAACAGGCCGCTATTAAGGCACGTATGTTTGTTGGGCCGAAGTTACAATATGAAATGGAAACCGTTGCTCCAGGGCTTGAGCTGACCGTTGATTTTGGCTGGTTGACCTTTATTGCCAAACCTATTTTCTGGTTGTTGAACTGGATTCACGACATGCTCGGTAACTGGGGTTGGGCAATCATTGTACTGACGATTATCATTAAGTTGGTATTTTATAAACTCTCAGAAGCCAGTTATAAATCCATGGCCAATATGCGTAAGATTCATCCACGCCTGGTCGCCATTAAAGAACGTTGTGGTGATGATAAGCAAAAACTGCATCAGGCCATGATGGAGTTATATAAAAAGGAAAAGATCAATCCTTTGGGTGGCTGTTTACCGATCCTGGTACAGATTCCTGTCTTTATTGCACTGTACTGGGTATTACTCGAATCCGTAGAAATGCGCCAGGCACCGTGGATCCTCTGGGTACAGGATATGTCTCGTGCCGATCCTTACTTTATCCTGCCGGTTATTATGGGTGTAACCATGATTGCCCAGCATAAGCTCAATCCCACTCCGTTGGATCCCATGCAGGCCAAGATGATGATGATCCTGCCTTTCGTCTTCACCGTCTTTTTCGCCTTCTTCCCGGCTGGGTTGGTGTTGTACTGGGTGGTCAATAATATCCTGTCGATTGCTCAACAGGCTTATATCACTAAAGTGGTGATGGCAGAGAAATAGCTGCAGGGATTTTGTTTGATAAAAAGAAAGGCCGGACTATGCTCCGGCCTTTTTGATTTTATAATAGGTTTGTAAATTTATTCTTTAAATAGTTGTTCTTCAAGTTCACTATTATTTGTTAAATATAAGGTATAGTGACTAACTTTCTTATTACACTTTTGAGATATGCCTAAAGCCTCTCCTGTGTTTTTGTACCAGGCATATCCACCAGAGCGCCGAGCTCCATACATGCCAGGGCGGCCTTTCCAGCCAAATACTTTTATATAAGGATGAGTTGATTCATAGGTATAACCATTTCGCTCTGCATTTCTCTTTTTATTATGTTCTGATTTTATGACGCTTCTGAATTGTTCATGGCTTAGTGGTTGGCCGTATTTAGTCGTATAATCGTCAACTATATTGCTACAGTCTAGACGAGGCTTGCGATGTACTCGTTCAGATATCCCGATAACACGATCATTCAATGTAGAAACCTGAATTCGTTTTCTCATAGAGTAGTCCGCATATTTTTCATTTTGTTTAACTAGAGTATAAGAGCTGATTACACTGCCATTTTTTAAACTTTTTGTGGAGTATTTATTGATAATGGTTCCAGGGTATTTAACTCTTACATCACGAATGTGATCATTAATTCGTATTCCATTTAATTCAAAATCACTCATACTATCAGCATTCCCCATATCCGATACAAATAGGCTTGATGCATTATTGTTGTTATTTAGGCCGGGTAATTTTAAGTACGAATTGATTTCTTTTTCTATGTCAGTATTTGCGCAGGCAGAGGCAAATAAGCTAACTGTTAATATGAATGGTGCTCTCATTATGATTCTCCATATTATGTGGCTTGATCTAGGGTGCAGATGCCGAAACAGTTACCAGAGATGGATTAACAATTGGCGATATATATTCATAACTTGTAGATTTTGGAATGTTATAAATCTGTATGGCTTTATTAGTATTTTCCGCAAAGTAAGCCGTACCTATACTCCCAGATGCATCAAATACAGTTACACTTAAGTATGCATTCTCGTCCTGAGTGTAGTTTGATAAGGTGAGGTTTGTTGTGAATTCGCTGCCAGCATCATCAGGTACAGCTACCTCGGTTGACGCGAGAAAATAGCCACTTTCTAATCCTATTAGTCGAATTGACGCTGCCTTAACTTTGTTATTTATAGAAAGTGTAACGTTAAAACTTTCTCCATCAACTAAGTGACTGGCTGGATTCATCATGTCATCGAAGATTTTTGGAGTGCTGGTAATTTCTGGTAGGTCAGTTGCAACTCCATCGACCAGAAAGAAGAACCAGTCTTCATCTGAAGGCTTTCCATTTTTCGAAATAGTGTGATCCTGTACCTGGTTAAATTGAATTCGGCTTGCAAGCTGCATAGTGCCGTCGTCGCCATTCTTATCTACTGGGTCATCACCGCTGATTAAGGCAGATGAGCTGGCGGAACCAAACCCGGTTGTATTAATTTCGAATGAGTAACTACCCCCTTCTCGAAATATAGTATCACTCATTTTTAGCACATATAAACCAGGTTCAAGTGCGGCGCTAATATCGTAAAATGTACCGTCATTGCTGACTATGTTGTCTACCCCGTTTATTTGATAGTTATCACTTAACTTATAGAGAACAGGAATTGAAAGGCCGCTCGCGATGGTCCCACTGTTTGGGAATGTGTCGACGTAAATTACTGGGTTAGTATTAGTAATATCAAGGCTGAGAATGCTTGAAAAACTGGTTTTTTCTTCTTTACAACCTACATAACAAGTAGAGAAATATAAAAAATTATCTACGGGAATGTAATAGTCAGTATTTGTGCCAGACTCATTTGATAACTCTATATCAATGTAGGCAAGATACAGATTTTCTGGAATACTTTTTGGTACTAAAATATCTATTTCAATAAAATAACTTTTATCGGGGTTAGTATTGCTACCCATGCCCAGAAAATTTCTGTCTCCATCATATAGAAAAATAGTTGCTTCATAAGTGCTGGTTGTTACTGGTAGTGTAATCTTTATGGTTTCACCAGCAATAACGCTGGTTGAGGAAAATGTGGGCGGATTATTGAGTTTTAGTGATGTATTATTAACAACATAAACTTTTGCTTCCATAGAAGCGGAATCTAATTTGGCTGTTACAGTTACTTCTCCATATTTTTCTCCTTTTATTTCACCCTTGTTGTTAATAGTTGCAAGAGATGTATCACTTACTATCCAGTTAACGCTGTTTGTAATATCTTTTGTGCTATTGTCGGTGTAAATACCGGTTGCTGTTAGTTGTTTGGTATCTCCAACATCTAGATATAAAATACCTGGCCCAATGGCAATTGACTTAATTGTTACGGTATCATTTGAATTGGTTTGTTCTCCAGTTCCACCTCCACCTCCACAACCGAAGAGCAGGCTTGAGATGAATAAAATATGAACAAATCTAAAATGTGGCATGGTTTCCCCCAGATACAAAAATGCGAATTGCATCACATTATCTCAAGCCGCATATTTTGCGTCTTCACCCAAATGGGTGGTTTTGTATAGCTATATTTTGAGATTGGTGGAAATTTGGTTAATTATTAAGCAGGTTTACAGGCTTATTATTACAGCACGTTTAGCAGGATTGTGCGCATTAACTCTGACTGACTGTTTGTCTGGGTCTTGTCAAAAATAGATTTGAGGTACCAACGGGCTGTTTCATATTTTAGACCGCATAATATAGCCGATTGTTTAAGCGTATTACCTTGTAATAATGAAATTACCAGCATGGTTTCTTTGTCGGTGAATTCATATTTGTCTAGCAGGTAAGTTTGCTGGAGGTCTATCTTACCTTGAGGGTCACTGATGAAAACTACGATGGCAGGTGTCTTAATTCCATAATTAAAGAAGTCAGATTTCTCATGTTGTGGTTTAATTTTAACCAGGATAAGTGAATAGGGTAGCTTTCCAGTTGGCCTTGATATGCTGAGGCTATTTTGTGTATTACAATCAAGATGATTGCTTTGTGTTAAGTGCTGTTGAATGATTTTTTGAAGATCCTTATCCTGATCTGATCGCATGGCTTTTAAATAGCTATTTTTTAATTTCAGCCCATCATACTTTTTAAGTATTTTATCTGCATAGCGGTTACAGTGTAAGACTTTTCCCTGTCTATCAAGCAAAATTATGCCAAACTGAAGTTTATCTACCCAATGGTTTGTTGCGTTGAGTAAAAAATTTTGTTGTTGTAACTTTTTATTTATTGTAACGGCTTTTGATAAATGCTTATTTAGTTGATTATAATCAAATATTTCCCGCTCAGTGTAGTATCCCAGTTTATGCGATCGAAACAGTGTAAAATTGATACTAACGTTATTTTTAGTCAATAGCATTCCGCCCATGGCATGCCGGTAATCTTGTTCTTTAGCCCAGTCATTATAATATTCTGTCTTTGTGTAATGTTTAGAGTCGTTATACCATTCATTTATTGAACGCTCTGTCAGTACACGACCGGGAGTCATTAAACCGGGTTCAGTAAACCAGGGATTGACCTTTGAGAAATGTTGATCATATGAGTTTATGTGTTCATCAGAAATTCCATGTACGTAAGAACCGATGAATTTTTGTGAGACCGTATCCTGCATGAACAGACCAGCCATGTGGGAAGAGAAACACGTTTGTATTTGATGAATGAGACCGTCCCATTCGTCAGGATCTAGTGCGGCATCGTATACCTGATCTATTAAATCGGTAATGTTAAGTCTTTTTTGTTTCATCCTTGCGCTGGATTTATTGGCCTTATCAGTCGTTATTGCCAAGTCGGTAGCTTTGTACTTGCTGTGGAGATAAATCCAGCGTAGAAACATGCATTTACTATTCCAAATTTATTTAATTTATGGATTTCAGTGGCTTGTTAGCTGGCACCCAACAACATCTTGAAGTTATGTAAACTTTTCCGACAAGGTCTATAGGTTTTTGCTTAATATAACATACTGATATTGAGAATTTTAAATGGTTAGCCAACCTGTAATAGAGACAATATTCGTTTGTGATCCAGCTGTTTATCGAGCTTTAACGCTATTCATACCAAACCGATCAACATTATCTCGCCATGCGAGGGTATATTTTTTTACCTCGTGATTACTTTCTATCTTTAACTTTAACTGTGGATTTTTAGATAAGACAGGTGTTGTTTTAATGATAACGATCTCTCTACCATCCTGTATAAGGCTAATATTGGTAACATAATGCGCAGTATCTCCCAGACCTGATTTCATGGGATGGTTGATCGTTGTGCTGATATTATCGATGCCATTTTTTTTAACATATTTAATTTTTGTCTTTTTATTGGGTTTCAGGTCGGTAATATAGTCATTGAAATCCATATCGACGGCGGCATTGAGTCCTGTATTAGGATTACAGGCTGGTGCAGATTGGCTAACTTTAATGGGCTGGCTTTGCACAATCCGCCCTAAGGATTCTACACGTACAACAGCATCCCCGTTGGAAGGTGAGCTCATTTTTATTTTTGTGCTAAGGCTTTTTAATGCGGTATCTCCATAATTAGTGATTTCCATGACTTCACAATTATTCGCATAAATCACAGCGTTCTGACCAGACTCAAGATTGAGTCCAGTAATGGTGATAGGAACAAGGGCTCCATTTTTTACGGCACTGGGTGTTTCAACTGCAAGCGCTATTGCAGCAGCTCCACCTGCTGCTACTCCACCACTCGAGCCGCTGTGCATTACCGCATGATGAACCATCCCGCTGCGTACAGCCACATTTGTGGCTGTAAAGGCCTGGTAGCGTAGGAGGTCTGACACATTTGAACATCCTGCGAGCAGGAATAGTATAAATATTGTGAGGAATGGCTTTTTCATCCTACACCTCGATGTTGTGCTGATTTTATAATAGTAGCGCCTGCTTGGGTTTGTATCGGCAGATTATTTAACAGTTATAGTGCTTATTAGTCTAAAATTGTCGAAATATGCAGTTTAAATGAAGTGTAACTTACTCTAAGTAAACGTATTTATTTCAAAATGAGCAGTGAAACCATTAGCGCCTTAGCAACGCCTCCCGGACGTGGTGGTGTGGGCATTGTGCGTGTCTCCGGACCTAAGGCTGCCACTGTTGCCAGAGAGATACTGGGGCGTTTGCCCTTACCCAGGCAGGCCCATTACCTGGATTTTCTAGCTGGGGATGGCTCTGTTATTGATACCGGTATTGCTTTGTTTTTCTCCGGGCCGAATTCCTTTACCGGTGAAGATGTTCTGGAGTTGCAGGGACATGGTGGTCCGGTAGTGATGGATATGTTGTTAAGGCGAACCATACAACTGGGTGTGCGTCTTGCCAGGCCGGGTGAATTTTCTGAACAGGCCTTTTTGAATGACAAGATCGATCTGGCTCAGGCTGAAGCCATTGCTGATTTGATCGAGGCCAGCTCTGAACAGGCAGCACGGGGAGCACTACAGTCATTACAGGGTGTGTTTTCACAAAGCATTCATGATCTGGTAGAGAATCTTACGGAACTACGCATGTATGTCGAAGCAGCAATCGACTTTCCAGAAGAGGAGATAGATTTTCTGGCCGATGAACGAATTGCTCAGCAGCTGGATACTATATATATACAAGTGAAAGAGATTTTAAAGCTGGCTGAACAGGGAAGCTTGTTGCGTGAAGGTATGCATGTAGTTTTGGCCGGACAGCCCAATGCGGGTAAGTCCAGCTTGTTAAATGCCATGGCAGGTAGAGAATCAGCCATTGTGACGGACATCCCCGGTACGACTCGGGATGTTTTGAGAGAGGAGATCCACATTGACGGTATGCCACTACATGTGATCGATACGGCTGGCCTAAGAGAAAGTGTCGATGTGGTGGAAAAGGAAGGAATCAAACGGACCTGGCAGGCCATTGAACAGGCAGATCAGCTGTTATTGTTGGTGGATGACCAGCTTGGTGTGACAGATGCAGATAAAGAAATTCTTGGAAAGTTACCACAGCACATCCATGTCACTTTTATTCATAACAAGGTTGATTTAAGTGGAAACCAGGCCGAACGAATTGAAAGTGAACAGGGAACAGTAATTCGTTTGTCTGCGAAACAGGATATGGGTATTGATTTATTGCGCGATCATCTCAAGGCGCAAATGGGTTATACCGGTGCGGGTGAAGGTCGATTTATTGCACGACGACGTCATCTCGACGCCCTTGAACGTGCATTGGCCTTCTTGGATAAAGCAAAACAACAGCTACAACACCATAGTGGCGAACTACTTGCAGAAGAATTACGCCAGTCGCAGCAGGCCTTGGGTGAAATAACTGGCCAGGTCAGTTCTGATGAATTGCTTGGCAGAATTTTTTCCAGCTTCTGTATAGGAAAATAAATATGTTACGTAGTTTAATTCCTGTTTTTGTCATTGCCATATTACAAGTAAGCGGCTGTAGTTCACTCAGTTATTATTCTCATTTAATGAATGGTCATCATGATCTGATAGAAGCGGAAGAGGATATTGAAGACATTCTTGAATCCAAAAAATATGATGAGTCGACTCGTCAAAGATTAAAAAAGGCCCTTGAGATACGTCGCTTTGCCAGTGCGGAACTTGGTCTGCCTGATAATGACAGCTATACCACCTTTGTCAAAATGGATCGTAAATATCCAGTATGGAATGTCATTGCAGCAGAGACGTTTTCGGTAAAGGCCAAGCAATGGTGTTTTCTGATTGTCGGTTGTATTAATTACCGGGGCTATTTTAAAAAATCAGATGCAGAACTAAAAGCGAAAGAGCTTGCTGATCAGGGATTTGATGTAACCGTTTCTCCTGCGGCAGCCTACTCGACGCTTGGTTGGTTCGATGACCCTCTGTTAAGTTCAATGTTATATAAGGAAGAAGCTCATCTGGCAGGAATTATATTTCATGAGCTTGCTCATCAGAAGATCTATGTCGATGATGATTCTGCTTTTAATGAGGCCTTTGCCACGGCTGTTGAGCTGGAGGGCGTTCGCCGTTGGCTGGAGTCAACGAATAATACCAAAGGCATAAATAAGTATCGATTATACAAACAGCGCCAGAAAGAATTTAATCACCTTTTAAAAATAACTCGTGAAAAATTGAAGCAGAGCTATGCCCTGGAAAATACTCCTCCTGAAATCCGCATAAATGCAAAGCAACGTATTATCAATAATATGAAAAAGGACTATCAAAAGCTGAAAAAACAATGGGGTGGATATGATGGCTATGACAAATGGATGTCACGGGATATTAACAATGCGCACCTGGCTCTGGTAGCCACCTATCATGAACTGGTTCCTGTTTTTGAACGAATGCTCAGCGAGGCTGGGCAGAATATGGAAAAATTCTATGTTTCGGTAGAATCCACCGCTGAGCTGTCTTATGAACAGCGCAGGCAGCTATTTAACCATTTATCAGCTGAAATGGCGAAGTCTACATTCAAGGCCTACAATTAATTTGGACAAATGGTAAGCATAAAGATGCTTAGAGAATTTATAATTTTGAGGCTAGTAAGTAAGATAGTTATTGTCATTTAAGGAGTGAGTGTATGAAGTTTTATAGTATGGTTATTCTTGTTTCAATCCTTGCGTTGGGTTCAACTCAATCAGCTATGGCCATTGAGCAATCTAAAACTTATGGCGAATCAACGGCAGGTTTTCTGGTTGGTATCTCTTCCAAGACCACAACTTTTACAGTTGGTGATAAAAATAATCGTGAACTTGCCAGCTTTGAGGGCTCAGAAGCCAGCCCCATGATTGTTTTTACCACCAAGGATTTGATGTATGGTGACTGGGAGAGCTGGGGATTATCCGTTGAGTTTGGCTATTCACAGTTTGACCTTAATAAGCAAAAGGACCGTGATGGTACACTGAAAAACTTTAATACCTCAGTAGACGGTAACTATACTTATGGCATGGCGACCTTTACCCTTCATTCTGATGATAAACGGGCTAATAGGATGGATGAAGAAGGCTTCATCCTGGGGCTCAATGCTGGTTATTCACTACTCAAGGCCAGTGGTAGTGTGGTGTATACCGGAACAGATTATTCCCGCCATAACATCAGTACCTCTTCCGTAGGCCCCACATTTGGTATCTATGGTGAGTACCGTAATAGTGGGTTTTTTGTCCGATTAGATATCAAGGCGATGGGAGGGGAAGAGGATAAAGCAGATGACCCTGATGCTGCCGGCAATATTTATGTTGTAGGTGAGAGTAGTCTCAATATCGGATATTCTATTTATTTCTAACTATATAGTTTTTGATTATCTACTTTTCTAAGGCGTTACAGTTGTGGCGCCCACTGCTATTTATTTCCCTATAAACTAATGCGAAATTCACTAACAACTTTTTATCTTATCTTGCTGATTAGTTTGTCTGTACCTTTAAAGCTACAGGCAGAAGAAGCACTGAAAAACGCCAGCACAGATTCTGCTCTAGTCGATAATTCTTCCTGGTATTCACTGGATGTCTCACTAAATGCCGGTTTGATTTTCAGTAGAATGGAAATCAGAGACAAGGAAAAGTCAGATACCGTTGCCATTATGATTGGAGAAAATACTTCACCCATAATTCATTTGGCTACTAATGATCTATTTTCTGAAGATATCGAATATGTAAAATTGCGGCTTGAAGCTGAGTTTGCGACGGTGCGATTTAATGAACAGGAAGAAACTCTACAAAGCAGCAGTGAAGCAAAACGTTTGAATTTTGGGACTTCGGTGGAGGGCCACTACCTTACCGTTATGCCCGTTGCCTATGTGAATGTACTGGAATTTCTTAGTGACAATTCTGCGGCTAAGTTGACTCGTCAAGGCGGAAATGCTCTAAATATTGGTATTGGTGTCGGGTTTGCCTACCAGGACATGAACGGTACAGCGGTCTATACAAGAGCAGGTGCTGATCGAAGTGTTATCCATCAGGTAGATGTTAAAGAAACAGGAATTGCCGGTAAGATATTTGGCGAGTTCCGCCATAATGGATTTTATTCCAGTGTTAGCTTTAATATCCTGCGTGCAACAGGTAAAGACGAGACGGGATCTCAGTATGATTATGATTCCGACACCATGAATGTTTCGCTGGGTTATGCCTTGCTCTTCTGAAGTCTAAGCACGGGTTTTTCCTCCCCTTAAATTACACTAAAGAAAGTGTGATTTTACTCTAATTTTTTTCAAAATTTGACCGATACAAAACCTGAGTGTTCAAGGAGTCGACCAGATAGGTAATGTAAAAATGGTCAGTAATTTCAATAAGTTATTGTTTATTCTAGGTTTGTGCATGCCTCAGCTAGTCATTGCTGGTTTTCAGGGCAGCGTGCAAACGACTACTACTCACCATGAAAATTTCAATATGGCTAAAGATGAGACCCAGGCTGAGGAAGAGACGGTTCAGACGGTGCAGGCCAGCCTGTCCTATTACAAAGCCTCCAGCAAGGAATTTGTCTGGGTGGCGAATGCTTATTACAGCTATTCAGAATACGATAAATACCATCACCTGTCGGGTAGTTCTGTCACTCTCCTGGGCGGTATTTTCTATCGGTTTGATGAGTCCAATTCAATGACTATTAAGCTGGGTAAGCGAGAACGTAATTATGACGATGAAGACTTGAGCCTGTATCAGGATGATGCTCATTTCATGACACTCCAGCTATCACAACGTCTATCTTCAACCACTTTATTGAATGAAAAAGTAAAGTATGAAGAGAACGTACCAAAAATTGATTCCAATAAATATACCAGTACTCAGGCACAGATCTGGTTTGTCTGGAATCTGGCCAGGAGTTCTCGATTGACCATGGGTTATACGCAAACCAGAAGAAGTTATGATAATCGAAATGAAGAATATACATTTGATGAACCTTATATGAACATTAGTTATAACTTAACACGAAATATCTTTACCAGAATTGGCTATTCAAAATTAAAGTTGACGGACCAGACTGGTGGTCGAGCATACAATAAAACCGCCTATATTTCCTTGGGTATGGGGTTTTAACAATGAGCCGAAGAATACATTGGCTTTTTATAACACTGGTGCTGACAGCACTTTGTTATGCAGGTATCAGTATGTTACAGGCATCAAGTGAGGTGACTTTCAGCTTTAAGGTGAATGGTGCAAAGCGGGTAAAAGTTTATGGGAGTTTTAATAGCTGGTCTAAAGGTTTTCTATTAAAACGAAATGGCAATGGTAAGTGGGCTCAAACTGTAGAGTTACAAAGGGGGCGTTACGAATACAAATATCTGGTTGATGGGAAATGGAAATACGATTCGGCCATGCCCACGATAGATGATGGTTTATATAGTCGCAATAATGTAATTATTGTTCGCTAATTTTATGAGTTTTTTGGAGAGTAGTATGAGTGCAATACATGGTGACAAACTCTGGGGCAGAGCTGGTCTCATACTGCTGGCAGTCCTGTTGACGTATAGTTTTTACCAGGCGTATGTCATGCACTCTGCAAGTCGTAACGAATATGTTGAGGTGATGCTGGAAGCAAATATCAACAACGCAAAAGACGTAAGAATTGCGGGAAGTTTTAATAGCTGGCAACCACAGTGCTGTCTTGAAAATATTGCTGGAACAGATGAGTGGAAAATAAAGCTGAAGCTAAAACCGGGTGTATATGAGTACGTATATGTAGTAGATGGAAAACACTGGATACCGGAGCCGGAAAACACAAAGCTTAAAGATGGATTTGGTGGCCGCAATGCGGTTATCTATGTCAATAGTAACAGGCAAAGACAGGGAGATGGCAATGTATAAACATACTATATCCGCACTTCTGTTTATCTTGCTGTTTGGTATTTCACATACGGCTTTGTCAAAGACTTATAGTAAAGCAGATGAAGATAAGATCAGACAAATTCTAACAAAGGCGGGTGTAGACCAAACCAATGAAATATTATTGCTTCGTCGTATGGCAGCACGAAATGTACCGGTAGAGATTGCAATAAAATGGTCAGAAAAACTCAAGGAGATGAATGATTTAAAACTACCTGTACCTATTGCGGTTGATCGCATTCAACAGGGACTGATTAAAAATATTAAAATACAATTCATCGACAAAGCCATCAACAAACTTATCCATAATATAAACTGGAGCCAGCGATTACTGATAAATAAAACCATGCCCAAATCGACCAAACACAACAAGGTGGATGGATACGAGAAAAGATTACTTAATAAAACTGCAACAAACATGGAAGTCGCCATGCGCCAGGGTTATAAGCGCAACGAGCTTGCAGTTGCCATGTCTAGAAAACGAGTCAACCTGGAGATGGCGGCGGAAATATCAGAATCAATTACTCTCTGGACAAACTATGGAGTGGATTCTGATCGAGTCTTGTTGAGTATCAAGCGTAGCAATCGGCTTGGCTTTACTCCTGGCCAAATGCAGGATCTAAGAGAAAAAATCGATAGCATGGTGGTGTCAGATCGGGTTATTAGTCCAAAAAAGATTACCAGGCTAATCTGGGACGAAATTCGGGAACTTGGCGATGTCATGGATGCTGAACATTCATTTCGTTCTGGTATGCAGCATAATCCCTACAGCGTGAAGGGTGCAGCAAGTACCAGTGGTAGTGATAGCCTGAATTTTTCAGATGTAGAAGTGCTTGAAACAAATACGAGCGATAGCGGAGGTGATGTTGGTGGTGATATCGGTAGCGGTAGCTCAGCGGGAGATATAGGCACTGATGGTGGAGGTGTGGGAGGAGATACTTCTGGTGGTGATGTCGGAGGTGGCTCTGATGTTGGTGGCAGCACCGACATGGGCGGTGGTGGTACCGACATGGGCGGTGGTGGTACCGACATGGGTGGTGGTGGTACCGATATGGGTGGTGGTGGTACCGATATGGGTGGTGGTGGTACCGGCATGGGTGGCGGCGGTGGCCATGGGGGTGGTGGTATGAGTGGTGGTGGTCATGATAGCGGTGGCATGGACGGTGGTGGCATGGGAGGTGGCGGTATGGGTGGTCACTAATGCCGCTTTATTAAATACCTGCCAAATGCTGAAAACAGGCTATTCTGTTGATTATGAGTAAAGAGAATAATCAACTGATGCAAACTCTGTCCGCTACCTATGATATTTCAGACTAAATTTCAGTCAATACGCTTCATTGTGACAAGTATTATTATTGTCCTTGGTGTGTTGAGCCTGGTGGCAACGTTGATTACTGCGCAGGTCTATCATACTCTGACCTTGAGCAGTCAGCTGGAAAATATCGAAAAACAATTACAACAGGAATCCGACAAAACCCTGCAGCGATTAAAACAGTTCAGTCTGCAACTTGGTACGCTGATTGTTAATTCAGACAAATTCAAGTCTGCAATTCGTAAAAGTAATTATAAGTATCTTCAGGATTATCTAAAACAGTTACCATCAATTCCATTTTTACAAAGTGGTGTGATATCAATTAGGTTTGCTTATATATATGACAACCATCAAAAGTTGCTGTCTGGGATTAAATTAAATACAGATGGGTCTGTTGTAACCAAGACACCTGTTTGTCATATAAATAATCACGAATCAACAACACCATTTGATGTAAATGATGTCATTTATAATTTATGTGTTAATCAGCAGCAGCCCTATCTCTCTGCCATTATTCCTTTTCATGTTGATAACAAAGTGGCGTATATAGAGCTGGTATCGGAAATTAAGACTCATTTTCATAGTATTGATCAGGTGGTTGTTTTTCCTGTGCGTATACGTCTACCAAATGGGAAAGAGATATACACATCTGATCGCTGGCCAACAAAATATAATAAGAAATCCATTGCAGCATATTCAGTATTGGATAATGAGCATCAGGCCGTTATTCATGTTGAAGCCATACATGTTGATAATAATCTGGTAAAGGCACTTTCTCTAGCGCAGACACTGGTAATCAGTGGTGCGCTAATCAGTATTATACTGGCAATTGTTGTGTCACTCTCAATTATGAAACAGACTGTTATTAGCCCAGTTAATGATGTGGTCAGTTCTTTGCGTAAGGTAAGAGAAAATCGAGAACATCTTGGGCAGCAGATCAATAGTCGTGGTGCAGAAGAAATCATGGCATTGATGGACGACTTTAATGCGATGAGTAGTTCACTCAACGAACTCTATAAAACTCTGGAAAAGATGACTTATACAGATTCTTTGACGCGCCTAGGTAATAGAAAATTATTTAATGAAAAAATTGAGCATGTATTTGAGCATGCTGTTAAGCATGAAGGTTGCTTTGCATTATTATTAATAGATCTGGATAAGTTTAAGCAGGTGAATGACACCTATGGACATTCAGTGGGTGACAAGCTACTTGTTGAAACCAGCAATCGTTTCAGTGAGGTTCTAAGACAGAGTCGGTTCACGCGCCGTGGGCTTGACAATATTATTTCAACTCCAGTACAGGATTTGTTGATCAGGTTAGGCGGTGATGAATTTGCTGTGATCCTGCCTGACGTTGAGGGAAAAGATGAGGCGAGCAATATTGCCACACAGTTGGCAAAAGTTATTGATCGCCCGCTGCTCATTGATGGGCAGGATATTGAATTGGGTATCAGTATTGGAATCGCACTGTATCCTGATCACGCCAGAGACCAGGACAGAATCATCCGATTTGCCGATACGGCCATGTATCATGCAAAACGCAATGGAATGGATTTTATGTTTTACGAAGCAGGACTTGAGGAGAATCAGTCCTGATTCTGTTTACCCAGCATTCCTGTTTTTAAATCTTCATCAGCAGGATCATCACCAAGCCAGACACGGAGCAGGGCTTGCTGGAAGTCTTCACCCGGAACACTACCTTTTGTTTGCTGATTTATTGTGACCTGAGTTCCCTTGCCAGGAATATAGTCCAGCTGAATGACATCACCTTTTTTGACTGTGACAAAAAGTTTGTTAAAGGCATCAAGGCGGGCTTTAAGGCTGGCGAAGTCTTTGTCTGACAAATTATTTTCAAACCCGTCGTTCCAGCCATCGGTAAGTTTTTCTTTTTCTACTTCATCATAGAGAAAATGCATTGAGATGCGCTTTGCTCCGGCCATAGCAATGGCCTGTTTGGCATCAGTGGTCTTTTGTGTCAGGTAGAGGGCGCCGACATAAATATCAAACACAAACTTGGTGCGAATGCCTGCACCATTCAGTATAACTGTCGTGCCCCCGATATTGGCCTGTTCTTCCAGCTTAACACTTGCTATTTCCCTTGCCAGTATCGGCTTGCATATAGCAAAGACAAGGATTAAAAGAATAAATTTTGATTTGCTCATGGCGATCCTCCCTGTAGGTTTTATTCTATTTATATACCACAGCATAGTCGGCTTTTGGCTAAATGGGAATTAGCCCTGTTACAGCAAAAAAATTGGTCTATGCTCTTTTTTGCGGGGTCGATACAGAGATGCGGGGCAAAATCGCCATAAAATATGTGTTGATTAGGCCGAATAACAAATGGGGAATTAAGTTCGCAAACTTGTTGTCCAACGGTTTTATTCCCACGACTGAATGTGGGACAATGCCGCACCAGGCCTAAGCGCTTGAATTATAAGCATGATGACGTTTTGCAGGACAAGAATGAAAAAACCGTATTTTGTATTTCAGCCCATTTTTAAACTTACTTTACTGGCCCTGCTGGGGCTAATGGCGGGCTGCTCAATTTTAAGCTTGGGCGATAATATTTCGAATGCGATTCTTAATCAGGATGACCCCAAAATAGTAGAAGACAGTCTTCCCACCTATCTTATTATGATGGATGGCATGATCGAAGGTGATCCTGAGAATGAAGGTCGGTTACTGGCAGCAGGCAAGCTCTATGCAGCTTATGCATCCATGTTTGTCAAAGAGCCAAAGCGTCATACGCGCTTGATGAATCGGGCCAGGGACTATAGCCGTCGCGCGATCTGTGAAGAGTACGAAGATTTTTGCAAGGTAATTGATAGCCCATTTGGAGTCTTTCAGGCAGGTTTGCAAGAAGAGTTTGATGATGAAGATGATGTTCCCATGTTACATACCTTTGCCGTAATTTGGGCCGGTTACATCAAGGCCAATAAGAGCAACTGGGCTGCGGTGGCCGATCTGGCCAAGGTCAAGGCCTGTGTTCAAAAGGTAATTGAACTGGATGAGAACTATGATAATGGTAGTGCCCATATGTATATGGGCCTGTTAAATACCCTGTTACCGGCTGCTCTGGGCGGTAAACCAGAGCTGGCCAGGCAGTCCTTTGAAAAGGCCATTGAACTTTCAAAGGGCAAGAACCTGATGATCAAGGTTCACTATGCTGAGCGTTATGCACGTCTGGTATTTAATGAAAAGTTACATAACAAATTACTTCAAGACGTCATAAATGCCGATGCTAATGTACACCGCCTAACACTGGTGAATACATTAGCCAAACGTAAAGCCAAAGAATTAATAGAAAGTGGTAAAGAATATTTTTAGGAAAAATTTAGTATGAGAAGAATAAAGTTTAATATAGTTGCCTTGGGTGTTTTACTTCTTACAGCACTTCCAGCACAAGCCGCGGTCTACAAAATTGCCACCCTGGCCCCTGATGGTACCCAGTGGATGACCCTGATGCGTCAGGCTTCCAGTGAAATAGCCAAACAAACCAATAATCGTGTCAAGCTGAAATTCTATCCCGGTGGTATCATGGGCAATGAAGACAGTGTAATGCGCAAGATGAAAATTGGTCAGTTACATGGCGCGGCCCTGACCAGTTCAGCGCTGAAACGTATCGACACGGATAACTACATCTACAGTTTACCATTGACCTATCGATCTTATGAAGAAATGAATCACATTCGATCCAAACTGGATCAACAAATGATCGACCGATTAAAGAATAAAGGCTACATCGCCTTCAAGATTGCCGGTGATGGTTTTTCCTATATGCTGTCCCGAGAAAAGATCAGTGGAGTTGAAGACCTCAAACAGCAAAAAGTCTGGATTCCGCCGAATGACATCATGGCACAGACCATGTTGGAGACAGCAGGCGTATCTCCTGTTTCGCTGCCTTTGACAGACGTTCTTACGGGATTACAAACTGGTCTGATTAGTACAGTTGGTGCGCCCCCCAGTTTTGCCATTGCCCTGCAGTGGCACACCAAGGTCAAGTACCTGGTGGATGTGCCTATGTTCTTCAGCTTTGGCGCCTTTGTCTTTTCAGATAAGTCCTTTAAAAAGATGAGCGGAGCCGATCAGGCAGTTGTTCGCAAAGAGATATCAGAGACATTTGATAAACTGAGCAAGATCAACTGGGAAAATAATAAAAAGGCCAAAGCTGCCCTTAAGCAACAGGGTATTGAGTTCGTCAAACCAAACACGAAAGAGATGGCCGGCCTGAACAAACTCGCTAAAGACGTGGTAGCCAAGCTCATCAAGCAGGGCAAATTAAAGCAGTCTGAAGTCAATCAGGTTTATAAAATGCTTAATGCAGCACGCAAGAAATAGTGCGTTAAAAGGATAAGCTGATACGTGAGTGACACAAGCACCCAACCGCCAAACCGAATATTAACAATCATTGCCCGTATAGAAGACGGACTACTGGTGTTTTTATTAAGCACCATGATTTTTCTAGCCGGTATGCAGATCATTCTGCGTAATGTCTTTTCAACCGGCTTTACTGAAACCGATTCACTGTTGAAGATTCTGGTGCTTTGGGTCGGTATGTTGGGCGCCGTTGTCGCGACTCGTGAACGGCGCCATATTTCCATTGATATCCTAAGTCGCTATCTCTCTGAAAAGATGCGGCAGTATGTGGAAGTCGTGGTTGATATCTTTGTTGTGCTTGTCTGTATTCTGTTGGCAACTCATTCTATGCGTATGTTACTGGTGGACTTCGAGGCGAAAACTATCGCCTTTTCTGGTGTCCCCACCTGGCTGCTGGAATCGATTCTGCCCATTGCCTTTACCATTATCAGTCTGCGTTACCTGATGTATTGCTGGCAGGGAATTGGCAAGCTACTCAAGGGTGATTCCTCGACATGATCCTGTTCGGAATCGTTTTATTATTACTGGCCCTGCTGGGCGCACCCCTGTTTTCCATTATTGCTGCCAGTGCCATGAGTAATTTCTATCTGGCCGATATCGACCTGTCTGTGGTGGCGATTGAGCTGTATCGCCTGGCGGAAATGCCAGCACTGATTGCCCTGCCCCTGTTTACCTTTGCCGGTTACCTGATGGGGGAAAGTAAGGCACCGCAAAGGCTGGTACAGCTAACCGACGCTCTACTGGGCTGGATGCCAGCCGGGTTGGCCATTGTCTCCCTAGCGGCCTGCGCCTTCTTTACCGCCTTTACCGGGGCCTCTGGTGTCACCATTATTGCCCTGGGTGCCCTGCTCTATCCGGCCCTGAAACAGGCGGGCTATCCCGAAAACTTCAACCTTGGTTTGATTACCACCTCGGGTAGTCTGGGTCTGTTATTTGCCCCGTCCCTGCCCCTGATTCTGTACGGCATCATTGTCCAGCAGATGAACCTCAGTCAGTCCGTCACTATCGACGATATGTTCGTGGCGGGTATTTTGCCTGGTCTGTTGATGCTGTTGCTATTGATTGGCTGGAGTCTGCACGTCAATCGCAAGGTGGCAAGGCCATTAGAGAAGTTCCAGTGGCAAAAGGTCAAAGTCGCAGTCCGAGCCTCGGCCTGGGAGCTGCCCATGCCGTTTATTGTGCTGGGTGGGATTTATACCGGTTTCTTTGCCGTGTCCGAAGCCGCCGCTGTGACCGTGCTTTATGTACTTATTGTTGAGGTTTTTATCCATAAGGAAGTCACCCTTATACGCCTGCCTGATGTAATGCGTGACTCGATGATCCTGGTGGGGGCGATTCTGGTCATTCTCGGGGTCTCACTGGCCTCGACCAATTATGTCATTGACGCAGATATCCCCACCAAGCTGTTTAACACCATTAAGGAGTATGTCTCCAGTAAACTGACGTTCCTGATTTTGTTAAATATCTTTTTATTGATTTTGGGGGCATTGCTGGATATTTTCTCGGCCCTGGTCTTGATGATCCCTCTGCTTTTACCTATCGCCATAGGCTATGGCATCGATCCGGTCCACCTTGGGATTATTTTCCTTGCCAACATGCAGTTAGGATACTTTACACCACCTGTAGGCATGAACCTTTTTATTGCCAGTCACCGCTTTCAAAAGCCAGTGATGCAACTTTATAAGGCCACCCTGCCCTTCTTCTTCATACTGCTTGGTGCGGTGTTAATCATTACCTATTGGCCATCACTGTCGTTATCACTACTGGGTCGTTAAGCGGTTTTGCCCAGCATAGGGTTGATGTTCCGAATCAGTATGTCCTCACCTCCCAGAGTGATAGTGTCGCCCTCTTTGATGGTGTGTTTGATGATATGTCGGCCATTTAGAAAACTGCCCGTTGTACTACTGAGGTCTATCAACAGTGCCATATGAAAGTAGGTTACGATCTTGGCGTGATACTCACTGACATCCGGGTTATCCAGCACAATATCATTATCCAGCGCACGACCAATGGTAAGAATACCGTGCTGTAAATCCAGTTCCAGTGTCTGATTGACTGCATCTTTAGTAGCTGGGCGCATTTTGCTCTCCTGTCGAAATTAAAGCTTAACCCTTACTTGTGTTATCGACTTGGAGAATTTGGGCTGGATATTTGTGCGGTTAACAATTGTTAAATCATAACAAGGTGTTACAAATTTTCACAATTACCTTTTGGAGAAATAGGCCTATCGGTAACGGAAGGGCCATTCATCCTTCGCTGTGATTTTAATGGTGTGGTTACCCAGGCGGATGGTGTCACCTGGGTGGATGATGTGTTTATGGATACGCTTATCATTGAGGAAGGTACCATTGGTGCTGTCCAGATCTTCGATATAGGAGGTGTTGAAATAGGTGAAAATCCGGGCATGATGGCCACTGACGCTGCGATCAGTGATATTAATATCATTATTATCTGAACGGCCAAGGCTAATGGCGCCAGGCCCTAATTTCAGTTCGTGTATGTCTTTTTCGAAGGCGTATTTTTTAGCCGCTTCCATGTGAACCCCTTCCCATGAATGTTTTAGATAGTTAAGCAAAGTTATTATTTATTTATATCGGTTAGAGTAAGATTTTAGTTAACATTTGTTACGTAATAATTGAATTATTTTTATGTGATAAAGTACCTTTTAGATAGCATAAATAATATGGTTTATTATTTTTGGGGACTTAGTTCTATAGACTTTATGCAAACTCTTTCAGTCAAAACAGGCCAAAAAGGAAAGCACTAATGACATGTTGTTGTCCCCATTCCCGATCCGGTAGTCGGGTATTCTCATTTTTTGCCCGCAATTACCGTAAACGATTTAGTAAAAAAGGCTTTGAACCTTCCCAGCGACAGTTGATGGATGGTCTTAGAGTAGCGGGCTTTGCAGATACCACGGTTCTTGAGGTTGGCAGCGGTGTAGGGCACCTGCACATGGTAATGCTGGAGGAAGGGGCAAAATCTGCCACCGGCATCGATTTATCACCCAAGATGATTGAGGAGGCGAAAGCGTGGTCTGAGGCTCGCGGCCTGGCCGATCGGCTGGAATATCATGAGGGAGACTTTATGGACATCCTGCCGAGTATCAAGCCCGCTGAGGTGACCGTACTGGACAAGGTGGTGTGTTGCTATCCCGATGCCGATGGTCTGGTGCATGCCTCTCTAGACAGGACCCAGCGTGTCTATGCCCTGAGCTATCCTCGTTATCGATGGTTTATCCGTGCAGCGATGGGTTTTGGGGCAATAATGCTAAAACTACTGGGCTCCAGTTTTCGGCCCTATGCCCATCGACCCGATGAAATTGAAAACTGGATTATTGAAGCCGGTTTTGAAAAGCAGTATGAGCAAATGACCTTCATCTGGCTGACCCAGGTCTATGTAAAACAGGCTTAATCTATTTGGCGGCTGGCAGCTCAAACCAGAAGCTTGAACCCTTGCCCAGTTTACTCTCCAGACCAATCCGGCCATCCATGTGCTCGACCAGACGACGGGTGAGGGCCAGACCTATGCCAGTCCCTTCGATACAGTCATTATCGGCACCGAGGCGTTCGAATTCATCAAACACCTTGGCCTGTTCAACCTTGGAAATCCCAGGGCCGGTGTCAATGACAGAAATACGGATAGTCTTGTTGTCACGGGCCTGTACGTCGATGGTAATAGAACCATCATCGTTATTGTATTTGATGGCATTGGTTAGCAGGTTGAGTATGATTTCTTTCAGGCGTGAAGTATCGGCCAGCACGGCCAGGCTGGTATCAGCATTTTCGGCCAGCTTGATCTTAATATGATGCTCATCGGCACGATTGGTCACCATCTGGATACATTCATCAAGAATGTCCTTAAGCTTGCAGGAGATGATTTTGATTTTGAGCTTACCAATTTCAATC
>JAOULO010000120.1 GCA_029881995.1 Gammaproteobacteria bacterium
CGTTGGCTTTTGACACCGGCAATGTTTTCAAACTCCCGTCACAAGGCCCAATTGGTTTACAGGCCATCTGGCGGCAATCCCTGTTCTGTGCCGCCCTGACCCAACAATTGGCCGGCAAGGTTGCCCCCGCCAGTCAGCCCAGTGCCGGCATGATGTACATGGCTGGCCTGCTACACAATATCGGTTTCCTGCTGCTTGGCCATTTGTTCAAGGAAGAGTTCAATGTGCTTAATGCAAATGCAGAGAAGAATAAAAAAATGCCCATAGCCGAACTTGAAGAACGCCTGCTGGGTATGTCCCACACCGAAATCGGTGTCTGGTTAATGCGTGAATGGCTCATGCCAGCGGAACTGATCGTCGCGACCTTTGAACACCATAACCCCAATTACCGGGGCCAGCATTTTGTTTATCCCAACCTGATCCTGATTGCCAATCGCCTGCTCAAACGTCATGGCATTGGGGATGAATTCGAAACCGACCTACCCAAAAACATGCTAATCAAACTGGGGCTGGACGAAACAATCGTTCTCAATGAACTGGCTATCGTGATGCGCAACCAGGAGGCCATCGACTCGATGGTACAGGAACTACACAGTTAATAGACCCGGCCCAGCTTAATATCAACGCCATCGGGGCCTGTTCTGACGAGTGCACGTCGCACAAAATAATAAACAGCATAATTATTTCGATTCAAAGTGGATTTTTTGACTGCAAGATATTGGTTGCCTCGCTCAGGACAAACTGACGGAAGGCAGTCGCAATAGGTGACAGGCGTTTGCCCTTGCGATGCACCACATACCAGTGACGCAGAATGGGAAATTCTTTTACCTCCAGCACCACCAGTCGTCCCAGTTCCAGTTCCAGCGCCAGGGTATGGATTGACACGATACCGAGACCAAGACCGGCATCGACGGCCTGTTTGATGGCCTCATTACTGGTCATTTCCATGCCGGTTTGCAGCCGCACGCCATGTTCACTGAAAAACCGCTCCATGGCGATTCGAGTACCGGAACCGGCCTCACGCACAACAAAACTTTCCTTTTGCAGCCGATTCAGGGTCACCTTTTTACCGACCAGGGGGTGCTCCGGTGAGGCAATCACCACCAGCGGGTTTTCCATGAAGGCCTCCATCTCCAGATTGACGTTCTCCGGGGGGCGCCCCATGATGACCAGATCCTTGTCATTTTGCTCCAGTTGCCGCAGCAGGGATTCCCGGTTGGTCACGTCCAGACTGAAACTCACCCCCTCATGCTGTTTGGCAAAGGCGGCCAACAGGCGGGTGGCAAAATAATTGGCCGTACTGGCCACGGCAATATCGAGGTGACCGCGCTGGATCCCCTTTAACTGCCCAAGAACCTCTTCCGCCTCCTCCAGCTGCGAGGCAATACTGCGGCAGTAGTGATACATCTCCTTGCCGGCCTCCGTCAGATACACCTTTTTACCCAGCTGTTCAAATAAGGGCAGGCCAGCACTTTCTTCTAACTGTTTGATTTGCATTGAAACGGCGGGTTGGCTGAGGTGTAACTCCTGTGCCGCGTGGGTAAAACTCAGCTGTCGGGCAACAGCCTCAAAGACCTTGAGTTGGCGGAACGTGACATTCATCTATTCATTATAAGTAATTATGTATTGATTACAAAAGATCATTATATTTGCCTGATGGGTAGATCTCGCACAAACACTCCGGCTGCTGAGGGCAGCCCGTTCACATTTTTTTTCGACACCATCAATCACTGTTAAAGGTTTGGGCGTCGACTGACGATGATTGGTATAGACCCAGGCAGAAGCAC
>JAOULO010000121.1 GCA_029881995.1 Gammaproteobacteria bacterium
ATATTGGTATTGACGACCGGCGTTTGATAGAGAAATTGCATCAGGGTTAGTGCATTTTCCTGGCGACGTGTGGTGAAGTGGGGTAGAACTTCACGTTCCAGTCGATGTTTCAGCGCAAGAATATCTTTAAAGACCTGAATAGAATTTTCAGCCGTTTCCTTGACGCCATAAAGGAAAAATACCAGCCAGTCTTTTAGTTTATTGGCATCACGTACTGCCATGAGATGATCGATATATTCCGTTTTATGCCTTTCGAAATAATCTGACAGGTACAACGCTGGTTTGTGTAATAAACCAAAGTTGGCCAGATATATGGCAATCATCAGGCGGCCCACTCGGCCATTACCATCAAGAAATGGATGTATTGTTTCAAACTGATAGTGTGCAATGGCTATTTTGATCAGGTGTGGTACATGTAACTCATCATTGTGGATGAATTTTTCCATATCACTCATGAGGTCCGGTACGTCTTCATGATGTGGCGGTACAAAGACTGCATTTTTCAGGTTAACGCCTATCCAGTTCTGGCTGGTACGGAACTCGCCAGGCATTTTGTTTTCTCCACGTACGCCTTGCATTAGGACCTTGTGCGTATCTTTAAGAAGACGGTTGGAGAGAGGCAAACTCGCAAGTTTATCGATGGCCATGTTAATGGCCTTGGTATAGTTCTGCACCTCTTCCCAGTCATCGCGCTTTTCCGGATCAATGTCGTGCTCGCCCAGCAACGCCTCTTCCATATTGGTGCGGGTGCCTTCAATACGACTGGATTGAGTCGCCTCTTTTGTGATGTGCATACGGATGAAAAAATCCACATTGGGTACCAGTTGAGAAAATGCGTTTAATTCTCCCAGTGCCCGGTCAGCTTCGCTTAACAAGCTCTGAACTTGTCCATCACTGAACTCCCATGGGTGGTTGATCAGAGTTGGATCAAAGCTTTTGTACTCGTACTGCTGTTTGTACTGGCCTGCTTTGTAGTCACGTATATCCATAGTTAATATCTGGGTTACAATGTCGGAATCTTTAATATTTTCCGACATAAAGTATTCGGAATATCCGAAATGTACACAGGCTAACCAGTAATGTCAAATACTATTATAGTTTTAGACATTAAATATCTGTAATGTCTAAAACTTGCTTATTTGTTGAACATACAGACCATAATCTAATATAACTCTTTGTTATTGAAAGGAAATATCTGGTTTATATCCCAATCATGCCCCCGACTAAAGGGATTATCTCCTCATACGGTTGATATCATCTGGCAATAAAGCCATAAGCCGATTCTTTCTGTAACACCAGCGAGGGAAAGCCCCTGACATCCAGGTTAAAAGGGTCTGCTCTTTCAAATTGTATTAAACCGAATCCGAGCCTGGATTTAACAGCATGCGGTATAGTCTAATCTTTATATATAAGCGTCGTTTGCCCTGAAGATGATTTTTCACCGGTGAGGGAAATACACCATGTGGCGTCTGGCATTACAACAAATCCTGCATGACCGTGTGCGCTCGGGCCTGACTATGCTGGCCATCTGTGCTGCCATTGCCGTGACCCTGATCCTGCATGGCTTTGAGCAGGGGCTTTATGTGCAGTCGAAAAAGGTGGTGATGGATCGGGGTGGGCAGTTGTTCCTGGCCCAGGCCGGGGTGGCCAACTTTCTCGCCGTGCGTTCCTCCATTCCGCAACTAACCCGCGCCGCGGTTGAAGAAGTCGAAGGTGTTGTTGAAGCCCATCCCATCACCGGTTTCTGGGTGATCTATGGTCCGGATGGTAACAAGTTTCCCCTGC
>JAOULO010000045.1 GCA_029881995.1 Gammaproteobacteria bacterium
GAATCCGGATGAACCTTGAAGGTACCGATGGTATAGAAGCGTTTATCGGCTTTGGTAGCGACAGAAAGTTTTAAACGGGCACTGCCCTTATGTATGCAGGGTTTGTTGATACGGGTTTTGAACTGCTTCAGATTTAAAGCTGGGTCAAATTCAAAATAGGCAATGTTTTTTGTTTGCCAGCCACTACATTTCTTCTCTGCCGCATTTAGATCGGTTATTAATGCGGCCCGTACATGGCTGATATTAAATTGAGCCTGGACGGGTATCTGGCGTTGCTTATTGGGCACATAATGCTGTAACCAGTTTTCCGGTTTACCATCGTGGGTGATGACTTCAAGATTGAGCTTGTGGCTTTTCTGTTCGGGCGGTTGGGCCACAGCAAGCGGTATGCTTAGGAATAACAGGATGATGAATAAGATTTTCATTTTAGTGCATTCGGATCCGTTTCTTTAACCAGTACGGTTGGATCATTTTTTCTGATATACCATTTACCGGGTTTCGAGGTACCGGTGATGATATTGATCGTCGCACTACCGTCTTTCATGGCATAAGTATAGCGCGGTTCAAAACCATCACGGATACGCACCGGGTTTTCAAATTTAAGAACGGCAATACGTTCATCGTTGATACCAATATCTATGCCTCTGGATTGTGCTTTACGGAACATCATGGTGTGGGCAAATTCATGATAGATGATTGCCTGCAAATGAATCAGTTGACCACTGGTGGCAAAACGTTTTCTTGTCCCAAAGTTTTTTGGCAGTGATATGAATGACCAGTCGCCATGGGCCCCTTCTACATCTGGCGGCCCTTCCCAGACCTGGAAGCCTTTGTATTTCTTCGGATCATCGATCATGGTCTTGATCACATAAGAGCCATAATCTTGCATGGCAAATTTTTCAAATTCGATATAACCTCGTGATCCCTTCGTGAGTTTACTGTTGAGACCGAAATCGCCATGAAAGGGATCGGCATTGTTAGGCCGATGGGTATTGAAAAAATACAGCTCGACAAATTTCTGGAAGTTTTTAGCTCGAGCAGCGTTTGATGCAACTGGGTGTAGGACTTTCCCAGTCTCGCTGCGCATCAGGTTGTAACCCGGCATGCGGCTTAGATAAACACGCTTACGTAACTGGGCCAGTGTCTGGTTTTGAATTAGTCCGCTGACCGCTGTGGCGGGGGTGGCCATCGCTCTGCTCCTCCTTTTCATTCTTATCATTATTGTGATGAATCCGGCGTCAATAACCTTATGAATTAATCTCCATAAACGCAAGCCAGACTGGCCAGGTCTGTGATGTAGCACCGATTTGCTGTCATTTATGCACTATCGACTGACTCAGAGCTTGCTGTTGAAATATTTTTAAGCTATTCTTTCCATAGATAGTATTTCAGGGGATTGTAATGGCTTTTGGTTCAAACCACATAGAGCAACAACCGGATCCCGTCCGAGTGCTGACTGGGGCTGTTACCAGTGCAGCAGACCTGATGGGCTTCAACAAGGCCATGCTGGCGAAGATTCTGGGGATCAGCGCGGCCTCGGCTGGACGACTCTATTCCGGCCAGTATCGACTTAACCCTCACGCCAAGGAATGGGACATGGCCCTGTTGCTGGTACGCCTGTTTCGTAGTCTGGATGCCATTATGGCCGGTGATGAAAAGGCCCTGCGTAGCTGGCTCGCCAGCCACAACCTGGCATTGAATGCCAAACCTACTGAACTGGTCACGGATGCCGCCGGGCTGGTACATATCGTCGATTATGTGGACAGCTACCGCGCTCGCGTCTGAAACTTATCCCGCCCGTGGCACTATCTGGCGCGTGGTGGAACATCAGCATACGGCTTCTACCCGCAAACTGGTGGGTACCATCTCCGAACAGGAACTGCTTGAATCCCTGTTGGAAACCAGTAAACCGCCTTATCCTCCCGGTACAGAAAATCTGCATTACCTGTTAAAGACTCCATTTCGTTATTACCCACCCTACCCTCATGGCTCGCGTTTTCGTCGGGCCGGTATCACGGCAGGGGTGTTTTATGCCTCGATGGAAAAACGTACCGCCATGGCCGAGATGGCCTGGTTTCGTTTACGGTTCTTTCAGGATGCTCCCGGCTGTGTATTACCCAAACAGGAACATAAGCTGACTGCCTTTGCCGTGAGCTATCAAACTGAACGTGAGATCAATTTACAACGCCCTCCCCTCAATCGTGATCTTAAGCTCTGGACTGATAACGGGGATTATTCAGCCACACAACAACTTGCTGAAGAGGCACGCAGGTGTGATATCGAATCGATTCGCTATCTATCTATCCGTGACCCTGGCGCGGGTAGTAACCTGGCATTGTTAAGTTATACCGCCTTTGTAAACCCTGAACCTGAAACACAACAAACCTGGTATATGCACTTTTCTGATATTGAAGTGCAGATCACGCGTGCCAGTCAGATGCAACAAGCAGAACATTTTGTTTTTCAACTGGATCAGCTTTCTGCAACGACCGAACCCTCTTCTATTTAAATAACTCTATGTAACAAATGCTACAGAAAATATTTTCTGTTTGTTACTTTTTTAGTATCTGTTAAGTACACATGTGCATGGACTTATTATTTTAGATATAGTCCGAGCTGTTCCACTGTTCATTATTCTCGTTAATCACAGCAATAATGATGATGTCTTTAAGGATCATGAATTAAAACAAAAAGGAGTTACAAAAAATGCACAGATATATTCTTAGTGGTGTGGTATCACTATTTGTTATTTTAGGAATTGGTGTTATTGCCGTTGCTGACGATCGTGATGACGATGACAAACCAAAACTGGCGGTGAATAAAGTTAAGGGTAACCTGTCCGTTATGGTGCTGGGTTCCGGTGGGCCGATTGCCACAGCCAGCGGTCGTGCCAGTGCCAGCTATTTGATCTTTACCGATGGCAAACCTCGTATCCTGATGGATGTGGGTGGTGGTGCCTATCAGCGCCTGGCGGCCAGTGGCACTAATATTAAAGATCTGGATATTATCCTGTTAAGCCACCTGCATGCTGATCATACCGGTGACCTGACCCCGGTGATCAAAACCCTGTATTTTCATAACAATCTCGCCGGTACTGGTCGCACAGCACCTGTGCATATCTATGGTCCAAAGGAAAACGGTGCCCCCTTCCCGGGTACCACTGTTCCGCAATATCCCAGTACCAGTACTTATGCCCATGATCATTACTCAATGCCTAAAGGCAGTGAGCGTTACCTGAACATTTTTGCCACGGCTATCAGTCAGGGTGCGAGTAAGTTCAGCTATCAGGTACATGATCTGGATTCAACTGTGGCAGGGGCCAGTGTCGAAACTGTGTTGACAGCCATTGATGGTCTGGTGGTGAAGGCCATTGCCGTTGATCATGGTCCTGTGCCTTCTGTGGCATTTCGAATAGAATACAAGGGTCATAGTGTTGTGTACTCAGGTGATACTGGTTCCAAAGGTCCTAACATGATTACCCTGGCGAAGGATGCCGACCTGTTGATTTATGACACCGCCATCATGGATGATCTGCCTGCTAATCCTGTTTTCCATGTTCTGCATACCTCGCCCACTCGCCTGGGTGAAGTGGCGGCTGCAGCCAATGTGAAAGAGCTGGTTCTGTCTCATATCACACCAGTGACCGAACCCCGTCTGGATCTGGTTGAACAGATCATTCGTAACCAGGGTTATACAGGTGATATTGAAGATGCTGAAGATCTGGATGTTTATAATCTGGGTAAACAAGATGACTGAGTCAGATTAAACACTGGCTAAATCAAACGGCGCTTCTATGCGCCGTTTTTTTACAGGCGACTTTCCTGCATGGCTTCCCAGGCCAGTTCGGTAAAGTGATAGCTATAGTTACCTACTTTGTCTTTTAGATGTCGTTTTTGACCTGGCGTCATAATATGCGCCACATCAACAATGAGTTTGGTAAATAATGTCTGGTTGTGTAGTGATAAGGCCCGGTATTTGGCACTACGACGTTTTTCGATATTAACAAACAGATCAAATATCTTATCATTGAGCTGTTTTCTGTTTGTATTACTTTCAAGTACAGTCTTGAATTCCTTTTGCCAGTTGCGACGGGACTGTAGAACATAATCTGCAACCGGGCTTATCTGGCCGGCTGTTTTTGCTACCAGCGCTTCCTGTGCCTTTGTTAGTGAGCCCAGCCATTCTTCAATACGATCTTCGGTACGCTCGATATATTGTTCCAGTTGCTCCTCACGGCTGATATGTATGAACTTGTCCGCAAATTCCAGGTTCTTTTTTTCCATTCCCTGATATAGTTCAGCACGTTGTTCCTTGCTTAACTGAGCAAGCAATACTGTGACATCTTCTACTGCACGGGCACGCAGGGTACGTAGCAGCAATTTAAATTGCTCAAAATTATGGCCAATGGCCTGCGTGGTATTTTGTTGGTGAATATCCTGATTGAAATCCTCTAACCAGCTTACATAAAGTGGTAATTGTGTTGCCTTATGCCAGAGGAAAAATCTGTCCAGATGTCGATACAAAAGTTTCTGTTGTTCATTATTTAATTCAACATAACTTTCGATATGATCAGCCAATAACCAGTCTAGCTGGTTATAGAGGGTTTTGACCGTGCAGGCATTTAACAGGCCAAGCAATACACCTGTTATCAGGATACTGGTACTGTATCTAAGTACCGACAAGGGTTTAAATGAAGCAGACATCCCTGTTTCTTATCTTAAAACCGATAAAACACTTCCAGGCTGGTTTTGTCATAATCAACTCCAAATTTGTTCTCGGCATCAAAGTTTTCTTTTTCTATAGCCAGGGAAAGTCGGCTCGTAAAAAAGAACCGGCCACGGATGGTTGTCGTAGTTCCTTCAAACTGTTTCTCATCCCCATTTTCATTTTTATACAACAGCCCCAGGCTATGCCGACGAGTAAAATAAAAATCTCCACCAACGCTTAGTACCCTATTCTCATCTTTATCAGATCCATATTCAACGAAACCTACAGAACCTTCTAAATTAATGGGATTTTGCGATTTTGAATCGACAATTTTTTTACCCATCAAATGCATGTCGGTTGTACTGTAATCTTTGGATCCACCTTTGAGAAAATCGTAATCCGTTTTGGCAATCTGTAATTTTACTGCGGTAGTTGAGCTCAGATACCAGCCTGCTGTTAAATCCAGATGTGTTTCATTCCATTCTGCTAATGTGGTTCCTGCTGAATTTTGGTGGTCATAACGGGCCCTGGTATAGGCCACTTCAAGGATAAGTGGTGACTGACTGCTCCTGTGAACAAACTCCGCGCCCATACCCGTTCCAAGGCGATCATTACCATTTTTATAATCAACGTCCTGGCCAAACAACCAGCCCATTATGTAACTAGTGCGCGCTAGATAGGCGGCTTCTGCCAGTGGACGTGCAGTGGTGCCAACCTTTTCAAAGTGGTGTGTATAACTCGCCCCACCCACAAGTTCGTCTGTGTCATCCTGATAATCTGCAGTATAGGTATAATAAGATACTTCAGATCGATAATTAGCTGCATTCGCAATAGTCGATGCAAAGAAGAGACTAAATATAATGCTACGAGTCAATAGTTGCTTCATGGCTGTTCCCTGGAATTATTAATATAATGTTAGAGTTTGATCCTATTAAATTTATTTGCCTGTATACGTGAATCACGTCCAGATTTAACACTATATATTAGGCATTGATGAGTAGATTACCATGCTAATAATATCCAACCAGGTATTTATTTCTGATCGGGAATATGAAATCAGTGCCATTCGCGCACAGGGACCAGGGGGCCAGAACGTCAATAAAGTTTCAACCGCAATTCAGCTGCGTTTTGATATCCACGCTTCCAGCCTGCCCGACTTTTACAAACAACGCCTGCTCAAACTGTCGGATCAACGCATCACTCAGGAGGGAGTTATCATTCTTAAGGCCCAGTCTTATCGTTCCCAGGAGAAAAACAAACTGGATGCCCTGACACGACTACAGGAACTTATCAGATCGGTGACGGCCACCCGCAAGAAACGGATCCCCACTAAACCTGGCAAGGGCGCTAAAGCTCGACGACTGGATGCCAAAACCCGTCGGGGGCAGACCAAGGCAGGTCGGAAGAAAGTACGTTTAGATTAAATTAGGCAAAAAAAACCCGCAAAATAATTTGCGGGTTTTTTTAATTTTGACTTGGTGCTAGAGCAATTTATGCAGGAACAACCTTTGAAGCCTGTGGGCCTTTTGGACCCTGCTCAACTTCGTATGAAACGGATTGACCTTCTGCCAGCGTCTTGAAACCATCCGACTGGATTGCTGAGAAATGTACGAATACATCTGAGCTACCATCTTCAGGGGAAATAAAACCAAAACCCTTGGATTCGTTAAACCACTTTACAGTACCTGTTGCCATTGTGTTACCTCATGAAATAAAAATTAATTACCATTTGACGATCAGGAGGAAATTGACTGGTAATACCGCGAGTGGAACCGAAGAGCAAAAACCGTTTAGAGCGTTCAATTGGTGCCTGTATCCTGTTCTAATTGGATGACGGTCTGATAATAGCCAAGGCATCTGGTAAAGTAAACGAAATCTCGAAATTCATTCAATATTAGAAAATAATAATTTTGTAAGAAAGTTAACATTTTTCCCCTGGTAAAATCTCATAAGTTATTAATCCAGCGGAATATAGTTGCTGTCTTTCATAAACACCTCGAACATCATATCAACCATCTGCTTAAAGCTCTCCCGGGACATGTAATGAACCCCCTGGGATATGTCCATTTGCTTCTCTGGTACCTTGCGCACTACCCCGACCCAGATAGCCGTCTGCTTTAACAGTTCAAAACCTTTAACTTCCTTGTTTTCGCGGGAAATTTGCCAGGCCTTTTTCCGGTCAAAAACCACCATGAGAAGCTCTTCAACATTCTTACCCAGTATTTTCTGGTAAGAGGAAATCGTCACCGCAATCCCGGCCTGTGACAATGACTTACCGACATGCTTCAACTTGTACTGCCTGAGCTTGCGTTTGAGATATTTTCGCATTTTGGATGCTGCACGACGCCGATTGATGGATTGATAGACCACGTTATTTTGATTAATGGCGTGGGTATCAAAAGTACGATACTCCCCCAGGGTTTCCGGCGTCGTACTTTTGAAAAACAGCATGATGTCCTTCTCTCCCTTATCCACCGGGATGAAATTACTGGCCTCGTAGCTGTGAATAATATCAACGCGCTCGGAATAAGGCAGACTGAGACGCGTATCGATCTTGGTCGCACAACCGCCCAGCAAAGACATGGCCAAAACAACAAAAATGGATTTATTCATATACCTCACCTGATTTAACCAATAAATCTAGACAGGATAGTTATCTGACGCAAATTTTTTGGGGGAAATATTCCTGAAGTATTCAATAGTTCTAGGCAGCAGTTCTTTGGCCGTCGCAAAGCAATGCGCCACAGGAACGACATGAGCGATAGCGAAGAAGTGCCGAATGAAACCCGGAGGTTCTACGGTGCGTGGCAAACCCACCCTCGCGAGGGTGAGAGTGCTTACGGTAATTTAGCGTGATGGCCTACTTTCCCGATCAGAAGTAGAAAAGAAAATGGGGTGGCTAAAGGGACTCGACAGTTTTGTCCGGACCGTTTTGTAGGGAACAAAACGGGATGCACGATAGTGCACCCGCAGGGTGAGCATCAGGACGATGCGAATCAACAAATTTGGGCGGCCGTTTTTCAGGCCGTCGCGAAGCGATGCGCCGCAGGGACGACCTGAGCGATAGCGAAGAAGTGCCGAATGAAACCCGGAGGGGTTCTACGGTGTGCGGCGCACCCACCCTCGACGAGGGTGAGAGTCACTGAACTTAATTTAGTGTGATAGCCGACTTCCCGGCTGGAAAATCGAAGAGAAAATGGGGTGGCTAAAGGGACTCGAACCCTCGACGACCGGAATCACAATCCGGGGCTCTACCAACTGAGCTATAGCCACCATAGAACCTTTATTAAAATGGCGCCCCGGGGAGGATTCGAACCCCCGGCCCACTGCTTAGAAGGCAGTTGCTCTATCCAACTGAGCTACCGGGACCGAACCGCCCCAAACGTGGGACACTTTCATAAACTGGTCGGGGTAGAGAGATTCGAACTCCCGACATCCTGCTCCCAAAGCAGGCGCGCTACCAGACTGCGCTATACCCCGAATTCTTGCTTTCAGCAAGGCGGGCGATAATACTAGCCCGGCTCCTGTACGTCAATTATTCCCATACAGTATTGGCAAGATTTGCCCCTTCATGCGATCATAATAGCCTGTTTTCAACCGGATAGAATACCCCTCCATGACAGCCCAAATTATCGACGGGAAGGCCGTGGCCCTGGCTACCCGTGACAAAGTTAAAAAACGTATTGAAGAACGACTGAGCCAGGGGCTTCGTGCACCGGGCCTGGCGGTAGTCCTGGTTGGGAATGACCCGGCCTCAGAAGTCTACGTCAGAAACAAGCGAAAAGCCTGTGAAGAATCCGGTGTCATTTCTTTTTCACATGATTTGCCCGATTCTGTAAGTCAGGGCGAGCTTCTGGCCCTTATTGACGATTTGAATGCCGATGAAAGAGTTGACGGTATCCTGGTTCAGCTACCCCTGCCGTCACACATTGATACTGAAACCGTTATTGAGAGAATTAAGCCTGATAAGGATGTGGACGGTTTCCACCCATACAATATCGGTCGTCTCACTCTACGTATGCCCCTGCTTCGCCCCTGTACTCCACGAGGAGTCATCACCTTACTGGAGAGTACTGGTCAACCTGTAAAAGGTCAGGACGTTTTAGTAGTTGGTGCCTCAAATCACGTAGGACGCCCCATGGGACTCGAACTCCTCCTGGCAGGTTCCACCGTAACTACGACACACCGCTTTACAAAAGGCCTCGCCGAACATGTGGGCCGAGCAGATATTGTTATCGTGGCGGTAGGTAAACCCGGAATTGTAAAAGGTGAATGGATCAAGCCGGGAGCCATAGTCATAGATATTGGCATTAATCGAACCCCAGAAGGCAAACTGATTGGGGATGTTGATTTTGACGTCGCCAAAGAAAGGGCCGGATGGATAACGCCTGTCCCTGGTGGGGTTGGCCCCATGACTGTGGCCACACTACTGGAAAATACGGTTGAAGCTGCCGACCTGTACCACAGTTAGGCCCCTGCGTATCTTGTGAGCAAAGCTTGAAACCGTATTTTCGGTACTCTCTACACACTGTTCACAAAATTTAACATTTTTTTCTCCGAGCTATTGTGACCTATCATTTCTCCTAGTAATATTGCTGTTATATAACCTATGAAGCCGTTAGGTTATTTAACTTAAAATTTGGAGGGGTAATGCAACAAGGAGAATTACAATCAATACTGGTTGTCGAGGACGAAGCGGATATTCGAAAAATAATTAAGGTATCACTGGAGAATGTTGGTGGTTTTGAGGTTGAAATGTGTGCCTCTGCACATGAAGCCTTAGAAGTTCTCCCGAATAGAAACCCAGACCTGATACTGCTTGATGTCATGATGCCTGTGATGGACGGCCCTACTCTACTCAAAGAAATCAAGCAGAATACTAATTCGAAAGATATTCCCGTCATATTCTTAACGGCCAAGGTACAATCACACGAAGTAGAAGAATACATGGATATGGGAGTAATTGGTGTTATTAGCAAACCTTTCGACCCAGTTGAGCTTCCCGAAAAAATTAAACACTTGTGGCAAACAATGAGTCCTGCCTGATTTTTCCAGTTAGTACATTTGTGTAACAATCTTTAACAATCAAAACAACAATAAAGTTAATTTCTTTTTAAAAACCTTCGATATAAACTTCTATTCCATAGTAGAATAAAAATCATCCATCTAATCGAATGGTCGGGTTAAAATTTACCAGATGAAACAAATAATAATTATTCATATATTGTTTCTTGGTTCCATCTTGTTTTCATATAATGGTTTTGCATCGGAACCAATAAATGAACAGGTCTTATCATTTCAATCTGTAAACACCACTGACACTGAAATACACAAAATCATTAAAAACGATCAGGATAAGTCCGCTTATCTTGAATCTCAAAACCGTTTTCTAATTCTGTTCAGCCTGTCCCTGGTTATTCTTTTATTCTTTTCCCTGGTTTACTTCTTCCGCTTTCGTCGCCGTGTTTACCAGTTCACCAGCAGTAAAGACGACGCCTGGCATGGAACCGTATTGGAGAAAATGGTTGATGGGGTAATCACCATCGATGAACAGGGCATTATCCATAGCATTAACCCCGCTGGGGAAAAGATCTTTGGCTATCGGCCAGAAGAAGTAATCGGTAAGAATGTCAAAATGCTTATGCCCTCCCCCTATCAGGAAGAACACGATTCCTATTTACACAATTATCTTCACTCTGGTCATGCACGCATTATTGGTATTGGCCGAGAAGTGGAAGGTCGGCGTAAAGATGGCAGTACCTTCCCCATGGATCTTGCTGTTAGTGAAATTCGCTTTAAAGACCAGCGCATGTTCAGTGGCATGGTACGTGATATCAGCGACCGCGTTAATGCAGAAAAAGCCCAGCAGGATAGCACCAATCGATTACAGGCTGTTCTAGATAACGTAGTAGATGGCATTATCACCATAAACTCAAAAGGGATTGTTCAGAGCTTCAACCCATCAGCTGAAACGATTTTTGGCTACTCAAAGGATGAAGTCATTGGCCGAAATATTAATATGCTCATGCCCTCCCCTTACCAGGAAGAACATGATGGCTATCTGGAGTCTTACCAGAAGACCGGTAAGGCCCACATTATTGGCATTGGCCGTGAGGTTGAAGGGCTTCGCAAAGATGGCAGCATATTTCCAATGGATCTCGCGGTCAGTACGATGATCATTGACAATGAGACGGTGTATAGCGGTATCGTGCGTGATATTACCGAACGCAAACAGATGGAAAGAATGAAAAATGAGTTCATTTCTACTGTCAGTCACGAGCTTCGCACCCCCCTCACCTCCATTCGTGGTTCACTGGGGCTGGTCATGGCAGAAGCTGTCGGCAAGCTGCCTGAACAGGTCAAGGATATGCTGACCATCACTGCCAATAATACCGAGCGCCTGTTGTTATTAATTAACGATATTCTTGATATCCAGAAAATCGAATCGGGCATGATGGCCTTCCGCTTCCATAGCCTTCCTTTAAAATCCTTTCTGGAACAGGCAATACAAAACAACCAGTCGTATGCCGATCAATATGGTGTGAAATTTATTCTTAAACCGGGCATGGAAGAATGTCGTGTTTATGCCGATACCGATCGCTTAATGCAGGTCATGAATAACCTGATGTCAAATGCCGCCAAGTTCTCTCCCCGAGGTGAAACCGTTGAATTGCATGTGGCCCGGCACGATGGTGCCATCCGTATTACCGTATCTGACCATGGTTCAGGGATACCAGACGATTTCCGAGACAAGCTATTTGAGAAATTCACGCAATATGATTCAACGGATACGCGTAAAAAAGGCGGCACCGGTCTTGGCCTTAGCATCACCCGCCTAATCATCGAAAAGCACGGTGGACGTATCGACTACTTCTCCAAACCTCAGGTGGGAACTACATTTTATTTCGAACTCCCGGAACTGATTTCTGAAATCAAACCTGGCGAGCTGCCCATTGAACTAACCGATGAACATACCCCATGTATATTGATTGTTGAAGATGACCCGGATGTTGCAGCGATATTGCAGCGTATGCTGGCTGAGTCAGGCTTTAACTCTGATATCGCGTACACAGCTTCAGAAGCGCGCAGATTACTTCGGGAAAAGGGTGAGTATTACAAGGCAATGACGCTGGATATCATTCTTCCTGACGAAGATGGCATCGATCTATTAACTTCATTACGCCAGGATCCGGAAACAGAAGATCTGCCTGTTATTGTGGTATCAATTAAAGCCGATGAAACCCGTCGAGAACTCAATGGTGGTGCAGTAGGTATTGTCGACTGGATTAACAAGCCCATTGATGAGGTCAGACTCAAGCACATTGTCCGACATGCCGCTGGGCCAAAACCTCTGCCCCGCATTCTGCATGTTGAGGATGAACAGGATATCCATCAGGTGGTCAGTAAAATGTTACAAAATGACTGTGACCTGGCCTGGGCATCAACCGTCTCTGCTTCTAAAGAAATTTTGAATCAGGAAGAATTTGATATGGTATTACTGGATATCAGTTTGCCGGATGGTTCTGGTCTGGATTTGCTGGAGACGATTGAACGACGTGTCAAACCACCCCGAGTTGTCATATTCTCAGCGCAGAATGTTGAACCTGAGATTGCCAAACAGGTTAATGGCGTGCTTCTTAAGTCCCATACCACTAATGATGAACTTCTCGAAACTATCACTGCGACAATTGATGACTTATAACTTCTTCGTATTCCTCTCTGATATTTTTATTTATGACAGACTCTGACAGCTCTCTGGGAAATAAACGCAGTCAAACCCGTTTTCTCTGTATTGGGATTGAATTATTGTACTCCCCTATCGGTGGCAATATTGTCTCTGATGTTGCCAACTCACTATTAACGGCAACATCCCATGACATAAGCATGGGCGGAATGGCCTTTGATATTGATCATGAGATGCAGATCGGTGAACAACTACTGGTTACGATAAAATCACCCGATAGTGCCAATGAAATGCTTCGCACCGAGGTTAGATGGTGTAAGGCGCTTGAAGCAAATCGTTATCGGGTAGGTGTACTCATAATTGATATTATCAAGCAAGCCGAGATTTCAGAAGGTGAATACCAAATAGAACAACTTGAAAATACCGATGGAGTTCCCAACCAGGCCATGTTTATCTGCCCAGCCTGTAAACAAAAAGGCTGGTTTAATTTGGTGGGAAAACAGGAGGGAACACCTTATCCTACTATTCTACCCCTCTATAATTGCAGCCACTGCAATACCACAAGAACCATCCCCAGCCTGTTGAGTTTCAATCGGGCACTGTCTACTGAGGATTAAGATATTTACCAGCCGTTTCTGGCAAACCTTTGAAACAGGCCTTATAGGTATCAGATTGTATGACACCATTTTTGGAATACTTGCCTTCAGCCAGTTCATCTTCATCTAATAGTATATTGATTGTCTTAGAATTATAACGCCCCGTACAACGATCCAGTACATGATCACCACTGGCATCAAAACTGCGGAAGGCATGCAGTAAACCATTGTAGGTATGGAAGTTGATTAAGGTCTGAGTGGGTGCATTGCGATAGTCCGGTAAGTAGGCTGCACTGTAGTCGCGTTTCACCCGACCATATTCATCATAGATGTACACTTCAATGGTATGCAGCTTATCGGGGTAGGCCTTTTCCCATTGCAGTTGACTGATTTTCTTGCCAGTCTTTTTGTTGATGTATTTGTATTCACGATAAAATTTGGGAATGTGCGAATAACCCCCAAGGCGTTTTTTGATGGTATGCGGGTATTGCCGGGTTAGGATATCGTGCAGACGTAGAAGTTTCTCAGCAAAGCCATTCCAGCGTCGAGTATGATGATTATCTTCTTTGATGGCCTGCCGATCATTGGCAAACACCGGTAAAGAATTAAATAGTAGGACACCCACTGTCAGGACAACTGGCCCGGTTTTCTTCATCTATCTCTCCTTGTTCCCTTTTGTTAAGTATGAAGACTAACAGAGGCTCACCTGCAAGCGGTTCTCAGGCACGTCGCCAGCTGGTACTGCCTCCACTGTCTTCAAGTATAATACCCTGTACTTTCAATTCATCTCGCAGGCGATCTGACTCGGCCCAGTTCTTGTCGGTTCGGGCCTGATTGCGTTGCTCTATCATTTGTTCGACCTGCTCATCGCTCAAACCATTATTTGATGATGGACTTTTGCCTCTTAAAAAGGCCTCAGCATCATCCTGCAATAAACCCAAGAGTCTACCTAAGTAGCGTAACTGTCCGGCCAGTTCTTTAGACCTGTTTATATCCGTATCTCGCTGGCGGTTAATCTCCTTCGCCAGGTCAAACAGCACTGCCATGGCCTCAGGCGTACTGAAATCATCCTGCATGGCCCTGTCAAAACGTTGCTGAAAGTCATTTTCTATTTCAGCTGCTGCGGCATCCAGTCCCCGCAATGCCGTGTACAGGGTGGTTAAGGCTGATTTGGCATTATCCAGATGCTGATCAGAATAGTTCAGTGGACTGCGATAATGACTGGTGAGTACAAAGTAGCGGATCACTTCCGGGGCGTAGCGCTTCAGGACATCTCGAATGGTGAAAAAATTACCCAGTGACTTGGACATTTTTTCATCATCTACACGTACAAACCCATTGTGGAGCCAGACGTTGACGAAGTCTTCACCTGTCGCAGCACAGGACTGGGCAATTTCATTCTCATGATGGGGAAACTGCAGATCCAGGCCTCCGCCATGGATATCGAAGTGGTTTCCCAGGCAGTGGGTCGACATGGCAGAGCACTCGATGTGCCAGCCAGGACGGCCCTTACCCCAGGGGGAGTCCCAACTGGGTTCATCGGGTTTGGCCGCCTTCCAGAGTACAAAATCCAGTGGGTCGTTCTTGGACTCGTCGACTTCCACACGGGCACCGACCCTTAGATCATCCAGTTGCTTACCAGACAAACGCCCATAATCGGAAAAGCTACTGACATCGTAATAAACATCCCCATTATCAGCCGCATAGGCATGCCCTCTTTCGACCAGAGTCTGGATCATGGTGATGATCTCTTCCATATAAACCGTGGCTCGAGGCTCCTCTGAGGGGCGCATGACACCTAACAGATCGGCATCCTCATGCATGGCCGTGATAAATCGTTCAGTCAGATTCTCAAAGGCCTCGCCATTTTCATTGGCGCGTTTGATGATATTGTCGTCGATATCGGTGATATTACGAATATAGGTGACATGCTCCTCACCATATAGCTTTTGCAGGTAGCGATAAATCACATCGAATACCACCAGCACCCGGGCATGACCAATATGACAAAAATCGTAGACCGTCATGCCGCAAACATACATGCGGACATTTTCAGGGTCGATGGGCTGAAAGACTTCTTTTTGCCGGGTGAGATTATTGTGGACATTTAACATGGGCTCGACTTACCTGCTCTGTGGGCTAATATCAAAGGCGTGTAGGGTAGCCGAAACCGGTGATAAGCTCAAAATTTCCGGCTATTCTGACCCGGCTACTTTGCAGCTCGGGCCAAACCCTTTATCATTCGTGCCCATTCCAACAACCACAAGGATAGACCGAATGCGCTATTTGATAACCGCTTTATTGCTTTTTATCAGTTCCGTCAGCTTTGCCGCCAATCCACGAGTGATCCTGGAAACCAATAAGGGCAATATCGTGCTGGAGCTCTATCCTGACAAGGCCCCCAAGACCGTGGCCAACTTTCTGCAATATGTTCAGGAAGGTTTTTATACCAATACCATTTTTCACCGGGTCATTAATGGTTTCATGATCCAGGGCGGAGGATTTACTCCGAAATATGAGCGCAAAACTACGCATGCCCCCATCGTCAACGAGGCCTCAAATGGCCTGAAAAACCAGCGTGGTAGCATTGCCATGGCCCGTACGTTTGATCCGCACTCTGCGACTGCACAATTTTTCATCAATGTGGTAAATAACAGCTTTCTGAATTTCAAAAGCAAATCCCCCAATGGCTGGGGCTATACCGTGTTTGGTAATGTCGTTCAGGGCATGGATGTGGTGGATAAGATCAAGGAAATTCCCACCGTCCCGGCCGGGCCATTTCCCAAGGATGTGCCCCGGGATCCCGTCATTATTGTTCGTGCCACACGCGTCAAAAGCTAATCCTATATCTGGAGTTATAACATCATGGTAAAAATACATACATCAAAAGGCGTTATCAGCCTCAAGCTATTTGAAGACAAGGCTCCTGATACAGTAAAGAATTTTCTGGACTATGCCAGTGAAGGTTTTTACAACGGAACCATTTTTCACCGTGTCATTGATAACTTCATGATTCAGGGTGGAGGGATGGAACCTGGTATGAAAGAAAAGTCCAGCAAAGCCTCGATAAAAAATGAAGCAGACAACGGTCTAAGCAATAGTCGTGGCACTATCGCCATGGCTCGCACCCCCGACCCACATTCAGCCACCTCACAGTTTTTTATCAATGTGGCGGATAACACCTTCCTGGATTTTAAATCACCTACCTCAGATGGTTTTGGATACTGCGTATTTGGTGAAGTCGTGGATGGCATGGACGTGGTGGACGAAATTAAAAATGTCTCAACCACTTCCTATGGCATGCACCAGGATGTACCTGCCGAAGATATTGTCATCACCAAGGTCGAAGTAACGGCTTAAGCCTCAACTACATGGCCATCCAGTTAATATCTGATCTCCACCTCAGCCAGGAACGGCCAGATATCAACGACATCTTTCTGCGTTATCTCAAAGGCCCGGCCCAACAGGCCGAGGCCCTTTATATCCTTGGTGATCTGTTCGAGGCCTGGCTGGGGGATGATATGGTACTGCCAGAGTATCAACCGTTAATTTCAGCATTAAAAACACTCAGCGAAAACGTTCCTCTTTATATCATGTATGGAAACCGTGACTTTCTGATGCGAGAAGGATTTGAGGAAATGACTGGTTGTAAATTACTGGATGAAGAAACGGTAATCGATCTCTATGGCACCCCCACCCTGCTGATGCATGGTGACACCCTTTGCACCGATGATGTGGCCTATCAGGAGTTTAGGAAAATGGTTCGCAACCCGGCATGGCAGGACGATCTATTGAGCAAAACTCCCGAAGAACGTCTTGCCCTGGCCAGGAAGCTGCGTGAGATCAGTAAAACAGAAACCCAGGGAAAGCAGGAAGCGATTATGGATGTTAACCAGCAGGCCGTTGAGGACGTCATGCAAAGCCACCGGGTTCAGCAATTGATTCATGGTCACACCCATCGACCAGCGCAACATGACTTTAGTCTCGCAGGCCAGCCTGCCCATCGCATTGTTTTATCAGACTGGTATCAGTCCGGTAGTATGCTGGTCTGTGATGAAACCGGCTGTCACACAGAAAAACTCAGCTAAGCAATTTCTCACTTGGCAAATTTTGCCCGAATGTCCATGATGTTCAGGCTCTCGTAACTGCTGGGTATTTCAAACAGGGTTTTATCTGCCTCAAAGTTGCGTTTGAAATCAAGTAAGACTGATTGTGTCCCATCTGGTCCCCACAACTGAACAGGAAATCCATCTTTGAGGTGACGGTTAGGTTCAAATACGGTTTTGGCCAGGCTACAACCATTTTGCATATCGGCCGGCATATTATTCAGGGTCAGTTTTCCGTCATTGGCCAGTATTTGATTAAACTCACTCATGGCCTGAACATATTCTGGCAAAAACCCGGGAACGGTAACGACTTCAAAACAGATTTGATCTCCTGACATATACACATGATGCTGAGGTTTGATTCCTTCCATACTGGGTGCATCCTGCATATCATCTATCTTCTTGCTGCTAAGTTTGAGATCAAACGGAGACTTAACGTCCTGATCCTCAGACTGAATAATGGTGACCGTTTTATTGGACTGAACAACACTATAGATTTTCTTCTCTATTCGGTTGAGCAAGACAAAGTCTGTTGCCCCTTCCCCATCATCAAAGCGCATGAACTCAGGAGTAATAATGATACGCGTTTGATAGGGTTCGACTTCTTCTTCTTTGTCACCAAACACAAGCATCAGGGGTTCTGATAATTTGCTGGCAGATCGATCACAGGCAGCCATGGCTGCGATGAACATCATAAGAATTACAAATTTATACTGCATATAAAATACTACCTTTCTTTAGGGTCTGTTAACCGGCTCCATCCAGATACTCCAACTCAGCCTCGGTAAAACCTGCCTTACGTCGAACAGGCTTGTCAAAGGGGCCCTTGAGTTTGCCTTTCATATACTGATTAATCAATTGCTCAAAGGTTTTTGTTGGTTCGAGATCCCGTTGCTGGCAAAGGTGATGGAACCAACGTGAACCGATTTCTACATGACCGATTTCATCTCGGTGAATAATTTTCAATATCTCCACCGCAGCCTGGTCACCCACTTCTTCAAGTTTTGCCATGATACCCGGCGTCACATCCAGCCCCCGTGCCTCCAGTACTCTGGGTACCAGGGCCATTCTGACCATGGGGTCGAAGTCTGTTTTCACGGCCATTTCCCACAGGCCATTATGGGCGACAAAATCGCCGTAATCATAACCCAGACTGATTAAATGATCTCTCAAAAGTGAAAAATGATAGGCCTCTTCGACAGCAACTCGAATCCAGTCGGTATAGTAATCTGTTGGCATTTGCTGGAAGCGATATACCGCGTCCCAAGCGAGATTAATGGCATTGAATTCGATGTGACACAGGGAATGTATCAGGGCCGCCAGGCCTTCAGTGCTATGCATATTTCGTCGAGGCAAATGGCGGGGTGAAACCAGTTCAGGCCGGTCAGGACGGCCTGGGACTTCAATAGGATGTGGATGTTCTTCTGAGGGTGTCTGATCCAATTGCCCAGCCAACCAGGCCTTCTGAGCCTGGTTAGTCTGGTCAATTTTTGTTTTGGTATCCTGCTCCATCAAACAGGCGTTTGCCGCCTGAAAAATGTTCTGCCACGGTAAACTCATACAACCTCACTACAACTTCGGCAGATTCAACTCCCATGGAGTCTAATCGTCGGCAGATTCTACCTCTTTTTCATCGTCCTGCTCGTGTTCTTTTTTATCTTCTTTGTCATCATCGTCATCGTCGGCAACCTTGCGATACATGGCTTCACCGACCATGGCATGGATCCTGGCTGTTGGGTGAATTTCATCAAAGAAGACGTACTGGTTGAAATTAAAACCAAAGGCACAGCCTGGGGTAAATTGTCCTTGCTCTGAACTAAAACAAGGGTCGGTATTATTGGTAAAGCCCAGCTTATCACTCTTGTCGAGAAGACGGCCGAATAGCTTATACAGGTTAAAGTATTCGGTTTCGATATCCAGCTCTTCTTCCAGCTGTTTGACACTGCGTTTGAGTTTGTCATTGTAAATGACGCTCAGGGCCGTGGTGGTTGCCGGTAAGGCAGGCAGATTATAGGCTGTTGCAATCAATGCGGTTTCAGGGACTCGGCCAATATCCGGGGCATTGACTACCAGCCAGTTTTTCGCCCCACTCATGGCCAGCACCTGGATCTGGTTAGCGACAATGGTCGCCGCCTCCTCGGCAATAGCGACACCCGTCGCCCAGTCACCGCTATCCCGAGCCTTGCGAATATCATTACCGCCAATAAACATCACATAGAGCGTATCGGCAGGGGCCACTCCACCATGGTTTGCCAAAAACAGGGCCACCTGAGTACTCAGGTCGATCAGTTCATTACGTCCGGCTCTGGCCGCGACAACCGCATAATTATTTCCGGTGGCCGCGCCTCCAGCCAGGTGCATGGAGGTCTCGAGGGGCAGCCCCAGTCGTTCCGCCATGACTTCAACTGCCACGTAGCCATTGGTGACCCGGTTGCCAAAATAGGGAGGATTGGGAAAGGCACCGGTGATGGTGGCAAGATTCCCCGTGTCTGACAGGCTGTCACCAAAGACATACAGCCGTTTATACGGTTTGTCTTCATCGGCAAAGGACGCCGCTGGCAGAATAAAGACCAGCAGTAACGCCAATATTTTTAGTGTTTTAGTCATTGTATACCCCCAGTTTTGTTTAAACATACCCTTTGCCTTTTATGTTGGATCAGGTTTATCTCGCCAGTCACGGATATGAATATCGCGTTGCGGGAAGGGAATCTCAATATGATTCTCTCGAAATGCCGCGTCAATGGCAAAATTCAGATCACTAATACATTGTAGCCGATTATCGATATTGCGAATGTGACAACGTAGCTCAAAATTCAGACTACTATCTCCGAATCCCAGGAACAACACATTGGGTTCCGGTGAACTCCCATCCAGAATTACATCTGGGTGAATATTAGCCACTTTTAACAATACCTCTTTCACTAATTGCGTGTTGGTACCATAAGCCACACCAACAGGTACTTTTATCCTTCCCCTTGCATCATACAGCATCCAGTTAGTTACCTGGGCTGAGATCAGTTCCGAGTTTGGCACAATCACATCGGCACGATCAAAGGTCTGGATCAAGGTAGATCGCATGCGTATCCGTTTGACATAACCTTCCGTATTTCCCGCCACAATCCAGTCTCCGGTTTTGATTGGACGCTCAAACAGGAGTATCAGACCCGAAACAAAATTATTGACGATATTCTGTAAACCAAAACCGATACCAACCGATAAGGCACCGGCGATAATGGCCAGATTCGTGAAGGCAAAGCCAGCCACACTCAGGGCGATAATCAAGGCAATGGTAAAGCCAATATAACCACTAATGGTGACAAATGTTTCTCGCGCACTCCTTTCCATGCGAGTATGAATCAACCATTCCCTTTCCAGCCGACGCTTGAACCAACCACTTAGGGATGACAGCACCGCAAACACACCGACGGCAAGCAGAATTCTTGCTGGGATCACCTTGAGGGAACCGACCACAAAGCCTTCAAAGAAATAGACCGAGGCCTGAGTCAGGGCGGTATCTGAAATCCCCCAGATCACCAGAACGACCCAGGTGAATGCCGTCCAGCTAAACAGGACAAGGATCAGATAGATCCAGAATAAACCCGGGACATGCTCATCACCTTGCAGCCCCAATTGCCTGCGTAATGTTTGGTGCCACTCGGCCCGACCCTGGTTGAGGCCATGGTAGAGCTCTCTGAGTAATCGCAACACCAGCCACAGGCTTCCAGTGGCAAAGGCAGAGCCCACCAGGGTACGCAGGATCCAGACAGAGAGATTACGATAGCCCAGCCATTCGATTACCAGCACAGATAACAGGGCCAGGATAAAAATGGCTCTGGCCCACAGGGTCTCTCCCAAACGCGGCAAGTAGCCCACCAACCAGACTACCCAGATAAGATTCAGGATAAAGATTGCTGCAAACACGCCCCTTGCTAGTAAAACGGCGGCCTCTGGCAGGCTTTGAGCCAGGATGGTGGCAAACAATAAGTAACCGATGAATAACAGCAATACCAATAGTTCAAGTCGGCGAGAAAAACGTCCAGCAACTTCAACAGGTAATTTCACCACACGCTTGGCAGGTGGCGGTGGCCTCAAAAATGAGCGGATAATAGCAATAACAGCAATATAGACAGGCAGGCCATAGGCCAAAACATTGATAAAAGGAACCGGCCTGACAGATTTAAAATTAAGCAGAAGATAAGCCAAAACCAACAGACTACCGGCTATCGCCGGTGCATACCGGGCAAAGTTACTGGACAGGGCACAATAAAAACGATTGGAAAAACTACTGTCCCATACTTTGCTATTCACCTTACCCGCATGTTGATGGCGATACAGGTTGCCCAGTATCACACCTATAAGTACCAGAATGACTAAAAATGACTGCTCTAAACCAGAGAGTCGTTCCAGCCCACTATGCTTACGAACAAAGTTACGGGTTGAATCAAACCATTGTGCCGGTTGCTGCCAGTTCTCCAGTAGCAGGGTATGAAAGGCCGGACCCTTGGCCAGCAAATGGGTAGCAATAATCTCTTTTTGCTTTTTGGCTATTTGCTGCAGAATTTCGTCTGTACGAATGACCTGTAGCCGACAGTTTGCCAGACGTTTTTCAAATTCTGTTTTCTGTGAGTTAAGGGTATTACGCTTACGCCTGACATCACCGGATTCAGCTTTAATGGGTTTGCCCAGTTTTTCAATATCCGTAGTCAAACGCGTTAACTGTTCTGTCAGGTCAGTGGTACATTTTTCGGCTTCAGTACGGATGGCGTTTAACTGCTTGGTCCATTGGGCCAGTTTATCCAGGCTCCTGACCCTGTACTTTAGCTGCCGTTCGATCTTATCGATGCTGGTATCAAGTTTTTTAACTGCCTTGGGTGATTCGACGTATTCCTCAGCCAGAACTGGCGTCATCATTAAAGTGAAAATAAGGCATACTGATAACCCCAGGCGGGTTAAAAAATTAGATAATTGGTAAGCAGCTTTCATCTAAGGTTATTTTTCTATGCTCGAGAGAAACGACGCGTTTAATTATAGTTTAAGCGTCCGACAAACTAATTGCCTTAACTCATGTTTTACAGACAATAATCAGGTCCATCACATTACTGCCTGTGGAGCCCGTCGAAATAAGATCCCCACTGGCTTCCAGAAACGTCCCCGCATCGGCCCGCTTGATACAGGTATTTACATCCAGTCCTTCTTCTTCCCCCCTCTGGACAGTCTGTCCATCAACCAGGGCACCGGCATCTTCTGTCACACCGTCACTCCCATCAGTGGCCCCCACCAGATAATAAATGTCCTTGTTAGCTTTATTCTTTTCCGCCAGTAACAGGGCAAGGTGCTGATTTCGTCCGCCACGTCCTGGACTGTCGGGAAGAAAAACCAATGGTTCAGCACCCCAGATATGAATCCCCTTGTCAGCGTCCTTCATATGCTGTGTGAGCTGATCGGCAATTTTTTCAACCTCATCACATAAAAAGCTTTCATGAAGAGTTGTGGTAAATCCCAGACGAGCTGCCTCTTGAGCCGCTGCCTCCCCCGCCATTTGGTTGTTACCAATGATGATGGTTTCAATAGTAGAATGAGTCAGAGCCTCAGGGTGTGGGTTATCAATTGTGTTGATAAACTTTTCCACATCTGGCGGGAGACCAGCAAATTCCTGTTGTTCCGGTTCTGGTGGGACAAGTAGACCTGAACCAATCACAGCAGGGTCATCTTCCGGGACATCAGATAAAAGCAGGTTCAATACCGGACGTTCCCCGAGGTATTGAATCAGTCTTCCACCCTTAATCAAGGACACCGCCTTGCGCACCCAGTTCATAGCATCAATCGGCATCCCGTTTGCCAACATGATCTCATTGATCCTTTGCAGGTCTTCAAGCTGCACATTTTCAGGTAACAACTCCACCAGGGCCGATGTTCCCCCAGAGATAAGAAACAGCACGGGCATGTCGTCAGGCAAAGCTTGAATAAAATCAATCATGGCCTGACCGGCATGAATACTGCGTTTATCTGGAACAGGATGGCTGCTCTCAATAAGCCTGCCCCCTGGCCAGTTGAAGCTCGCGGCCTCGGCACAGGGGGCCCGACAAATAATCAGGCCACTTTGAATTTGTTCGCCAAACACCGCTCTTGCCCCTTCGGCCATACTCGGCGCGGCCTTGCCAATGGCGATCATGGCCATAGGGCCAGACCAGGGTTTTGGAATGTCTCTAAAATATTTTTTGACGCAATAAGAGCCATTTACAGCCTTAAGAGCCGCCTGAAAACAAGCTAAGAGTACATTTCTGGCTGTTTTAGGGTCTGAAGACATTATTACTTTATATTTATGTGGATAATTTTCATGCAATTATATTATGATATCGTGTTTGATCTTACCGGGTCAGATGCTATATGGTTTTAGTATGTTTTGCTTTGTTAGAGTACCCAGCTTTTTTATATGACAAATAAATCTTATCGCCTGCCTAAGGCAGTTTACGAAGTCCTACCCTTTTTCTATCTGATGCTTGGTACAAGCAGCCTGCTTTTAGATCACTCTATAGGCCTGGATATTCTAGGTGCCGTGCTTATCGCCAGAGGCCTGTATACCCTGCTACTTCGCCTCAACTACCGCTCTCCCAATCAGGCCCTGCAAAAAAGCCCTATCAGACACCGTGACCACTAACACCCCTCAGGTGGGCGTGGGGGCCATAGTCTTTCATCAAAACAAAGTTTTATTGGTCAAACGTGGCACACCACCCAATGCCGGCCAATGGGCCATCCCCGGTGGTCGGGTACATTTTGGCGAAACCCTGCAGCAGGCTGCCGAACGGGAAATCCTCGAAGAAACGGGCATTCAAATCCAGGCAGGCAAACCGGTATTTGCCTTTGATGTGCTCCAGCAAGATATGAATGCTAACTGCCAACTACACTATGTAGTCATCGATCTTGCAGCAGATTATCTGTCAGGCGAACCTGTAGCTGGTGATGATGCCGATGAGGCCAGTTGGGTAAGTGCCGCAGAGTTTGACCAGTTGGATATCAATCCTTTAACGCGACAATTGCTCAGGGATCAATATCAGTTTGCATGAGCTTTTCCTTCCAATTAAATAATCTTCGTAGGTGCGGACTGTGTCCGCAACTGGTCTTAGGGTCGTGTACAAATCGAAGCTATTAATCGCGAATACAATTCGCTCCTGCAACGGTGGTTTTTGTTTTCAGAATTAAAACGCCCGGATTGCAGATAAGAAACGATGTGCTCAGCAACCTCTCCTGAGAACAAAAGCCCTGCATGGCTTTCGTCCACAACCAGATGATCTCTTAGCCATGGTGCCAGTGTTTCGCTCACCGATACTCCTCCATCATTGAGTTCATCAAGCTTTGCGACCCGATGCCCCAGCCCGCTTGGCTTGCTGCCAGCGATCTGCCCGATATCGAAGTCGCGAGTGACATTCACACCGCGACTCAAAATTTCGAAACTATGGCCGAGCATCATTCTGCCCAGACCAAATGAGCCGAAGGTTCTGGCGGCTTCACTCCCCGCGATGGGAGATCCTAAAAGCACCAGGCGTTTGAAATTGGCTGGCTGGTATTGCTCCAGCGCGCGTAGTGCCAGTAACCCGCCCAGACTATGCGCGACAATGGAAAAAGGCTGTCCCTCAAATGTGTCGATGAGCCTGTGCAGAGCGTCGGTAGTGGATTCCACAGAACCACGCACGTAGGGGCAGGAGAATATCGAAACATCAAAACCCGCTTTTCGCATGGCATACGCCAGGGGCATCATGAAATAGCCACATGTCCACAGACCCGGCATGAGGACAAGCCTTTGCACTGGTGATTCGGTTTTGTTCATTGTCTTAAATCCTCTTTAATGTTTAAAAATTTTATTGGCCGTTTATGTTCATGGCGCTGTTATTGCTACTTACGTAGCAAGGCACAGGATGGATTCAGGAGTTTGAAAAAAATGAAAAGGGTTTAGAGAAGAAAGGAAAAATCACAGACACAGTCCGCTCCTATGGGAGGGTTTGTCAGTAGGCTGGGATAAGCGATAGCGTTCCCGGCATTAAACCGCCAGCAACGGATGCCATCTTTATGCTGGCCTACGGGCCTGTAAACAATAATACCCGTCATTGCGAGGAGCGTTTTATGCGACGAAGCAATCTCGTGCTGTACACAGTGAACTGGAGATTGCCGCGTCAACACAGAAAAATTGTCATTTTTCTGTGTTTCCTCGCAATGACGTGTGCTTTGTATATTATTCAACCGTTCTCACTTACCACATTGGTGGTGTAATGTATCTCATGCTCAATGATCGCGACGCAATAGAGGTTAAGCATTTTTCGGGTGAAGCACTGATCTGACCAGCCACTTGAAAACAGCTGCGCATGTATAGATAGCAAATGCAGAAGATGTTTATCTTTGATCGTTGAAACAATCTTTTTGCTGAAATCGAAAATATCCTCACGCGCATGGATGGCGCCCCTTTCTGGTTCAATAATATCGCGGGTGCCCATCACTGCGGTCGAAATCACCGGCACACCCAGGGCCATGGCTTCCAGTAAGACCAGTCCCTGTGTTTCCGTTCTGGAGGCGAAGACAAACATATCTCCGGCGCAATAGCAGTCTTTCAATTCCGTGTCCCTGTCGAGGTAACCGATAAAACGGACGTTCGCTTGCAGACCCAATTCCTTTACCAGCGCATGCAGATGTTTTTCGGCAGGGCCTTCACCGACGATCACAAGCAGGATGTCGGGGATCGTCTGAACAACTTCATGAAGCACATGAATTAAAAAATCGATATTCTTTTCATGTGCCACACGCCCTACATTAAGCAGCACGGGTCTATCCTTTTCGATACCGTATTTTTTGCGAAAGGCCGCACCATCCCCCCCTTTGAATCGGCGCAGATCCAGGCCGGTTGGAATAATTTCAGCAGTTGCCTCGACGCCATAGCCACGCAGTGCCTCTAACATGGCGGTCGACGGTACAACGATGGCGTCTACACTATTACACTGTGATTTGGAAAAACGACGCGCCACGCTTTTCATCAAAGCTTTAGGCAGAAAAGGAACATAGTGGTAAAGATACTCTTCAAAAAAGGTGTGGTAGGACTCGACCTTCGGCACATCGAGAATGCGCGCCAGCTTCAATCCTGCATAATGAGCAACAAAGGGTGTTTGAATGTGAATAATATCGATGTCCATATCTTTTAATTGCTTTACCAGACGAAAGATATGGCGCGACTTCATCATTCTGTCTTCCTTGTCCACTAGCAAACCACGCGAGGGGATTCGGATGATGCCTGCTTCATCATCGGTGGTCTTGCCATAGTCAGGCGCAATGATCGTTACCTTGTGGCCCATTTCCCTGAGTGCTGCACGGTAAGTCTTAATAGAAGTCGAAACACCATTGATTCGGGGAAAGTAGACATCCGTTATCATTAAAATGTGCATGTGAGTCATTCCTTTTAATGTCTGGTTAGAAGAAAAAACTGAGCAAGGCGACTGCGGTGCCGATGAGTGCACCCACGAGGACATCGCTTGGATAGTGAAGACCGAGAATCACTCGAGACAGGGCGATAAGCAGTGTGATGCAAACCAGTAATGGCGACAGCATCGGGTAATAACTCAGTGCAACTATCGTGAACGCCACTGCATGTAAGGTATGCCCAGAAGGGAAGCTGTACAGGTCAAGCGGTGCTGTGCCGTTACGGATGTTGTTCCACTTGAGATAAGGGCGTTGTCGCACAAGATTATTTTTTAGTAGCTTATAGATTGCCAGACAGAAAAGACCCACTGCCGCCATATGAAGACTGGCGATAAGGCCATTAACCGGATCGGCGACTGGCATAATGATCATCAACACATACCAGAACACGCCGTTACCAATCCGACTGATCAGTGCGAAAAACTTTTCCACATAAGGCCAGTCACCCAGGTGATTAAAGAAGCGGCATAAGGCCTGCTCCAGTTCATCGAGCCGTTCAAAACACGCATTGTATTTTTCGATAATCATAGCTTTGCTCCCATCCGTTACTGGCCGTCAATGTTGACGACGCTGTTACTGTCACTTACGTAGCGATGTGCAGGATGGATTCAAAGATTTGGGTGAAGGTGAAAAAGGCTTAAAGAAAAGCGCGTAGGGTGGGCATTGCCCACCATTTACGGTTTTGAAGAGGATTGCTGCGATTGTTGTCAGTCCGGCATGTGTTAAGCCGGAATCCAGAGGTTGATACTCCTGGACTCCGGCATGCGCCGGAGTGACGAGGTGTTACGAATACCGTCCGCTTGCGGCGGGGTGATTTATGACAGCGCGTAGGTTGGGGTGAAGAATGAACCCCAACAGTCAGTAATTTTTATACAAAGTTGGGGTTCGCAAGCTTTTATGCCCTTCGGGTGCACCCCAACCTACGCGTTGAAAAACAAAAAACCCTGCGGATGCC
>JAOULO010000046.1 GCA_029881995.1 Gammaproteobacteria bacterium
CGATACCGCAGTAATATGGGTGTGTGGTATTGTAAAAGTTCATTGGGCTTTCTCCTTTATTCGGTTTTGTCGCCTCCCAGTTTAACCAATTTGGTTAGACTGGCGGAGAAGGCTCAATGAGTATCAAGCCAATCGTGTGCGACTGCCAACCCGCCGCTTCGCTCTGGGTTGTCAGCCACACATTGCAACGTTAGCTCTACAAAACGAAATCAATTTAATCTCACAACTCAGGGCCATTAAGGAAAAAAGTATATGGTACAAAAGATACTTACTCCATCAGTTAAGGAGTTTCTTAAAACGTGGTGGCCAGGAGTCATACTGGCAACAGTAGCGGTTGGAATAACACTGTTCCAAACAGTATCCACTTTTCAGGAAGAAGAAAAACAGAAGCAGCTGCAGGTAATGGAGCTTTTAAATGAAGCAGGTGAACTTTTAGGCTGGAAACCCACGAGCGCTGGAACTTTGGGGTGGAGCAAAAAACGCGGGAAATTCGAGGTAACTGAGGAAGATAGAGAACGCCTTGAAAAAGTAAGGCGGATTATCCAGAAAATCGAGATCATTACCGGTCAAACTGAAATGGTGGATATGCTGAAGATGCACTACTTGCTTCAATACGGCGACTTTGAACAGCTGGAAAAGATAGTTTTTGAGAAAGCTGGTTCTAATAAAGAGAGCGAAGCTTTGGCAATGCTAGCCACTATGTACCTGAATATAGATGGTCTCGAAGAAAAAGGTTTCTCGTATATGGAAAAAGCCTTAAAGAATTCCCCAGATAGTATTGGGTTAAAGCTTAACTATGGGATAATGCTTCACTCGCATATGAGAAACGTGGAATCGATAGAGATTCTAAATGAAATTCTTTCTAAAGTGCCGCTTCAGGATGATGCAGTACAAATTTTGTCACACGTATATTCTGAGTCAGGGCACATGGATAAAGCGAAGAAATTGTTGAATACATATCATACTAGTGGGAAAGAAACGTTTAACTCTCATTATACTTTGGGAAATATACTTCTTTATGAAAAAAAACATAAAGCAGCTATTAAAGAATACGAAAAAGGGCTGAGCCTGTATCAAGAATCAGTACTAATCCATAACGCATTAAGAATAGCATATTCCGAATTAGGCCAGACTGAATTATCCAATAAGCATAAGAATCTATCTCAACTGTATAAAAACATTACGCACGGTAAAGATAAAAGGACGCACTATGAATTAGATTCTAAGTCGAAAGTCGAAAGATATTTTTCAAGGTTGTTTTCTGATGAGCCTAAACATTAGATATTTACTATAAAAATGATCTGGATAAAAGCTAACAATCGGGTCAAGTTCGCCCGCAAAATACGCGGGCTGGGACCTCGCTACTCGCTCGGCCCCTTACCCAAACGTTATAAGTAAAATGAAAAAAGCACATACAATTAAATTGCTTAGCATTTTTTTCTTATTTGTCTTGGGTGGCAATGTGGGAGCATCTGAAACGTGGCTAGAAAAATGGAAAAAATATGATGAAGGCCTCGAATGCACGCTTAACTACACAAACGAATCATTTGAAAATACAAAAACAGAATGGGAAGAAGATAAGAAAATACCACTCCCCATTGAAGAAGCAAGAAAGATCGCTCTAAACTGGGGTTACTCCCAATATGGAAAAAACAACTCAATCTTTGTTACAAAATACGTACTTATTAAATATTCAAATGAAATAAAAGCAATGGGGAAATGGACATATATTATTGACCTAATAATCTATTCCAAAGGCACCCCACGCAAGACACACTTAGATAAATTGGCGGTCACTATGGATAGGAAAGTAATTGAAAAGAAGTGTCATGAAATACCTTATAACAACTAAATCAACCGCGACCACCCTGAGCTACGGCCTATCGGCCTCAAGTAATCAGGGACAGACCACGTTTAATCCAATTCACCAACAACTCTCATTTAACCATGAAAGCCAATTCGCTGCGGGGTTGTGCCGACTTTGATGGCGCGTGTTTGGGTTTTGGTTTTTTAAATATAGATAAGGGGCGGCATGGGCGACCTGAGCGACAGCGAAGAAGTGCCGAATGAAACTCGAAGAGGTTCTACGGTGTGTCGCCGCATTGGCAGAGGGCCAGGACGGCCCTTCTGCCAATGCTCAACAAAAAACCAAAGCCCAAACACACGTTTGCGCCATCTCTGGAGGCAATGGTTTTGGTTACTTTTGCCGAAACAAAAGTAACTCGTCTGTCAGGACGAGACCTGACTTTAGATCAGAGCATCGCGATAGCGATTCAGTTTAGAAAGAAAAAGCACAAAACTGAAATCAATCACCCCACCCTAACCAGTCACTCCCGGCATCCATGCCTCCCGTGACACTAGTACATCCCTGTACGTCGTCCCCTGCAATGGGAGGGTATAAATTAAGAATAAAAAAAAGGGCGCCTTTCGGCGCCCTAAAGAGTCATATCATTACCTAACCTAACTCTAAGGAGGAGTAGAAACTGGTATGAAGGAGTAACACACCAGGCTCAGTTATCTCTGTTGCAACTAGTGGGCCAACTCAAAATGCCTTAAAAATCCCTGTTTTTGATTAAATACCATTCAAAATAAGTCATAAATTCGACGCAGCTTGCACACTTTTAATGCACTCCAAACTATTTCCGTCAAAAATTGGTCATTTTCTTGGGTACAGTAAGTAGACATCTAACATCTGGAAATTTTTACGGTTTTTAATTTCTACCTGGTTGAGCATCAACCAACAACCAGAATCAGCCCTCAAAAGTGACATACAGTTCACAGTGTTTTCAAAAATCCCTGTTATTCTTTTACATGTGTAATACAACTTTTTAAGAGGAAAGCGCCATGTCACTACGTAGCTTTTACACCCATTTTTCAGCCTGCGTCATAATGGCGATGTCTGGTTCAGTGATTGCTGATACCAGTAATGACAAAGGGATAGATCAGGCTATTAACCAACACGATAAAAACATTGAGCGTTTCTCATCGAAACATCCTGACAAGGCAGTACCACGAGGTCTTGTTCACTCAAGAGAGGTACTAAACCGAATTAAAGCCAGTGAACGCCCATCAAAACCTGAATTACCTGATGTGGCCATGCGGCCTGAGCGGCCAGCGATTGCTAGTCGTCCAGCAAAGCCAGAGAAACCAGGACATCCCAGAAAATAATATAAAAAGTATTTCTATATAGGGTACCTTTCAGGTACCCTTTTTTATTTATCAAATCACTTAACCTGATGTGTAAAGCTTTTCTTATCAATCTATTGATTCTGTCCAGTCTACTGCTTGGAAAAATAAGTCCGGTTCTGGCTGAGTATCAAACAAGCGTGTCAACAGGGGTTGATTACAGTACCGGTGACTATGGAGATAGTAGCGATACGGAAATCTGGTATTTTCCTTTATCGGTTAAACTGGATACTCTGGATTTCGTCTATAAAGTCACCGTTCCACATATACAAATTACAGGGCCGGGTACTGTGGTTGGTCCCAATGCCACCCCTGCCGATGGTGACAATCAAACAACAACAGAATCAGGTATGGGTGATGTGATTGCAGCGATTTCCTATGCCCTTTTCCCTTATCAGCCGGATGAAGTTTTTATTGAATTAACCGGCAAAGTAAAATTTCCAACAGCAGATGAAAATAAACGTCTGGGAACAGGTGAATATGACTATTCTTTCCAGGTAGATGGGTTTTACAGTGCCGGTATGTTTGGGATATTCACCACACTTGGATATAAAATTTATGGTGATCCCCCCGGTATCGATTATAAAAATGGCAGTTACTATTCTCTAGGTGGTTCTTACTCACTCACCCACAGATTCAGCTTGGGTCTTGCCTATGATTTTAAAGAAGCGGCTACCCAACGCAGTGAAGACCAAAAAGAACTCACTGCCTTTGCCAGTAAAAAACTCAGTAATAAATTCAAAATCCTGGGCTACCTCGTCAAAGGTTTAAGTGATGGCAGTCCGGATTGGGGGTTAGGATTTAATATTAGTTATATATTATAGCTCCAGCTCCTTTGGAGAAATATTACCCGACTATATTTTCAGCTTTGGTAATTTATATCACCAGAAGTAAAACTTCACTATATTCTAATAAACAACTACAGCAATTTTCATTTTTACATTTCAGTATTCATGTCGTAGCATTAAAGGCACATCCTTAATAATAAACCTCGTGAATGACTGGCTGGAAATACTTTCATGAAATTTAGTATTTAAAAGGATTCGAAGGAACTGACACATGGAGATTCTCAACATGAAAAATATGCTGGTTCTGTTTCTTATGCCTTTTACTGCATTGGCAAATGATTTTTATGTTAAGGAAGAACTGGCCGACATGGTCAATGATGTTGTACAAACTACCCAGTTCAAAATCAACATTCCCACCATGCGTGCCAAATACATCCACATTGATCAGATTGATGGATTGGATGTATGCGCTCCAGAAGCTCGTCCTAAAGTCATGCAATTACAAAATGCCTTTAGTAAACATCCAAAGCTATTTCAAACCAAGAGTATTCATGGCGTATATGTGCGTAAGGCGAATGGTCAGCTCAGTTTTACACCCTTAAAACTGCCCATGAAGAAAAAATCTGAATGTGAGCTTGTAACGGTTTCAGTGAAATAAAAAACGGGGCTATTGCCCCGTTCTGCTTTTCTTTTATGCTGCCTGCGAGTCCTGTGGATGTGCAAGCTTATCGGTCAGTTGTTTGCGAAGTTCACTTACCTGCTTCTGTGCCCGATTTGCCCAACCAACCGGTTGAGGTCGATAGATACTGTGCCAGATACGGGTGTTTCTCAAAAAGGCCCTGGAGGTGTCAAAGGGCTCTAACTCCACCTGCTGTAATTTATTTGCGATACGGCCAGCCACTATCTTACGAAGTTTAAAATGGACAATGGCCGCAATCGTGAACAACAATACACTATAGACAGTCAGACTCAATGGTCTTGAGATTAACTCAGCCCACCATGCCTGCAATACAGGTAGAGGCTGACCATCACCCATCATCGCTGCTACGCCCGTCACTAATCCCGCCAGGATGGCCAGAATACCTAATTCCCAACCCAACACAGATAAACACCAGCGATTCATGGCCTGCATAACCATGCCAACATGTTGCTCAAGTTTATCGATCATCTCAGCCAATGAAGTCATCAGACCAAGTCTGGAAGAATCATCTTCCGCTTGAGTTGATCCTTCGTCAGCCTGTACTGCCTTATCATTAGACTGAGGTGCTTCAGTAGTTAGGTGGGCCAGCATACTGTCCTCGTGTTCGAGCAACTGCATACGCCTGGCATAGCGATCCAGCTGATGCAGGCTCTGTAATAATGCTTGCAACTGTGGCTCGTTACCCGCCAGTTCAGCCTGTAGTGTTTCCAACTGAGTGTTCAACTGTCTCTCCTCAATACTGCTTAAAATTCGCCACTGGCGCCGCGTTTAAGAATATCCTGAATAATAAATTTGACACGTAGTGCCTCTTCCTTCAATGCAGGTGGAAGTGGTGTGCCCCCGTGTATCATCAGATCCATATTCAGGGTATATAACCATAGTTTACCCGTCTTGTCCTCCAGCAAGGTAACACGACATGGCAGGTAAGCCGAATAGGCATCACTGTAGTCCACCATTCTGGCTGCAGTCATGGCGTTACAGAACATGTAAATCTTCATATACCGGTAGGGTTTACCGGTCATGGCCTCAACCTGTTTATATAGAGGCAGTTCACCCACGTTCTTGATATTGTGTTCGTTGGCCACATTGCGAATTACATCTTCAACATCATCAGCACTTAGACCATCCGCCACCTTCGCTTTCCAGATAGTTGCCTCAGCAGCATTACCCGTTTCGAGGATCTGCTCCATCAGTTCCGAATAGACCTGCATGGCCTGATCATCAAACTCACCAAAGCGCTGCAACATGGGTTCAAACTTGAATAGTAAAACCAGCAGGCCGATTAATGCCAACACACCCAATGCAGCAAAAATATTCTTAAACATAGACATCACACTCCTATCTTCATACTGTTGCTAACAGGATCCGGTATCAGACCTCCCCAATCCGGATCCTGTGTATTACTAGCGTTTTTGTTCACCAACGGGTGGATAGGCATAGGCCGGTGCTGGATACGGACCATAAGCAGGGTGACCATAATACTGCTGTGCCCCTTGCCCATAGCCCTGGCCATGCATGCGACTATTGAAACCAAACTGCATGGATGGATGATATCCGTAACCATAGCCGTATTGATTGCGATACCAGGCTGGTGGTGCTGGATAAGCCTGTGGTGCCTGTTCACTTTGTGGGTTGTGTGGAACTGCCGGTAAATCAGGTTGTTGAACCTGATATGCCGGTGGCTCCATTAGCGGTGGCTGATAAGGGTTCATCTGCTGTGCCTGTTCATGCATAGGTGCTGGTGGTTGAGCCGGATGCATCATGACAGGTGCTGCCCCATAAGGTGCATAGATTGGTGCCATATTGGCTGTTTGTGGCTGACTGTCCTGCTTTTCATTTTCCAGAGACCAGATCAGCACACTAAAAACAGCGGCGCCCGCGGCAACGGCAATAACCTGAGGTGTTATCCAGGAAGGTATATTGTTGGCCAGGATCTTTTTGCTGCCAGCGGCAGCATTTGCTACTGCGGCACCCTGCATCACACCCATATCTTTCAGTTTGTTGATCAACTGGGCGCGCTTGTCATTTGTCGCGGTTGAGGCGGGTTCACTAGACTGATCGAGATTTTTCGATTCAACCGGCTCTGCTACAGTTTCACTAGCTGTGGTTGTTTCACTTACTGTACTTGCAGTTGCAGTACTCGCTTCACTGGCTTCACTTGTTGATTTAACAACGGCCTTTTTACGCGTCTTCTTGCTGGCCTTTTTCTTGACTACGGTTTCGTTACTATCTTCTATTACCGTGTCGTTAGTCTGGTCTGTATCGGTCATGTTATTCTCCCACTTCCCACCAAAATTAAATAATAAGTCTTTAAATCCTTTACCTTAAACTTCCTATACGGCGACCTTATCTGCCTCAGTCTTTTCATCGGCAGTAAAATCCACAGTAGACAGGTCTTCCTGTGGCCCCGGTGTGGTCGCAAACTTCTCTTCACCGGAAGGCTGTGTAAATTGATCATTTAAGCGTTGAATATAACCATCCGCTGCGGCAATAAGAGCACTCAAACGGCGTCGGGCAAATATATTCCAGCCCACTGGCTCTGGACGGAAAACGCTATGCCAGGGTCGAATGTTCTTGGCAAAGGCCTGCTGCAGATGCAGACGTTGTGTTTCCTGCTGAATGTTTTTATTCATCCATTTGATAACACGTTGACCAGCAGCATGACGGGCATAACTGTGAATCCCCAGTGCCAACAACACCGCAATAGCAACACCGCTGATACGACCCCATACACTACCCGTTATAGATTGCCAGGCACTCTGTAGTAACTGGGTACCGGGAATATCAAGGGGTTGCCCTTGCCAAACTCCACTGGCCAGTAACAGGGCAATAAAGCCGCTGCCAAGTGCACCAAGAAACAATCCATCACGCCACAGCACACCTCGTCGCCAACGACTAAGTAAATTACGTAATTGAGGCAGGTATTCCTGTTCTATCTCACGCGCCGTCTTTTCCAGACGACCGATGATGCGATAGATACGATCCACATGAACCTGGTGAATGCGTTGTTTGATAGCAGCCATGTCAGCATCACGCTTGGTTTCATAACGATGCCGTACCAGGGTGTCTTTAATCGGCGTAGCAACATCCGGGTTATAGATGGTATAAAACTCGCCAGCCGTCAGTCCCTGCTGCGCCAGGGCGCGTTGCCAGGCCGATACCACCTGCTCGGAGTTATCTTCCCTTGCTGCACTATCGATCTGATTCAATATATATAGAAACTTGTTCGAATCCTTACGATGCATGGTGCCGCCAACCAGGTGCTCAAGGGTATCTTGCATGGCACCTGGTTCAGGATGGCGCGCATCAAAGAACACCAGCACCAGATCGGACAACTCAATAATGTAATCGGTAATGCGCAGTGTGGCACTGCGCTGATCGTCGGCATCAAAGCCGGGAGAGTCGATGATGATGTAACCGCGTAGTGCCTCGCTATCTGAGGTCTTTAATTGCAGATAGGCATCCACCCGTGAACGTTCACCTGGAGAGACCCGTTCTATCTCATCGGCCATCTGGTAAAAAGGAAAACGTGGATCGGCATCCAGAGCAATACCTGGCAGGACACGGTCCTTACCATCACTGGCAAAACACAGAACTGAAAACTTGTCATCGACGGCCTGGGTCCCGGTCGCCTGTAGATTACGGTGCAGATAATGATTAATAAAAGAGGACTTACCTGCCGAGAAAGTACCCAGCACCGTAATCAATGGCCACCATGGAACCTGGGTGGCAAAAGACTGTTCCTGGTTTAACAATCCCATGCGTCGTGCTACCCGATCCAGTTCGCGGAAACGGCCCACCGCCTCAACCAGGATCGGATTTTCCTGTCTGAGATGATCTTCCAACTGTTGCAAACGATCGCGAACCTGTTTATTTGTGCCCCACATATCTCACCTGCTTTAACTTACCCTGCTTACCAGGGCATAAATGAATTCATAAACGACATGGGCCGTGACACATTACCGTTCATAACTGACATATCATGACGCATTCGAGACATTGAATGATTCATACCGCGCATGTTGGCCACAACTTCATGCAAAGATGTTGATTGGGAATCAACAGTCTGGGTCATGAGCACCATATTTTGTGTAACCTTTTCCATATTCATGGCTACATGTGTCATGTTTTTAGTCATGCTGTCCATCGATTCTGCAATCCGGCTAACATTAGTAGACAGACTATAAATAAGGAAGAATCCATATGCCGCCAACAAAACAAATGCAAATAGAGAAGGATAAACAATCATTTCCCAACGCTTGGCACTGGCAGCAAAGGTATTAGACAGCAACTCCATGCTGCGTCCCATGCAATCTTCCATACTTTCTGGTTTACTCTGAATGGCTTCGGATCCACCAGCCGCTGCACGTTTGTGATGGCAGTCTGCATTTTCACAATCTGGTGGATTGTTAGTTAAACGCATCTTTTTGTCAGGAGTCTCACCTGTCTGATCTATGTTCGACATAAGTTTCTCTTTGTCTGCAGTCTATGATATGACAGGCGGGAAATTCACCGCTGCCCCATTTCACTCTCTGTGCATAGTGCGTTTTACTTACCTGTTCATCAGGCGCTGTTGTAATTTATCTGCATTTTCTGGAGACAGTCCTGCAATAACTCTTACCAGGTAATGAACCTGGCCAGTACGCCCCTGTTCCAGCAGGCGGATAGCCGCTTCGTAATAGGCATTCCCTGCTTCCTGAAAATTACCCTGTGCATAATGGATATTACCCAGCTCACCGAATATATCGGGATTGTTTTCATCCTGTTCTGCCAGTGCCTGATAATGTTGCAGGGCCTTATTCATGTCACCTTTGCCATAGGCCATACGGGCCTGGAGCCATAACTGATTTTCTCCAGTTGTGACCTGTGCAGAACTATCAGCCGTAGTGATCTCATCAGGATCTTTGGTCTCCTGACTACCCTGACTTGCAAGAGCTTCCTTATCAGTCGCAGGAGCGGTAGTTTCTTCAACTTGTGCCACACTAACAGCTGTTGAAGGCCCATTAGCTTTTTCAGTTACTGCTGACTTTTCTTCAACAGCGGCTTCTGTGCTGGCTGCCGTTTGTGTTGTTTCCTCTTTCTTCTGGGGTTCAGTCACGCTTGACTCACCAGACGCAATCTCAGGCGTGGCTTTTTGATCGGTAGAAGCAACAGTCTTCTCTGCAGATACTGCCTGCTTATCTTCACTTAGCTGTGGTGCAGTTGGAGTGGCCTTTTCTTCCTTTTTAGCCTCAACAACTTTAGTCTCAATTGTTTTAGTCTCTAAGGCTTCAGTTGCAGGTTTGGCAGAAGCTACCTGCGGTACTTCCTCAATTTCCTGACTAATGACTTCTTTATCTGTCTGTTCCGTATCACTAACAGCAGCCTCGGTCTGAGCCACTTCAGTACTGGCTGGAGTCTCAGAATTATTTTCTTCTGTAGCGCTAAGTTCAGTCGTATCTGAATCTGAAGTTGCTGTAACCTCTTCTTCTGTTATGGCGTCAGCACTGGCGACTGTTGATTCTGATTCTTTAGTAAGTGCCGTTGCCAGTTTTTCAGCCACACTGATATCTGATTTATTTTCCATGGGTGCCGCAAAGGCATGGACTTTGGGTGCATAGGTACCGGTAATGCGGTCTACCTGCTGGCTAATCTGTTCATTCCAGTTAGTCGGAAATAGTACAGCCCGGTAGTAAAACCCCAGAACCAGTAACGCCACAAAACCAATCAGGATGCTGTGACTCATAATATGTCGAATCAATTTCATTGACCTTCCTCTGCTTTTAATTCTCGTTTCTTGTTAACCAAGACCTCGGGGTAGAGAAACTCGGCAAATAACCTAAATTCTTCCACAGCCTTACTACGGCGTGAAAGTTCAAAAATCGACTGTCCTTCACTTAGTGAACGACGATAAATTGTGCGTTGATGCAAACGGTACGGTAGACGTTCAATACCAGGAATGGCCTCAAGTGCTTCATCTGTTTCATCCGACTCACGTACTGCGTGATGAGTATCAGCCCGGTTCACAAACGCCAACATCTTGGGTACTGGTTTATCAACCGTAGCCTCCTGCACAATATTTAAAAAACGCTGTGTAGCCCAGACATCGGGTTGGCTAGGCGGTACAGGAATAATGATTCGATCCGCCATACTCAGTGCCTGTTTCATGGCATCCATATTGGCAGCACCTACATCCACCAGAACCTGGCCAGGATGAATTGACAGCTGTTCAGCAAAATTGCCTTTACCCTGATAAACCTGCAGAGGAGGTGCATAACCTTCTTCACGACGCACTTCCGCCACATCACTCAGGGTCTGTTGTGGATCAAGATCATAGGCTGCTACTGGTTGACCACAGTTCTGTAGCCACAGGCCAAGGTTGAACACCACGGTGCTCTTTCCCGACCCTCCTTTCAAATTGGCGACCACAGTTATCATTGTTTCTTAAGATCCGTTCCTTTAATTCTGCTTAAGGCTTCGCCGGAATTCCAGATGACATTCCTACGGGTGCTGCCGAGGGCGCTGGACGACGCTGATACCCATTGGGTATTTCAAACAGTTTTTTGGCCTGCTTACTGACCTTGATATTACGTAGCTCACGCACATAACCACCCGGTAACTCCTCACGGATCATCATTTTCAACTGCGTGTCATACCATTGTTTGGAAGACATCCTTTTACCATCACCTCGAGTCATATCCAGTTGCCATATTTCTGTCTTACGCCCATTGAGTTTTTCCTTTTTCAATAGCTTGAGTTCACTAAAGCTACCGTCGGCATAAGATTCCCTGAGCGGCATTTTGCGCTTCACATCAATCCAGTGCAGGCTGCGCAAGGTTTTTCCTTCTCGTTTGGCAATGATTTCCCATTTTTCTGCCTGTCTTCCCTGTACTTTCTCTTTACCCAGTTTTTTACACTCGGTATCGGGGACTCCGGTACAGGGATTAAAATTCTTTTCCTGGCTCACAGCCGATGACTTTTTCGGCATACCAGTTTGTTCAACATAATTTTGTTGTTGCGGAAACAGCATGATACGACGCCCTTCTTCTGGAAAGACGATTTCAACCAGCTCCTGGTTATTGATCTTCGACTCAGTACGTACTGCTTTTTTACTGACGAACATCCTGGCTACCACGGTTGGACGTTGTGGTGCGATCTGTACAGCCTCGGCTGAAAACTCCACTTTGACATCCACTGCCTGGCTCAGACTGGCAACTATTAATAAGGCCGTTGTGAGCAGGAATTGGTAAACACGAACCAACATAGTTTTGCTCCCGCAATTTCTTTTCATATCAACTTAAAATAATGGTGACCGGGCACACCAGAGTCTGGGGCCCGGCCAACCATTCAGCTACTTACTTCTTAGCCGCAGGTGCAGCAGGTGGCGCATAGCCGTAAGGTGCTGGTGGTGGCGCATAGCCGTAAGGTGCTGGTGGTGGCGCATAGCCATAAGGTGCAGGCATTGGCGCATAGCCATAAGGAGCACCATAACCGTAAGGGGCACCGTAACCATAACCACGGCCGTAACCGTAACCACGACCATCGCCGTAACCACGACCATCACCACGACCCCAGCCATTACCACGCATACTGAAGTTCATGTCACCCCAGCCGTCCATCATGCTGTTGCCATTGCCCCAGCCATTGCCATTGTTGTAGCCATTCCATGGACCACCGCCACCAAAAGGACCCCACCATGCATTGGCAGAAGACAGTGGTAATACGGCTGCGCCAACCAGCGTTGCAGCGGCCAATACCTTGCTTAGTTTTTTCATATCGTTTCCTCCAAACAAAAACGAAGTTTATCTACATAGCATGTAAACATGCTCCACTGCACTCTCATGGTTAGACAGATGCTGATGAGAAGAGAGTGCGCCGCTCAACAACATCGGGTAAATCAGATCTGGGCAAGCTATTGCTTATGACCATTTCTTTCTCACCCCACAAAAATTCTAAAAATTTTCTCTTATTAAATTCCTTTTACCAGGCACCGAATGGCCAGTTCATTCTTCCCAGTCCACTATTTAAGGGATATGCCCCATAGGGATAACCCAGTAAAGGAGAAGTCACCAGTGGTGAAGCCAGTAAGGGAGAAGCTAATAAAGGTGAAACACCATAAGGCATACCGACCCCGGTCAGCCCTGCTGTATAAGGGTTGCTATAAACCGGTTGGGTATAGGCACCGGGTAGTCCAGCACCGTAACCATAAGCGTTATGCATGGAACCCATGTGATTCATTCCTACAACAGCTTGCCGATAGTAAGTTTCTCTACTCCGACGACGCTGAGATTTCCGTGGTGGCTGACCCCAGGGTCTATCCGCTGCTGGTATATCAAACAATGTACTGCTGTTGTGAACCCACGGATTGTTCTGCTGACGCTGAACTTGTCTTTGGCTATCACCATAACCATAAGCCTGAGAACTTGCAGGTGCCTGTTGCACTACAGATGACCAGCGTGATGGCCAGCGATCGCTTGAATAGGTCAGCGGATCTGCCAAAGCGTTAGTATTGGCGACGCAGGCTAACAGACCGATGACGCCTGCCAGTTTATATTTAATGCCTGTCTTCATTATTCGCTCTTCCTTTTTTTAGTTGTTAGCGACGAACCGGACCCCATGCACCTGGACCATATCCCCAGGGGGTGATGTAAGCTGGTACAGGTGGATAACCAAAACCATAAGCTGGAGCAGGAACCGGGGCCCATACACCAGGGGCAGGTTGTCCCTGCCATTCAGGACGTGCCGGTCTTTGGGGATAATGTGGCACTGGTGGACGTTGTGCCCACTCTGGACGCTGTGGTGCAACTGGATGTTGCGCCCAATCCGGACGCTGTGGTGCAGCTGGACGTTGTGCCCAATCCGGATGCTGTGGTGCCGTTGGACGTTGTGCCCAATCTGGACGCTGTGGTGCAGCTGGATGTTGTGCCCAATCCGGACGCTGTGGTGCAGCTGGACGTTGTGCCCAATCTGGACGCTGCGGTGCAGCTGGACGTTGAGCCCAGTCTGGACGCTGTGGTGCAACTGGATGTTGTGCCCATTCAGGACGTTGTGGTGCAGCTGGACGTTGTGCCCAGTCTGGACGTTGTGGTGCCTGCATTTTCTGCCCTGCATTATTCTGTGCCCACGGTGGAGTCATACGTGGCATCGGTGGGTACAGAGGCATGGCCTGCTGACTACCTGACTCCAGTGAACGATAGGGACCGCTTGGAGCAGGCGGCATTTTTTCAGCTTTAGCTGCTTTGTTATCAGCAGTTGACGAGGAAACTGCATTGATACCGCTACCGATGACCATTCCCAGGCCCACCAGCATGATCGATTTAAGTGTGGAATTTTCTTTCATAATATTACCTCTGCCCTGTATTTGACTTGTCTCTTTCATAAGGCCTGATTAACTGGCCTCGTCCGTTGCTGTTTCCAGGTTCGTCTTCAAACGTATACCCCGGCGCTTCTTGCCCTTTTTGGCTGATGAAGCAGTACTGGTTTCTAATTCTGTCTTACTTGAAATTACTGTTTTGTCCTCAACATCCGCCTGCTTCTCAAGCTCAGCATTTGATGTATTACTGTTTTCTTCCTGGACAGGTTCAGCCTTTTCCGCCGTAATCAGCGGTTCAGCAGGTTTTGTTACTACACCACTGGCTTTTTTCTTCACCGATTTTTTCCTGGCTACCTTTTTCTTCACGGTCTTTTTTTCAGCTGTTGCACTGGCACTGACCGGTTCAGCATCACCCACTTCCTGATTACCCGCTGGACTCACAGGAGGTTCACCACCAGGGGGAGTAGAAGATCCACCACCATTACCACCTGATGAAGGACCGGCCGGTGGTGTCACGCCTGAACCACCACTTGGGGCTGATGGGGGAGGTGTTGGTTTCTGGAATCGTTTGAGGAAACCTTCCACGACCATACGCGCCATGATGTAAAAGGCACGTAATGTATAGAAGGTCCACATTGCAGCACTGATCACCTTGGTCCAGACCACCATCCATAAAGGCAATCCAGATGATGTACTTACCGTCGCTTTAGGTTCTTCAACCGGTATATCTTTTTCGAGCAGGATATAAAATTGTTTGCTGGCGCTGATACAACCCAGAGGAATCACCACCAGAGTCAGTACAGTCGCCACGGCAGCACCAAACAACAGGCTAACCGCCATACCCTGGAAGATCGGGTCAGATAATAATGCGCCAGCACCTGCCATTAGAGTCAGAGAAGTAATAAAGATAGGTCGCATACGCGTCTGGCCAGCAGCAATGACGGCCTCCTGGATCTCTTTACCCTTTTCCACTTCGTGCTTGACGAACTCAACCAACAGAATAGAGTTGCGCACAATTATCCCGGCCAGGGCGATAAATCCGATCATGGAGGTGGCGGTGAATTCTGCATTGACTACCCAGTGTCCGGGGATAATGCCGATCAGTGTTAATGGGATCGGAGCCATGATTAGGCCGGCCAGTTTAAAGTTCTTGAATTCCCAGACGATGAGACCGTAGATCAGGACCAGAGCGGCCATGAAAGCAATACCCATGTCGCGGAATGTCTCATAGGTAACAGTCCATTCGCCGCCCCATTCGAAACCACTTTTGGCATCGTCTTCGGGAGGACCAAGCAAGCCTTTGGGCATGCCTGTTATAGAAGCACCATCAGGTGTCACGTAGTTGACCAGCATGTCTTCAACTTTATACATGCCATAGATAGGCGCACCCAGGCGGCCTTCCATTTCACCGGTAACATATTCCACACCACGCAGGTCTTTGTGGAAAATGATAGGTTCTTCAACTTTCTTATTGAAACGACCCAACTCAGAGAGTGGTACGGTATGACCCTGGTTAGTACTGATAGGCAGGTTCTTCAAACGCTGAATCTGTGAACGAACGGTCAATGGTACTTGCAGTACTATATAAGTAGGTTCCCGTACCACCTGACGTTTAATATCACCCAGCTGGTAGCCACCCATGGCCATGGACAGGTTCTGATTAATAGTATCTACTGATACGCCATAGCGTACGGCCTTTTCGATATCAACTTCGAAATGCCAGTACTCATGTTGGTCAGTCATGTAATTATCTACATCGACTACACCTTCGGCCTGTTCGAACATGGCTGTCATATCACGTGCTACCTGGCGACGAGTCTCAGCTGTTGGACCATAGATCTCGGCCACTACAGTCTGTAATACCGGTGGTCCGGGTGGCATTTCTACGACCTGGATCTTCACACCCGTAGCCTTAAGATCAGGCTCACTATCAATCACACGATTTAAAATATGGCGGGCTTCAACCGCAATATCATGACTACCCCGTTCCCTATCATTTTTGTCCAACAACATGACCTGGATATCCGCTTCCCAGGGCTGCTCACGCAGATAGTAGTGACGCACCATACCGTTAAAGTTGAACGGTGAAGCCGTACCCGAATAGGTTTGCAGGGAAGTAACTTCAGGAATGGTGCGCAGTGCTTCGGCAAAACGGTTGGTTGCATTGGCCGTTACTGGCAGAGCAGTGCCTTCCGGCATATTAACGACCACATTGAATTCTGGTTTGTTATCAAACGGCAGCATTTTCACTGTAACTGCATTGATATAGAACATCGCACAGGCCAGGAAGGTTGCACCAATCAGACCAAACAGGAAGCCCAGGCCCAACTTACGGTTAGTGCATAGTGGCCGCATAATAGGTCGATAATAGCGACCAATAAAATCTCGTACCTTCTGTTCACGCTTTTCAGCTTTGGCCAGGGCCGATAACTGAGGACGGACACGCATGGCAAACCAGGGTGCAAAAATAAAGGCGGCAATCAAAGAGAAAAACATGGCCGAAGAGCCCAGGACAGGAATGGGTCGCATGTAGGGGCCCATCATGCCGCTCACAAATCCCATGGGCAGCAGCGCAGAAATAATGGTCAGGGTTGCCAGGATGGTTGGGTTGCCCACCTCACGTACCGCATCAACGGCAATATCCAGACTGGTCTTACCCGCCGTCAACCAGCGCCGGAAGATGTTCTCTACCACCACAGTGGCATCATCCACCAGAATACCTATGGCAAACACCAGAGCAAACAGACTCACACGGTCAATCGTGTAATCAAGGATCCAGGCCGACCAGACTGTAATCAGGATCACGATGGGAATAATGGTGATAACTACCGAGGCCGCGCGAAGACCCAGACCAATCATGCATAGCAGGCTCACGGCAATGGCCGCTTCGAACAGGGCGGTCAGTAATTCGTTGACCTTATCATTGGCGGTCTGACCATAGTTACGAGTGATCTCCACTTCGACGTTATTCGGGATCAAACTACCCTTGAGGCTATCGAGTTTCTTCAGCACCTCGTTGGCCACGGTCACACCATTGGTATCAATTTTCTTGGCAATGGCAATGGTAACCGCAGCCTCGCCATTGGCATGGGGCAGTCCACGTTCATCGGCTGTCCCGGTGTAATATGTTACAAGTCGAGTGGTATCCTGAGGGGCCTGGAAGACATGGGCAATATCGCGTACATATATAGGTGCACCATTATGTACCCCAACCACCAGACGTGAAATTTCCTGTGCGGTATGCAGGAAGGCTCCAGTGTAAACCGTAAAGGCGGTATTGCCACCTTCAATCGAACCTGCAGTTTGTTCGGCATTGGCAGTCTTAATGGTTCGGGCCAGTTGATCCAGACTAATACCAAACCCACTCATGCGTTCTGGATAAGCTTCTACCCGAATCTGTTCTTTACGACCACCGACGACAGAACCTTTGCCAGTGTTGGGTACTTCCTGTAAACGTTGTAATACATCAAAGGCCAGGGTTCGTAGATTACCGTCATCCACATCCTTCGACCACAGTGTTGCTGTCACGACTGGAACATCATCGATACCGACTGGCTTGACCAGAGGCATTGCCACGCCGGGTGGCATACTGTCGAGATTGGATTGCAGCTTGTCGTGGACCTTAACAATGGATTGGCCCAGGTCTTCACCTACTTTAAATTGAACGGTGACCATGCTGTTGCCACGTCGAGTGGCAGAATAAACATGACGGACTCCTGGAATCTCACTCATGATTCGTTCTAGCGGTTCAGTTACCAGACTGGTGACCTGCTCTCCAGAGGCACCTGCATACTGAACAAAGATATCCACCATAGGAACGGAAATCTTCGGGTCTTCCTGACGAGGGGTAAACATCAATCCCAACAAACCAATGGCCAGGAAGGCCATCATCAGTAACGGGGTTACTGGTGAGTTAATAAACTGCTTTGTTATGCGACCGGCAATCCCCAACTCAGCATGGTTGAGTTCTGGCTCATCGGCATTTGGCTTGGTTTGTTCGTCATTCATACTTAACTACTCATGGATCAATTCAGTTATGGACCGGTCTTTACTGCTTTACCGGGGTACGGCGTGCCGACCAGTCAGATGACATTCCTGGTTGAGGTGATGCAAAGATGCGTTCTCCTACCCGAATACCGGAAAGGACAGTCACCCCATTACCACCAACCTTTTCACCCAGACGGATGAGGCGTAATTCGGAACGGCTCTGATGATTCATAACAAAAACGGCGGGCAAACTACCACGCCAGACAATGGCTGACTCAGGAACAACAGGTAACTTCTGTACCGGTGCATCGGCATCAGGGATCATGACTTCGGCATACATACCAGGACCACCGGGGACTTCTGCGGGTAAATCAAATTTCACAGTCACGGTATGGCGCTTCTCATCTGCCATTGGAAAGATCTGTGCAACCCTGGCATTAACGGGGGCGTTACCCACATCCAGCATGGCAGGTACTACCATATCCTGGCGAAGGCCGCGCATCAGGCGGGCAGGAACATCCACCTTGATTTGCAGATCACGAACATCGGCATATTTCAGAAGTGGCTGGCCTGGTTGAACGGTATCACCCAGCTCAACCTGCTTTTTGATAATCACACCTGAAAATGGCGCTACACCACGACTATCACGCAAGCGGGCATCGACTTCCTGGATTCGAGACAGAGCACCTAAGTGCTGGCTATAGGCCTGCCCCATCTTTGAGCCATAGGAATAAAGGTCGGCCTGACGCTCCAGCATAGGATTGCCATAACCCATGGCGCTACCAAAATTACGCGTAAAAAACTGGTCAAACAGGGAAGGCATGCCCATGCCCGGCATTTTGCCGATATTGCGAGATTGCGGTGCCCACATCTCGCGAGAGTACTGTACCTGTGCATCGTTCAAGGCCGCCTGATGACCACCCAGTTCTGCCATGGCCTGCTGACGTTTGGCCACTAGCTCATCATCATCAATGGCAACCAGTAGTTCACCCGGTTCAAACCAGTCACCTTCTGCCCCGGCCAGGAACTCCACCCGACCCGCCATTTGAGCCGTGAGAGATATCTCCCGGAATGGAACAACTGTTCCACCGAGGATCACGGTTGCACCTGTGCGCGCAGCTTCAACAGTAATCAACTGGGTAGGTGGCTCAAATTGCTGCTGCCCATAGCCCTGAGTCTGCTTACTGTAGCCAGGCTGGTTATAGCCGTTATTAAAGTTTGTCGCCTGCACAAGCCCCGCCAGTGGCAGACTAAGACAGAATATTGAAGTTACAATCAGTCGTTTGGACATGATTCGAAGTCCATTCAGTTTATTTTAAATACACAAGGAGCGACTGACGGGACAGTGTTACCTGGCCCGACAGGCTCCAGCTACTTGGAATAACAAATGAGTTCGGCAACGATACACGGTGCCGGATCTCAGGAGATCCGACCCATGATGGCGAAGCTCTTGATAAAAGGCCCGGCCATACGCGGGTCTTTGATCATGGCGCCATAATCACCAATGTTGAATTTCAGTTTGCGGGAGGTATAGGCCACACCCAGGCCCATCATACCAGGAGGTTTGCTCATCCATTTCTGCCAGCTATCAGCACTGGCGCGCAGGTCCCAATTCAGTTCCTGACCGTCATAGGCTCCAGCATCAGTTGCCTTGCCGTTTTCGATGCAAATCACGCCTTTGGGATCAGCATCACCATCGAAACCGTAACCGATATTGGAATTAAAACCGATTTTTGCCAATTCGTCGGACAGCTCTGGTTCGTTGTTCCATTGCTGCATGAATTGATCCATCCACTCTGCGGAGAATACCTCTGCCATAACACACCCCTATAATTTTCTTATTAAAAAAATGTTATATTTTGTGAACTAGTAAGCAAATCGTGTGCCAAATCGCAACTAGTTGATTTACATCATTTTAATTTTTAGATGTTGCAGGTATTGCACTATGAGTAGGCTTATTTAACCCAGCTAATTAGTTGATTTTATTATTATTATTAAAAATTTTCGGGCTGCAACATGTTGCGCAACAACCCATGACATGCAACACTATAACCCTGCTTTATTGGGGATTAATTATAATGAAACATTCCAACAATCTTCTTCCGATGTTGGAGGCTGTTATCAGCTATATCGATGAGGGTGTGATAATTGCTGATCGCCATGGCAAGGTGATGTACCAGAACCCGGCTGTTGGCATGCTACTCCACCTACCCACAAATGAACCTCTTGAACACCTGCATAATATGGGCGTCTTTAATTTTCAGAATGCCCTGTACAAGGCGGCAGAAGAAGCCGGTGAAATAGACGACAATGATAAACCCAGTGGTAGTTTCGTCAATTTTGAAGAACATTTTCGTTTTAATGACGAAAACTGTTATCTGGAGTTTTATACCGGGATGGTGCAGTGCACGGGAATTGGTGAAAAAGCGAGACTAGTCCTGATTCGGGATCGTACTCAGCAACGACGCCTGGAAGTCGCCTACAAGACCCGGCCCAGTAATTTTGAAACCAATGACCCACACATGGTAGAAATTCTTGATCGCCTGAATCAGATCAGTCCCACTAATGCCTCGGTGCTCCTACAGGGTGAATCCGGCACCGGTAAAACCCTGATGGGAAGAATTATCCACAGCCAGAGCACCCGCAATTGCCACGCCTTTGTCGAGGTTAATTGTGCTGCCATTCCCGATTCACTGATTGAATCGGAATTATTTGGTCATGTGAAAGGGGCCTTTACCGGCGCCACCCAGGACCGTGCCGGGCGTTTTCAGGCAGCCCACCTCGGAACCCTGTTCCTTGACGAGGTAAGTGAAATACCACTACACCTGCAGGCAAAACTGTTGCGCGCTATTCAGGATCAGGAATTTGAAATGGTCGGTTCCGATAAACCGGTTAAGGTTAATGTCCGTATTATCGCCGCTTCCAACCGGAACCTGCGTGATCTGGTGGATAGCGGTAAATTCCGTGCCGATCTCTACTATCGACTGGCAGTTATCCCTATCACTATCCCATCTTTACGAGAACGACCGGGTGATATTCCCCTGCTGGCCCGTTTCTTCCAGAGTCGCCTGGTGGACCGTGGCTACACCCCCGGTATTGAATGGCACCCGGATGCTATGCGTTTGCTGATGAATTATCCCTGGCCAGGCAATGTCCGAGAACTGGAAAATGCCGTCGAACACGGGATCATCTGTGCAAGTGATCATCAGGTTACGACAGAATCACTACCGCAGGACGTATGTAACTATGGCCAGCAATATACAAGTAAGCAGGAAGAAAAAAGTAATGCACCAAAAGAAACGATAGAACTTCGTGATTCCATTCTTACCGCGCTAAAACGATCAAATGGCAGCAAGGCCATGGCGGCACAAATTCTGGGGATAGACCGCTCTACCCTTTGGCGTCGAATGCAACGCCTCGGCCTGCATTAAGGCTGTACCGATAAAACAAAAACGCCCCCAAAAATGGGGGCGTTTTTGTTTATTATTAACCTACGCTTAACTCTGTGGTTTATTACAACCACGTAGCTGACACAGTATAAATAGAACCCCGCCTACCAGTGCTAAAACAGTGATGCCGATCATCGTCAAAAGGTCAAAAGTCATATCAACTCCTAAAAATAGACCGGATACCGATCAGTTAGATAACTATTTTAGTAACTACTAATAAACTATCAATCTATTTCGTCGCAAATTAGATATTTCTTTAGAGATACCTTTGCCCGCTCCTTACCGTTGGTAAGGGTAAGAAGACGGCTGAGCCCTCATCATCGCCTGCCGTGCAAACATGGAGCGATAATGGGCCACCACACTCTGGCCATCGGCAACAACATCAAACACCTTCCAGCCCTGAGCGGCTTTATAAAGTCGGAAATCCAGCCGGTTGGAATGCCCCCCATAGGACCAAACCCGTATTCCCATGCTTACTTCACCACTTTCCGGGTTGCCCCGAGGACGCAGATACTCGAGTCGACCATGCTGATAACTGGCCAACTGTCGTGCCATAGCCTGTAGAAACATTCCTTTCAATTGATACTGCATTTCCATCATCTGCTGGGGAGACATGTGACGGCGCAGGTTCCCCATCACCCAGTAATTCATGTAATCAAAATCAAAATATGGGGCCAGTTCCTGTTCTACAAAGGCCATTAGCTGGGGGCCATTCTGGACTGGGCCACTGGCCAGATGTTGGATAATCTTTTCCAGCCCCTCTCGTAACATACTGCCTGGTGCCTGGTATTGGGGAGAAGAGTAATAACCCGGATAACCTGGGTTAGCCGAAACGGTCAGCCCCGTCAGTGTCAAAATCAGAAATATAAAAAGCACTTTTATACGCATCATTACCTCCCACCCTGCTCAACAGGTTCTCTTAATATAAACACAAACTTCATTGTTTCATTAATCTCGCTCTACCCACAATCCCTTTACAGGTACTGCGTCTCAAATGACCGAACATGGTCAATTATTAAACACTTCCTAGATGGTAACCCTATGCAACACCGGGATAAAAAATATCATCTTCAATAAAAAATATTTATTACTTCAGGAAACGGATCAACTGTCGATATCAAATGAAGATCTGGCGATAGTTGTCACTAATAAAAGAGACTTTATGCACCGAAAACCTGTTTCCTGGTTCTCCCACATTTGCTGTTACTTGCTGGTTACAATGGCAGTTCCAGCTAATGCCATGCAGATTCGGGAAGTACCTGTGCCACACCTACGTGATGCCTCTATCGCCACCTATGACCAGTATGGCCCGGTAATCTATTACAACCCCCAGGCCTTAAAGCGATTGGGCCCTCAGATATCAGAGTTCGTTCGTGCCCATGAACATGCGCATCATTTTCTCAAGCATATGCAACGGGAAAAATTCTCAGGCTGGCAAACCGATATGGTTCAGATGCGACGTTCGTTTGAGCTGGAAGCCGATTGTTATGCCGCTAAAAAAGTCTCACAACGCGTTGCCCTGGCAGCAGCTGAAAATTTTTCACGAACCCAGGGTTCAAGAAGACCCGGCAGACTTCATCCTACAGGTATTGAACGAGCCAACAAGATTAAACAATGTGCCGGAATCCCTTCTTAATCTTGTAATATTTCTTTATTTTCGTTTCCATCTTTAGAATAAAAAAACCCCCGGAGCAGTCCGGGGGTTTTTTATTTACACTGATATTCGCAGAATATTACTTGGCGGCAACAGGTGCATTACGCATGGCATAGAAATCTTCACGAGCCTTGTTGTGGGCAGCGATACTTGCTTTGCGTTGTTCTTCCATCTGCTTACGCATAGCAACGAAGGATTCCTGCTGTGCCTTGAACTCAGCTTCCTGACGCGCTTGCATCTGCTTGTAGTAATCTTCAGCAGCCTTTTGCTGTGCTTCATAAGCGGCTTTCATCTGTTCCTGAGCTTTTTTCTGGTTCTCAGCAAAGGCTTTCTGCTGAGCTTCGAAAGCGGCCTTTTGATCTTCAGTCATGACAGGAGCAGTCTGTGGTGCATAGCCATAACCATTATAAGGAGCGTAACCATAAGCTGGGTAGTTGTAACCATTGCCATAGCCATTACCGTTGCCATAACCATAGCCATTTCCACGGGCAGAAGAATTCATGCTGAAGTTGAAAGCTCCGTCCATCATGCCGTTACCATTACCAAAACCATTGCCGTTACCATTGTTATAGAATGGGCCCCATGCAAATACGGCTGTAGAAGTTAGTGTCATTGCTGCAGCTATAGTGATTTGCTTAATTTTCATTGTTATCTCCTGAAACATTTTGTTGATTTTTAAATGTATTTCTAAATTTTGTGAAATTATTCTACCCTAAAATATCAAATTAGCATATTATTATTTGCTTATTTACTAGATTAATATTTAATCTGAAGATTAAGTTATTTTATTTGTTCAAAATTTAATCTGTTTATTTAGTAACCAACAAGAAAATTTATAGGTTTACCACTACGATATTTTTCAATATAAGAAACTGACTATAAAAAATTTACAGCACTACAAGCGAGGGCAGGAAAATGGCAGATACTGCAGATCCAACTACACAAGGCAGTAAGAAAAAAACAACTAAAAAAAGCAGTAGTGTACGTTCTACTTCAAATGATGAGGTCGTAAAAACACTACTTCAGGATTTGAAGCAGGAGCGCGCCAATCGAGACAAGCAACTGAGCTCTTTGATGCAGGAAATCAATCAAGGCTTTGTTAATATACATGAAAGTACTGACATACGTGACTCACGACGTAGTGAGGAAATTACCCAGCTTATCTCAGGCCTGGAAAAAACTTTCACGAATATCAAGTTAACCTCACAACAACGTGAAGATCGCAATGATGAGATCATGGCTAAACTTAGTGAGTCGATGATCCTTGAACATCAGAACTTGCAAAAAGAAGTCCAGGGCAAAGAACGGCTACACGATAAAAAACTTGAACAACTGGATAAAATCCATCGTGAGCAGGTTAGACGCACTCGTTTGATCGCTGTCCCCGGAGTTATCACTGCTATCGTTGCTGTTATATACATGTTCTATACAGTGCACGTTATGGAAACCGCCATGACAAGCATTTCTCACGATATGAAGGCGATGAGAGGATCTATGGATACCGTAAGTTCCAATACCGGTTCAATGTCGAACAATATGACGTATATGCGCCGAGACATGGGAGTGATGACACACAATGTTGCTCCTGCAATGAATGGTATGCGTCAGATGATGCCCTGGGTGCCATAGGCCAGTTCGTTGTAAAAATAACATGAAGATCACATCTTCTTGTTTATATCTAAAAAATGCCTCCATACAATGGAGGTATTTTTATTTCTGTTGCTCACATAATATTATTAACAGCAGATAATACTTAAGCTATTCCTAAAAAATATCATGTGATGACATCTGGATGGTCTCGATGTATCGTTTTGCTTAGCTGCATAATTTCTTCTGCAATAGCAAACAACGACGACAAAAATACCTGGGCATCCTCTTCCAACTGACCATCGGCAGATTCATAACGTTCATAGTAAACACGTACCGTTGCACCTTCTGTACCGGTGCCTGACATTCTCACTATTATACGGGCCGTGTCACCAAACAGGAGCCTAATTCCCTGTCCCTCACTGCGACTACTATCTACAGGGTCTAAGTAGGAAAAGTCATCGGCAGTGCTGATAGTAAGTTCACCGAATTGTCGTCCAATCAGATCAGGCATGTTATCTCGTAGTGTTTTAAACATAGCCACAGCCTTGTCTTTATCAACTGCTTCATAATCATGGCGACTATAATAATGACGACCAAACTTTTTCCAGTGCTCCAGTACTATTTCCTGTACCGACTGTTTTTTTACTGCAATCAGGTTAAGCCAGAACAAGACTGCCCACAGGCCATCCTTCTCTCGAATATGATCTGAACCTGTACCAAAACTTTCTTCACCACACAGACTAATCAAACCCGCATCCATCAGGTTGCCAAAAAACTTCCAACCTGTTGGTGTTTCATAACAATTGATGTCAAGTTGTTCCGCCACTACATCCACAGCCCGGCTAGTCGGCATGGAACGGGCCACCCCCTTGATACCATCGGCATAACCTGGAACCAGATGGGCATTGGCGGCAAGGATCGCCAGACTATCACTGGGAGTCACAAACATGTTACGACCAATAATCATGTTTCGATCACCATCACCATCTGAGGCAGCACCAAAATCTGGTGCAGACGATGGCTGTGAAAATAACTGTACCAGTTCTTTTGCATAAACCAGATTAGGATCTGGATGACCTCCACCAAAGTCTTCAGACGGTGTGGTATTCATCATGGAAGATTCATGAGCCCCTAGTTTCTGGCACAGGATATTTTCTGCATACGGTCCCGTGATAGCATGCATGGCATCAAAGGCCATATTAAAAGCTCCGTTATTCAATAAAGTAGAAACACCTTCAAAATCAAACAACTGACCCATTAACTCTGCATAATCAGCCACCGGATCAATTACCTCAATAACTGACTCTCCCAACTCAGTTATTCCAACTGTGTCGATATCAATATCATCACATTCAGCTATGCGGTACTCATGGAGACTGGAAGCAATCTTATAAATTTTATCGGTCACACCTTCAGGTGCCGGGCCACCATTCCGGGTATTAAATTTAATACCAAAGTCACCATTAGGACCTCCGGGATTGTGACTGGCAGAAAGTATAATCCCACCATCCAGCTGATTTTTGCGTATTACCACAGAAGCCGCCGGAGTAGAAAGATATCCAGACTGGCCAATCAGCACCTTTTTAAAACCATTGGCAACCGCCATTTTGATAATTACCTGAATTGCCTGGCGATTATAAAAACGACCATCACCACCTACGGCCAGGCTCGCTCTCTCATTCTCCGGAATACTATCAAAAATGGCCTGGACAAAATTCTCCAGGTAATGTGCCTTCTGAAACACCTCGACCTTTTTACGCAGGCCAGATGTTCCAGGTCTTTGATCGGTAAATGGTTTGCTTACTACAGTGGCAATTTTCATGTTATAGCCTTCACTCCATCTCAACTTCGTAGAATTAATCAATAATCATCCACACGTTATAAATATGAATTAGTTTTATACTCGGATTATTATTAAACAAAAGCGGATAGTACAGCGAGTACTATATCCCTTAATTGGATATTGTTAGTTAAATGGAGCACCAGAAAGGGTGAGCTGGATTAAGAAAAAGTGACCTAATGTCACTTTTTCCCAGCGAACGCCAAGCCACGGATGACGTACATGGATGTACTAATTTCGCGGTAAGCATGGATGCCGTGAGCGATGGACCCAGGCCGGTGGCAATTTAAACCACGAAAGTCTCGCCATGGATGGCTTGTAGTAACTATCTTACATCGCCGGTATAAGAAGCCAGAAATCCGACGGGCCATAAAAGCAAAAAGCCGAAGCGTTTTGTGCTTCGGCTTTTTAACAGATGGCGCGCCCGGAAGGGTGAGACGAACGTAGTATTCGAAGCACTGCTTCGCGTGAGTCGAACGCCCGAGAGCTGTGCTCGAGGGCCGGAAATCCGACGGGGTTAAAAACAAAAAGCCGAAGCTTATTAAGCTTCGGCTTTTTAACAGATGGCGCGCCCGGAGCGATTCGAACGCCCGACCGCCTGGTTCGTAGCCAGCCTTTCCGGCTCATATTTTTTTCTTAATAATCAGATAGTTAGACTAGGCAAACTGTGTCATAGATTTCAGGCGAGCTCTTAGTTAAGTGCTTGATTTTTAAGGCCATGCAATCCTTGAATGACACAAAAGGACAGCCGTTATG
>JAOULO010000122.1 GCA_029881995.1 Gammaproteobacteria bacterium
AGCCTGTGAGGACTGTCGTGTGCGGGAACTGTGCCTGCCCACGACCCTCAATGATCAGGATGTCAGCCTGATTGATGATCTGGTTGTCCGCCGTGAACCTTTGAAAAAAGGTGACTATCTATATCGAACGGGTGATAAATTCCGCGGTATCTACGCCCTACAATACGGAGCCATTAAGACTTATGGGGTTACTGTACAGGGCCGGGAACAGGTCACGGGCTTTCACCTGGCCGGTGAAGTGCTGGGTCTGGATGCCATTGACGAGGAAATTCACCCCTGTAATGCCGTGGCCCTGGAAACGACCGAGGTCTGCCAGATACCCTTCGAAAAACTGGAAAACCTCTCCACCACCATACCGGCCCTGCTTCACAACCTGTCCAGGGTCATGAGCCGCGAGATACTGCGTGAGGAACACGTGCTGATGATGCTGGGCGGCACCACGGCCGAGCAGCGCATTGTCCGCTTCATCCTGAACCTGAAAAACCGCATAGCCAAACGTGAAGTCATGGGCTACAGCTTCAAACTCTGCATGTCCCGCCAGGACATTAGTAATTACCTGGGCCTGGCCCTGGAAACCGTCAGCCGTCAGCTGACCCAGTTACAGGAAAAAGGCATACTCGATATTCATAATCGCCACATCACAATCTTAAAACCTGAAGAACTGCAAAGCCTCTCCGAATAAAACCTGTCTTAAGTCTTACTGCTCAGCTAGGTCTTTATCAAAAAATCATTTTTGCATTGACCTAAATCAAGGATACTCAGACCTAAAAGCAGCTACTCTTATTTAATGAAACCTTTTAATCGTCAGAATTTAAAAAAGGTAAGTTTAAGGAGGCAGTGTGAAACATCATAAAGTACCACTGATAGGCCTGTTGGTTATCGCCATACTCATTACAGGATGTAATAAAGATTCTACTAACAGTACCACTTCAGGAAAGACATCCGTTAAAGGGCCGCCCGTTGTCGATCAGGCACTTGCCTTCAAGGGTGAAGAAATTTATAACCAGAACTGTGTATTCTGTCATCAGGAAGATGCTATTGGGAAACCAGGTATCGCACCTTCTCTGACCAACAAAGAATTCCTTTCCATTGCCCCTGTTGATTTTCTCTATGACACCATTGCCGAAGGTCGTCCAGGAACAGGGATGCCCCCCTTTAGTCACCTTGGCAAGGATAATATCGAATCGATTATTGCCTTTATCCGTGGTCACGCCGTCTTACCAGATCGTATCAAAGAAGTTGATAAACAGGCCGATGCCCATGGCGATGCTCGTCTGGGTGAACAGTGGTTTCATCAGGTCTGTTCCACATGCCATGGTCCGGACGGAAATGGTTATGCTGCGGGTGGCACCGGTACTGCTATAGGTAAAAAAGGCTTTTTGAGTAAAGTCTCAGATGGCTTTATTCGTACAACAATTAAAGAGGGGCGTTCCAACACACGTATGCTGGCATTCTCCGGTCCTGCAGCGCTGGCCGATCTTTCAGATCAGGAGATAGATGACATTATCACCTATCTGCGCACTGTCCCCAGTAAGAATTAAGAGGAGCAATACTAATGAAACGCTTCAAGATGACACGAAGGGATTTCCTGAAAACCAGTAGTTTTATATCCGGCTCAGCTGCAGGTGCCAGCCTGTTTGTTGGTGATAACCCGGAACTGGAGGCCGCCACAGCACATGCGGCTGAAGGCAAACGGACGACAGCCCTGGCCCAGTGCCCTTATTGTGGTGTCGGCTGT
>JAOULO010000123.1 GCA_029881995.1 Gammaproteobacteria bacterium
GCTTTTACATTTTGTGCCATTGGTCTTTCCCTGATCTAGTTATTCTTTTGTTACACGGTTAACTTCTTCCAGACTGGTAAAACCGTCTTTGACCTTTTTGAGGCCAGACTGACGCAAATCCGGGATGCCTTCTTTTTGTGCCTGATCGGCCAGTTGCATGGCATTGCCTTCAGCCATAATAATACGACCCATTTCATCTGAAATCGGCATAACCTGATAAATACCCACCCGGCCTTTGTAACCTTCGGTACATTGATCACATCCAACCGGACCAAAAATTTTAAGTGAGGGTATTTCTTCCTCGGTAAAGCCTTCTTCGAGTAAGGCTTGTTTAGGGATGTCTACCGGTTGTTTACATGCACTGCAAAGACGCCGTGCAAGACGTTGGGCAATAATCAATGTGACAGCAGAGGCGATATTAAATGGCGCCACACCCATATTAATCATTCGTGACAGGGTTTGCGGAGCATCATTGGTATGCAGGGTTGAAAGTACCATGTGACCTGTTTGAGCGGCCTTGATCGCAATTTCAGCGGTTTCAATATCCCGAATTTCACCGACCATGATAATGTCCGGATCCTGACGCAGGAAGGCCTTTAATGCACTGGAGAAGGTGAGACCCACTTTTGGATTTACGTTAACCTGATTCACACCAGGCAAGTTAATTTCAGCCGGATCTTCTGCGGTTGAAATATTTCGGTCTTCGGTATTTAGAATATTCAACCCAGTATAAAGAGAAACGGTTTTACCACTACCGGTTGGTCCTGTAACCAGAATCATGCCATAAGGCTTATGTAGGGCATCCATGTAAAGCTGTTTTTGTTCAGGTTCATAACCTAACGCATCAATGCCCATTTTGGCACTACTGGGATCAAGAATACGCATTACGATTTTTTCACCAAACAAGGTTGGACAGGTACTCACACGAAAATCGATTGCCCGACTCTTGGATAGGGTCATCTTCATGCGTCCGTCCTGTGGCACCCGGCGTTCCGAGATATCCAGACGGGATAATACTTTTATACGGGCCGCCATCTTGGGCGCCAGATTGGTAGGTGGTGCAGCAATTTCTTTTAATATGCCATCTTGCCGGAAACGCACACGATAGTTTTTCTCGTAAGGTTCAAAGTGAATATCAGACGCCCCTTTGTTAATGGCATCCAGCAGGACTTTATTTACAAAACGAACCACAGGGGTGTCATCAATCTCGGCATCCTTGAGATCCGGGCCACCACCCTCATCATCCTCTGATGTGATATCCAGATCATCCAGATCACCGTCTGTTAATTCACTCAGGCTATTATCCTGGGCATCCATGGCTTTTTCTATCGCACTGGCCAGTTTATCTTCTTCTACCAGCACAGCTTCGGTATTGGTTCCAACATGGAATTTAATTTCATCCAGCGCCTGTAGATTGGTTGGGTCTGCGACAGCCACAAACAGGCGATTACCACGCTTAAACAGGGGCAGGGCATGGTGGCGACGTACCAGCTTCTCCGCGACCAGCGAGGTGGCCATGGAATCGGTGTCCATTACGGTAATATCAAATACCGGTACCCCGAATTCATGTGAGGCCGAGGCCGCGATTTCCGGACTTTTCAGGATATCGTTCTGCACCAGATAGGTCACAAACGGGATTTTCTTGCTTAAAGCCTGATCATTGGCTTCTTTGGCATCGGTATCCGTCAGGAGGCCATCCTGTACCAGGCGCCGCGCCAGACCGCTT